>NZ_CP017181.1:4575240-4880257 GCF_001729765.1 Enterobacter kobei
TCACACGCTGTGATTCACTACGCCGCCATGCTGGGTACCCGTCCGCAGGGCTTTGAATTTTATAACGGCAGTGCAACGCAGTGGATAAAGACGGGCGGCGTATTAACCGTCAACAGCACGGAGACCTATCAGGCGGCCTGCCTTGCCGGGCTGGGCATCATTCAGGTTCCACGTGTTGGGGTACGTGATTTACTGCGGGCGAAAAAACTGATTGAGATCCTCCCGCAATATCGCGCGGAACCGATGCCCGTGTCCCTGATTTATCCCCATCGCCGCAACCTCTCCCGTCGGGTACATCTGTTCATGGAGTGGCTGACCGAACTCACAAAAGCTTACGTGGATTAGTCGCAAGCTATAATTCAGTAACATCCAGCCTAACGAAAAGGAAAAGACGCGTGACGCCGGAAAATAACCCGCAACGACCCACCCAACATTTAGATTATGATCCCATCAAGAAGATGGAAACCGGGCCAGAAAAGGCTAAAACCCCAGGGGCGGCCAGCAAGACGCTGGGTACCGTCACCAGCCTGGCAGAAAGAATTCAGCAGTTTCCCATGGTTGCGCATTTAATACGTGCGACCGAGCGCTTTAATGACCGCATGGGGAACCAGTTTGGTGCTGCCATCACCTATTTCTCCTTCCTGTCGATGATCCCCATTCTGATGGTGTCGTTTGCAGCGGCCGGTTTTGTACTCGCGTCACACCCGACGCTGCTGCAGGATATTTTCAATAAAATCCTGAATAACGTTAGTGACCCGACCCTCGCCACCACGCTAAAAAGCACGATTAATACCGCTGTTCAGCAACGTACGACCGTTGGGATCGTTGGTTTGCTTATCGCCCTTTACTCCGGGGTAAACTGGATGGGCAACCTCCGCGAGGCCATTCGCGCCCAGTCGCGTGAGGTGTGGGAGCGTAAGCCGCAGGATCAGGAGAAAATATGGGTTAAGTATCTCCGCGACTTTGTTTCGCTGATTGGCCTGCTCATTGCGCTCATCGTTACGCTTTCGATTACCTCCGTGGCGGGCTCCGCACAGCAGATGATTATCTCTGCACTCTATCTGGATTACATCGAATGGCTGAAACCGGCCTGGCGCGGCATTGGGCTGGCGATTTCCATTTTCGCCAACTACCTGCTGTTCTTCTGGATTTTCTGGCGTTTGCCCCGTCATCGTCCGCGCAAGAAGGCCCTGCTCCGCGGAACGCTGATTGCGGCGATAGGCTTTGAAGTGATTAAAATCGTGATGACCTACACCCTGCCGTCGCTGGTGAAATCCCCGTCGGGCGCGGCGTTCGGCTCCGTGCTGGGGTTGATGGCCTTCTTCTACTTCTTCGCCCGCCTGACCCTGTTCTGCGCCGCGTGGATTGCCACCGCCGAGTACAAAGGCGACACACGCATGCCGGGAAAAACACACCGCTAACCCCTCTCTCGGGCTGAAATTTCAGCCCGACTCATCATTTCAGCATATAAATCCAGCCCGTAACTTTTATTTAACCAAAAACCAGTTTTATTCACCAATACTTAAAAACTGTGAAGCATTTCATGGAAGCATTTTCGCTGGCCTGAAAATTATCCGCTTTTTGTTGCTTTTATCACCAGAACGCGACTTTGTTACAGATTGAAATGTCGCTTTTGCTGTGCGTAATATGGCCTTTCGTTCGATAAAAAATAAGAAAATATTATGCAAGCAACAGCCACAACACTCGACTCTGGCGCGGAAAACGTCCCGGTCAACTCGCGCAATAAAGTTGTCGTCGCATCGCTGATTGGCACCGCCATTGAGTTCTTCGACTTTTACATTTACGCCACCGCTGCGGTCATCGTCTTCCCGCATATTTTCTTCCCTCAGGGAGACCCGACGGCGGCGACGCTGCAGTCTCTGGCAACCTTTGCTATCGCGTTTGTTGCACGTCCGATTGGCTCTGCGCTGTTTGGACACTTTGGCGACCGTATTGGTCGTAAGGTCACCCTGGTGGCCTCGCTGCTGACGATGGGGATCTCCACCGTGGCGATCGGCCTGCTGCCGACCTACGAAACCATTGGCATTCTGGCGCCGGTCCTGCTGGCGCTGGCGCGTTTTGGTCAGGGTCTGGGGTTGGGCGGTGAATGGGGTGGTGCGGCGCTGCTGGCGACCGAAAATGCCCCGCCGCGTAAACGCGCGCTGTACGGTTCATTCCCGCAGCTTGGCGCGCCGATTGGCTTCTTCTTTGCCAACGGGACCTTCCTGCTGCTTTCCTGGCTGCTGACGGATGAACAGTTCATGAACTGGGGCTGGCGTATTCCGTTTGTCTTCTCTGCCGTGCTGGTGCTGATTGGCCTGTATGTCCGCGTGTCCCTGCATGAGACGCCGGTGTTCGCTAAAGTGGCCGCGGCGAAAAAACAGGTGAAAGTCCCGCTGGGCACGCTGCTGACCAAACACGTCCGCGTCACCGTGCTGGGCACGTTCATCATGCTGGCAACCTATACGCTGTTCTACATCATGACGGTTTACTCCATGACCTACAGTACCGCCGCCGCGCCGGTTGGGCTGGGTCTGCCGCGTAACGAAGTACTGTGGATGTTGATGATGGCGGTCATCGGGTTTGGTGTGATGGTGCCGATTGCCGGCCTGCTGGCGGATAAATTCGGTCGTCGTACGAGCATGATTACGATCACCACGCTGATCATTCTGTTTGCCCTGTTCGTCTTCCCGCCGCTGCTGGGTTCGGGTAGCCCGGCACTGGTGATGGCCTACCTGCTGATTGGCCTTAGCCTGATGGGGCTCACCTTCGGCCCAATGGGCGCGCTGCTGCCAGAGCTGTTCCCGACGGAAGTGCGTTATACCGGTGCGTCGTTCTCCTACAACGTCTCTTCCATTCTGGGGGCGTCCGTTGCGCCATACATCGCCACCTGGCTGCAGGCAAATTATGGTCTGTTCTACGTGGGCGTTTACCTGGCGGCCATGGCGGCGCTGACGCTGATTGCGCTGCTGCTGACGCATGAGACTAAGCATCAGGCACTGTAAGCTCATGCCGGGTGGCGGCTACGCCTTACCCGGCCTACGATTCAAAATGTAGGCCGGGTAAGCGCAGCGCCACCCGGCAAAAACATCCCGCATCTTACTTCTTCATCTGCGACAAAATTGTCCGACACTGGTTCGCCTCACCTTCTGACGGCGAGATCAATGCCAGCAGCGCGGCGGCTGGGGTGACCAGCGTCGCGAGGGCTGCGGCCACCGCACCACGCGCGATCAGCGGCCCGGGCTTCACGCCTGCCTGCGGATTTTTAAAGGTGCCGCGGACATAAAGCGGCGAGCGCAGGGTAATAATACGGATCCCTTTACTTTCCGGGTCGATCGTCAAATCCAGCTGCTCTGAGGCCATGCTGGCGGTACCGGTCACGTTAATCACCGCGTTTTCCGTGTCGAAGGCAAAAATCTGCGGACGCGCCACGCCGTTAACCAGATCCAGATTGGCCGCGGCGCAGTTCACCCGCACCTCGTCATCCCCAAAAATTTGCCCGATGATAAAGTTGCCCACGTTCAGCCCCAGGATCTCCATCAGGTTGCGGCTGACCAGGCCGTCGTTCATCAGCAGTTTCAGGTTACCATTGCCGCTGCCCAGCAGCGCCGCCACGGAATTCCCTACCCCACGAATGTCCGCGTCACCGTTCATTTCACCGAGGGTTTTCTGCATCAACTCCACGTTTGGCATCAACTCTTTCAGCTTCAGCCTGCGGGCCTGAATTTCGGCGCGCCCCTGCATCGGCTTTTTATCGCCCTCGAGGTGAATGTTCGAGGAAATCGTTCCGCCCGCCATACCAAACTTCAGCGGCTGCAGGCGCAGATCGGCGTTTTTAAGAATGACATGCGTCGAGAGATCGCTCAGCGGCAACGTGCTGCCATGCTCAATTTTACGCCCTTTGAAGCGTACATCAGCATCCATCACGTCCCATTTGTCAGTTTCGAAGCGATCGTAAGGCAGCACTTTCCCCGCAGGCTGAACGTCCTTTTTAACCTCTTTCGACTTCGTGCCTTTGCCCGAATCCACGCCAATCAACGGGCCCAGATCGGCCAGACGTAGCTGGCTGGACTCCACATCCCCTTCCAGTTTCGGGCGCGGTTTTCCGGTGGTGTAGGTTAGCGAGCCGTGGATATCACTGTCACCGATGCGGCCGTTAAAATCCCGGTAGTCAAAGACAGACGATTTTTCGGTGTCGATTTTGGCAACCAGATGCCCGTCCGTTTCGAACGGCGGCGTATCGGGCAGCAACACACCGGTCAGCTCATACAGTTCCCCCAGCGAATCACCGGCAAATTTCAGCCGCAGATCCACGCCCCCCATGTTCATCGGGTCGTTGACCGTGCCCACGAATGCCACGCGCGTATTCCCTGAACGGAAATCCGCCTGCACCGGGAACGGCGTACCTTCGCTCCTGAGCGCCAGCATGCCGCCCATTTTTCCTTTCCCGCTCAGCGGCTGACCGTTGTAGCGCCCTTTGGCCGTCAGGCCGAACACATAATCTCCCGCTTTGGCGTTATCGCCTTTCGCCTGGTTGCCCGTCACTTCGCTAAACGGTAGCGGTTTACCCAACGGATCGACCAGGATCTCCACATCCGCCTTGCTGACCTTATCGTCGATGGCGATCCGCCCGCGATCGAAAAGAATATTGTCCAGACGGAATGACCATGAAGAGGGCCGGGCATTGGGATCTTTTTCGCCGTCGCTGGCAAGGTTAAACGTCCAGTTGTTGTTCTTTTCAGAAAGGCGGATCAGACGCGCATCGGGCTGCTGGAGTTTAATCCACGGCAGATAGACGGTTTTGGTCAGGAGCGCTAACGGCGCCAGCGTGGCTTCAACGCGTGGCAGATGGACCATGGTGACGTCCGGAATATCCGGCGGGTTGCCGAGAATAATGTCGTCGGCGTGGACGTGCGGCCAGGGGATCCAGCTTCGCCAGCCGGTCTCCTGTTTCTGACGTTCCCATACCACGCCCAAATCGCCGCGGATGGCGAAGGGACGGTTCAGCTCAGCTGAGACTTTCTGGTTGATGGTCGGCTTAAGGCGATTCCAGTCAAACGTCGCAATAATGACGACGATAACCACGATCAACAACAAGAAAATCCCTGTAGTCCAGGAGATAACCCTGGTTGTCTTTGTCATTTTTGTCCCCTTTCCTGATGGCCTGTCCTGTAAAACTATAGTCCAGACAAGGGGAAACGGGCGGATCAGAGGTTAGTTATGACGGTATCGAGGGTATCCATAGGAACCGGACGAGAGAGGAAATAACCCTGTGCGGCAGCAGCGGGTGAGTGTTGCACGTCGCGCCACTCTTCCAGCGTTTCCACACCTTCGACAATCACCCCTTTGCAATAGCGGTTCATCAGCTGCAATAACAGCGTAAACAGGTTTCGCCCTTCCGGGGTCTGACGCAGCATAATAAACAGATCGCGGGCCACTTTGATGTAGTCATAACGCACTTCGCTCAGCGCAGAGAAGTTCGCCATGCCCGTACCAAAGTCATCCAGCCACAGCGGGCCAAATTCACACATCGAGGCAAACGAGGAGTCCTGGGGCAGCCGGACGTGCTCCACCAGTTCAAAACGCATCCACGGCAGAGTGGCGATCAGTTCCTGCAATTTTGCATTCTGACGCAGCGCCAGCAGTGTCGGGCCATCCACGTTAACCGAGGCGAGGATATTGTGCCGCTCGAAAAAGGCCTGTTTGGTCGCCAGCATACGAAGCTGCTCTTCCAGCACGTCAAGGCGCTGGCGAACGGCAACTTCGGCAAAATAGCGATCTGGCGCGATACGCTGTAAAGGGTTTGACGGGTGCGTAACAACGGTCAAAATTTCAATGGCCATCAGTCGACCGTCCGTTCGGTAGATCGGCTGATAGGTATACGCACGCTCACATTGCAGCCAGTAGCGATGCTCCTGCAAGTTCTCAATACTTGCCTCAGGCGTAGTGCTCAGCCGCTGGATAACCTGCTCTGACTTCATTTCAGATGTCCTGTTGTTGGATGGCCTTTCTGGACTCGTCACTGGGTTATCGGCGCGACAATTGAGAACTTTATGTTCAATTCACCGGGAAAATGAAATTAAGATGACAGAAATTTGCCGGAACACGTGCTGGCTCAAACTAAATAATGGAACGTCGTTTTAATATAGTTGACCATCTAATTCACTCAGCGCACACTGCTGATAAATTCTTCTGTTCAGGTTCACGACTATGTCCAAAAAAATTGCCGTGATTGGCGAATGCATGATTGAGCTGTCCCAAAAAGGCGCGGAAGTCAGCCGCGGATTTGGTGGCGACACGTTAAACACTTCCGTCTATATCGCCCGTCAGGTTGCGCCAGAAGCACTCTCCGTGGACTATGTTACCGCCCTCGGCACGGACAGCTTCAGCCAGCAGATGCTGGAAGCCTGGCAGAATGAACATGTGGGCACCGCGCTGATCCAGCGTATGGAAAACCGCCTTCCCGGGCTTTACTACATCGAAACCGACAGCACCGGCGAACGCACGTTTTATTACTGGCGTAACGAAGCCGCGGCGAAGTTCTGGCTAGAGAGCGATGCAGCCCCGGCCATTTGCGAAGCACTGGCAAGCTTTGACTATCTCTATCTGAGTGGGATCAGCCTGGCGATCCTCAGTCCAGTCAGCCGCGAAAAGCTGCTGTCGCTGCTGCATAAATGCCGCGCCAACGGCGGTAAGGTGATTTTTGATAACAACTACCGTCCACGCCTGTGGGCCAGCCGTGAAGAGACGCAGCAGGTTTATCAGCAGATGCTGCAGTGCACGGACATCGCGTTCCTGACGCTCGACGATGAAGACGCCCTGTGGGGTGAGAAGCCCGTAGATGACGTGATTGCACGCACGCAGGCGGCGGGCGTAAGCGAAGTCGTCATTAAGCGCGGGGCGGAATCATGTCTGGTCGCGATGGCGGGTGAAGCGGTGGTTGAAGTCCCGGCGGTGAAGCTGGCCAAAGAGAACGTGATTGATACGACAGCGGCAGGGGACTCCTTCAGCGCGGGTTACCTGGCGGTACGTCTGACCGGGGGAACGCCGGAAGCCGCGGCACAGCGCGGACACCTGACGGCCAGCACCGTGATTCAGTATCGCGGGGCGATTATTCCGCGTGAGGCGATGCCTGTTTAACCAAAGTACGGGCTGATGCCCTCACCCTGGCCCTCTCCCACAGGGAGAGGGCATGTCTACGCATTACTGTCCTTGCGGAATATCCGTCGCGTCCGGGTGTAAATCATCCGCTGCGGTCGCCGGCTGCGGCGCGGTAACCATAATAGAATCCCAGGTCTTCTGAAGTTCCTTCATGTCATATTCCGGCTCGCCTTTCGGCTGCGTAAGGATCAATGCCATATCCTGCGACAACTGCTGACGTAAATCCTGATTTAACATATCCACGGTCAAACCGTTCAGGAAATCCTGACGAAGCTTCTGGTACTGTTCAGGCGCAATGTCGACAACCTGATTCTGCAGGGAGCGGATGCGCTGGCTGATCAGAATATCCGTATCGGCACGCGCGTAGGTCGCAAACAGCTTCTGCAGCTCCAGTTTTTTCTGGGCCACCAGCGCATTGAACTCCTCTTCAGAGAGGCCCTCTTTACGCACTTTTGCCAGCTCTTTGGCGACCACACCAAGATTCGCATTCAGCTTATCGCCCGGCGATTCAACGTTAATGGCACATTGCGCACGCTGGAAAAGCACGCGACAGTCAAAGCCAAGACCAATATTCTTCACGTTATTCTTACTGAGCGTCTGCTGAACGTGCCAGAACAACGCTTCACGCGCCAGGTCGGCACGCCAGTAGCGCAGCAGCGCGGCGGACTCGCGGATAGGCTGCCAGGCGTTATCCCACATCACGGAGAGTCGGTCCTGACGCACGGTGTCCGTCATAATGCTGACAGGCTCGGCGCGCAGCGGAGAGAGTGTCGGAACCGGGGCAGGCGTTTCACGCTTGCCTTTCAAATCGCCAAACGCTTTGTTGATCTGTTCAACCACCGCGCGGCTATCGACATTACCAACCACAATCAGCGTCATGGCGTCCGGGGTGTACCATTTCTGGTAGAACGATTTCACCTGTTCGGCATCGACCGGCTGCTTCAGCGGCTCCGCCGGATCGTGACCCAGCAACGTTGAACCTTTCAGACGGTAGCGCCACCAGCCCTCTTTGGTATCCGCAGGCCAGGTCGCCACCATGTCGCTGTTGCTCAGCGCATAGTTAACGGTATCCGGCGTAATCGCCAGGTTGCCTGAGGCATCAGCGAGATAGGTCAGCGCTTCTTTGAGCAGATCGTTACGGTTATTTGGCAGGCTCAGGTTAAACATGGTGTAGTCATAGGAGACCACAGCCGGAGGCAGCGGGCGTTTTGGATCGATGGCCTGTTGCCACAGCGAACGCACCTGAACCGCTTGCAGGCTGCCGCTCTGAGTGAGCGCCAGACGGGGAATAAAATGGCTAAAACCGGTTTGCTGAGTACTTTCCGTAAGGGAGCCGGTATTAACGGACAGACGGATTTCAACACGATCGCTCGGACGTTGCGGGGTGGATAAAACCTGCCACTGGAAACCGTTCGCTAACGTGCCTTGTTGCCAGGCCGGGTCTGGCTGGAGCGCATCTGCCTGCACATAACTGGCTGCTGCCATCATCAGCAAACCGCCGGTTAAGAGTCGAATTTTTGTGCCCTGCATGTGAACCCCTGATCAACATTCCTGGTTAAAAAGAGTGACTCGCGACGCGCTGCACTCTAAAAGATGACGATGAAAACACGTCGATTAGACCGCGCGTTCGGCAAAACGTCACGGTCCGAAGTGAAATATACCCAAAAAAAATCTTGTCGAATTATGACAGGTATGAAGGGTTATTATGCGCAGGAGCCCGCATCCCGACAAGGGAATGCGGGCATTTGTAACAAGATTAGGAGGTTAAACCAGGAGTTTTGCTATCAGACACGCGATTATTCAGCGTATCGTCGAGTTTTTTGTGATCCAGCTCTTTCACCCATTTCGCGACAACGACCGTCGCCACACCGTTACCTACCAGGTTGGTTAATGCGCGCGCCTCGGACATAAAGCGGTCAATACCGAGAATCAGCGCCAGGCCCGCCACCGGCAGATGCCCCACCGCAGAAATGGTAGCCGCCAGCACGATAAAGCCACTGCCCGTTACGCCTGCCGCGCCTTTCGAGGAGAGCAGGAGCACCACCAGCAGGGTGATCTGATGGAAAATATCCATATGGCTGTTGGTCGCCTGAGCGATGAACACCGCCGCCATCGTCAGGTATATCGACGTACCATCAAGGTTGAAGGAGTAGCCCGTCGGGATCACCAGCCCGACCACCGACTTACGGCACCCGAGTTTTTCCATCTTGTCGAGCATACGCGGCAACGCCGATTCTGAAGAAGAGGTCCCCAGCACAATCAGCAGCTCTTCACGAATGTAACGGATAAATTTGAAGATGTTGAAACCTGTCGCACGGGCAATGGAGCCCAGCACCACCACCACGAAAAGAATACAGGTGATATAGAAGCAGATAATCAGCTGGCCCAGCTGCACCAGCGTACCTACGCCATATTTACCGATGGTGAAGGCCATCGCACCGAAGGCACCGATTGGCGCCAGGCGCATGATCATATTGATGATGCCAAAGATGACCTGTGAGAAGCTCTCAATCACATTAAAGATAAGTTGGCCTTTGCTGCCCAGACGGTGCAGGGCAAAGCCAAACATGACGGCAAACAGCAGTACCTGCAGAATGTTTCCGCTGGCAAATGCGCCAATGACGCTGCCGGGTATCACGTCCAGCAGGAAGGCCACCACGCCCTGATCCTTCGCCTGCTCGGCATAGACCGCGACCGCTTTGGCATCGAGCGTTGAGGGGTCAACGTTCATGCCCGCACCAGGCTGGACCACGTTAACGATAATCAGACCAATAATCAGCGCAAGGGTACTGACCACTTCGAAATAGAGCAGCGCCACAGCACCGGTACGGCCTACCGCTTTCATGCTTTCCATGCCAGCGATGCCCGTGACAACCGTACAGAAGATTACCGGGGCGATGACCATTTTGATGAGCTTCACGAACGCGTCGCCAAGCGGTTTCATTTGCGCGCCCAGCTCAGGGTAGTAATGCCCCAGCAAAATACCGATGGCGATGGCTGTCAGGACCTGGAAATAGAGACTTTTGAAGAGTGAGGTTTTCATAAGGTGTCCTTGGGAAGAAAAACCACAGGTTTTGTAAGGTTATGGTTAACCTGCGGCTCTAAAATAACACCCGTATAACAGGACAGAAATAAACTCAGTTCAAATTTGAAACACAAATGTTAAGAACTTTGAGCTGGCTCGCACAAGCCAGCAACAAAATTACACTTTTGCGTGATTGTCAGCACCGGGAAGATAGCGTTGTTCAAAGACATCCGCAGGAACAGCAGCGGCAAAAAGGAAGCCCTGACCGCTCTCTACGCCCGCCTCTGCCAGCCAGATGCGCTGCGCGTCGGTTTCAATCCCCTCGGCAATCAGATGCAGATTGAGACTGCGCGCCATCTGAATAATGGCCTGCACCATGCTGCTGTCCTCTGGCAACCCTTCGACAAACGCTTTGTCGATTTTCAGCACATCCACCGGCAGGGTTTTCATATGCTGAAGCTGACGCAGCCCGGCGTAGCCCATACCAAAATCGTCCAGCGCGATGCGAATGCCGGCATTGCGCAGCGGCTTCAGAATGGCAACGGCTTCGTTAGGATCGTCAATGCGTCGGCTCTCCGTCACTTCCAGCGTCAGCGTATCAGGCTTGATCCGGTAGCGATTGATCAGCTCCAGCATTTCGGAAACCATCGTCGGATGCATGAGCTGCAACGCAGACAAATTGACCGACAGCGGCAGCGTCACGCCGCGCTCCTGCCAGGCGGCAAGCTGGCGGCAGGACTCCTCCAGCACCCAATAACCGACGGTGACCATCAGGCCACAGGATTCAATGCGTTCAATCAGCCCCTCCGGCAGCTCCCATGAGCCGTCCGGCTGCTGTACACGGAGCAGCGCCTCGGCGCTTTTTACTTCACCCGTCTGTAAATTCACCTGCGGCTGTAGCCAGAGAGCAAACTGACGGTTATCCAGCGCGGTCAGGATGTCGCTCTCTTCCGTCAGGCGCTGCTGCGCCTTTTCCATCTGTTCCGGGTCGAAGAACTGGATCTGATTTTTGCCTTTGCGCCGGGCGGTAAACGCCGCCGAGAACGCGCGGCGATACAGCTGCTCCGCCGTTAAATCACCGTAGTACATGGCGATACCGATACTGGCGCTTGGACGCAGCTGGATCCCCTGAACAGGCAGCCGCTCGTTAATGACAGTGAGCACTTGCTGACCTAATGTGATGGCATGCCACGGCTCTTTCACGCCGTTGGCTATCACCACCAGGTCGTAACCGCTGACCTGCGTCAGCACCATGCGCGGGGCCAGGACAGATTTCACCTTTTCCACCAGCGTCAGCAGCAGCATTTCACGCTGGCTCTCCTTGAGCACGCCCGCCGTATCCTGCAGGGTTTCACAGGCGATCACCATCAGCGCCGTGGTTTGCTGGCGCGCAACCGTCTGCTCCAGCATCGCCATCAGAAACGCCTTATTAGGAAGTTCTGACACCGGGAATCGCGTGGCGCTGTTATTTAATTCATCCTGCTGACGCTGGATGCGCTGCTGGTTGAGGTTATAGCTGCGTACCAGCATCCCGATCTCATCGTCATGATGAAGGCGCGGCAGTTCAAGCTGGTGCCCCATCTGATCCTGCGGCGCAAGCGCATTCAGCTCGCGGGCGATACGGCGCAACGGATGCACAATCAACCGGTTAATACACCAGGTTAACGCCACGCTGAGAATCAGGGTCATAAGTAAGCAAGTGGTCACTAACGTAACCACCCAACTCATGACGAACTTATACATGCGATACGAGTCTGCCTGCAGGACCAGGTAGGCCAGCGGCTGCGGATTGGCAGGACGTTCCAGCGAATAGAGAGGCAGAGAAATTTGCACCGGCAGTTCAAACAGGCGCATGACCATCATCGGGACGGGGCGTTCCGGGATAAAGCTCATCCGCAGCGCCTGGAACTGGTTGGGCAAGACGACATCCGCGCGGCTCACGATGCCAGCAGGCTGAATGCGTTTTAAAATGGTTTCCGCTTCGGGAATATCCCCTTTCAGGATCGAGGCGGAGAGTGGGCCGCGCACCGAGCGGGCGATACTTTCTAACTGCGAAGCCGTGTTATAGCGATTCTGCTGCACGGAATGAAACAGCAAAATGACGCAGAAAAGCAGGACAAACAGCATCGTGACGGCAGACACCATCGCCATCTGTTTGATCGTTAAGGAACGGCTGACACGCAAAATGACTCTCCACAAAACTCGAAGCGCAGGGCGCGCCAGGGTGTAAACCTGGCGCGCCTGAGTATACCCGATTGCTGTGCTATTAAGAGAGACTTACAAATGGATTAAGGAAAATCCGATTACCAGTCCGCGTAAGGAATGAGCGGCTGCGGCGGTAAGTCCATATCGCCCTGCCAGCCTGCGGCAGAGTAACGCACATAAATCAGCGCATGGCTTGGGGTATAGTCTTTCGCTTCCTGAATATCCACGCCCATGCCCACAAACCAGTTGGACGTGACCCGGCGTTCGATAATCGCCCGTGCGGTGTAACCCGTGCCGGAGCTGCTGCTGCCGGTTTCCATCGCGCCCCGGTCAGTATAGCGGCCGGGTTCATCGGTCGGGATCAGACTCTGAATCGGGTAGCGCAGTTCATCTTTGGTTTTGGAGTGTGACCAGGAGACAGAGCCGCCCAGCTCCCAGGACCAGTTTTCCGTGCGTTTACGCCAGGTCACCGGCAGTGCGAAGGAGACATACTCCTGCGGGCTGTAATAGCCGCCCTGACCCAAGGTATATCCGCTCAGGTCTTTGTCGTAATGCCAGAGCATATTGGAGACGCCGACCGTCAGGCGCTCGTTGTTTTTATTAATGAGCTTGTAGTAGTAACCCGTCATCCAGCGGACGCGCCAGTTATCTTCCACATTTTTACCCGTCAGCGTTTCTGCGTTCAGGCTTGACCAGACGCCGTTCGCCTCACCTTTGTCATAGCTGATGCTTACGCCACCCCCGGTCGCCCGTACGCCGCCCCAGGTGGTGCCGGTATTGGTATCTTTCTGCCCGGCGAAGGCCAGCAGTGAACTGGAGATTGGCCGACGATGGGCGTTGACGGTATAACCGATGGGACCCAGATCGCTGCTGTAGCTCAGGCCGCCCACCACGTCGACGACGTCAAAGCCCATTGGGGTGGTACCAATATCCATCGACCAGGTTTTATTCTGCCAGCCGACGGCGACGCTGGCGCCACTGTCACTCTGATGGGTGCTGCCGCTACACGGTGTTTCGTAGCAGGTCCCCCATTTAGGGTCGTACGTACCGTTATTGTTATCAAATGAACCGGCGTCCATATTGACCAAATCGCTTCTGAAGAACATGCGGCCATCAGAGAGCGGGGCATCGACCTGGAGCATGGTGGTATGGGCTTTCAGATCGGAATAGCCCCCCGTGCCGCTGGAGCCCCAGTAATCGTGCTGCAGCGTGACGTTAACATCCTGCTGACGGTACAAATCACCGGCGTCACTCCGTACGCCGCGCTTCAGCCAGTCATCTTTTTCATCGTTACGCGTCAGACGGGTGAAACTGTCGTTGTCCACCGGACGGGTCGTCGTGATGCCTGATGACACCATCGCGTCTTTATACGTCTCCAGCGCTTGCTGAGGCTGACCGTTCTGCGCCTGGAAGCGCGCGGCATCACGTAACACCAGCGCTTTTTCCATTGAGGCAGGCTGCGATTTGGCCTGCGGAATGATGTTGTTGAAGGTCTGCTCTGCGGCGGCGGAATCGCCCAGCCCCGCCTGCGCCATCGCGATCCGGCGCTGCATATTAAGGGATAACGGTTCGCCATTTTGCGCGGCAGGCAGTTTCGCCAGCTCGGCACGCGCAGCGTCCTTGTTACCTTGCGCGCTATAAATCTCGGTCAGACCGAGGATCGCGTCCTCGTTCTGCGGCTCACGCTGCAGGACGGCGTTGTACGTGGTTTTCGCCGATTCCAGATCGCCACGCTGCTGCGCCCAGTCGGCCAGCGTTAAGTCGATACGGGTAGAGGTCGGCTGCTGACGCAGAAGGTTTTCCGCCTCCTGCTCTTTACCGCTGTCGCGCAGGCGGTTGGCGGTTTCCAGCACCTGGTTACTTTGCAGACGGTCGGCCAGTTCCTGAATGTTGCCATTCCACTGGCTACGCGGCAGCGCATCAGGATGTCCGCCTGGCTGCGCTGGCCCGCGCTGTAGAGATCGCGCGAGAGACGATACGTTATCCAGACGTCGCCTGGCGAGAGCGCCAGACGGCGGCGCTGTATTTCTGCTGCCTGGGCGTATTTCCCCTGATTCTCCAGCTGTTCGGCCTGGGCGGACAGTTGCTCGTTAGTCAGGCTACGTTCAATATCATCAATGCTCCGGCGCTGGCTGGCAGAAAGCGACTGGATAAACTGCGAGGCTTTCTCCGGTGACTGTGCGCGGTAAATATTGGCCAGGCCGCGAACCGCATTGCTGTTACCGCTGTCCATACGCAACGCCTGACGATAATAACGCTCCGCCGCATCGTTATCTTTACGTGCCGCCGCGGTATCACCCAGGCCCAGCACCGCGTAACTGTCGGTATTGTCGATGTTACGTGCCTGCTGATAGTAACGTTCCGCCTGTGACGGGTTATTCGCCTTGAGCGCCGCATCGCCCTGCTGGATCAGCAGCCAGTAGCGGTTGACCTTCAGCAAACTGTCCCATTTACCCCGGTTATCGCTCTGCGGGTCGAGGGCTATGGCCTTTTCAAACTGCGCCACCGCGCGGGCACGATCGCCTTTCTGGGAATAAGCCTGTCCCAAAGCACCCACCGCTTCACTGTCAGCATGGTTGGCGCTGACGGCTTTTTGCAGCTCCGCAACCGCCTTACTCCCCTGCCCGGCATCCACTGCCGCCAGACCTTCCGCTTTCGCCCGGAAGGCCGGGTCTGCGAGCTGTTTTTGCTGCGCTTCAAGCTGGGCACGCGCCGCCGCGACGCTATCGCCGTCGCTGAAAACGCTCAGGTATTTTTGCAACGCGCTGACGCTGGCGCTGCTGGCAGGCTGGTCTTTGATCTGCTCATACCACATGTCAGACGCCTGGCTGCGGCCGCCGGTCGATTTAGCCATCTCCCGCAGGACCGCAAAGCCCTCATCGCGGCGCCCGCTCTGGAACAGGAGCTGGGAAAGCGTCGTCTGCAGCTGCGTATTACCGGGGCTGCTGCTGTTAATTTTTTTCAGCTGGTTAATGGCCGCATTGCGGCGGGCAGGATCTTTCGCCACCACATTCCAGTATTCCGTCGCCACGTCGCCACCCGGCGGGTTGCCGTCAAAGAGCTTGTCATAGGCGGCAATCGCCTCCTGAGTGTGCCCTGTCGTGGCGAGCAAGCGCGCCTGCTGTAACTGCTGTCGGCCATCCGGGGTGGAAAGCAGCATCGTATTGCGTGAGGACTGATACGCGCTGGAGCCCGGAGCGATCCCTTTCAGGCGATCCAGCTCTTTTTGCGCACCGGCGGTATCGCCCTGGCGCAGCAGGTAACGAAAACGGGCGGCGATAACATCAGGGTTGTTCGGATCAATCAGTTCAAGACGATAGAGCGACTGACGAACCAAATCCTCACGCTGTGTCGACTCGCCCAGCCGAACCTGCTCCAGCAGCTGTTTCTGCTGCGGAGAGTTAACGGCCTGCGCCAGCGGCATCAGTGCCAGCCCAAGCGATAAAGTGAGTAAATTTACTGTGAACTTGCGCATTCCTGGCCCCAATCCGGTATTAAGTCACCTTTAGCGGTGAAGCGAAAACGATGCTGATCCCATCCCTGACCAAAGAGAGTCAGTACATAGCTGTAATAGGCGTTGTTATCGGGAAAATGGTCTGCAACGCGCTGGCGCTGAACCGCCTGAGCATCGCGCTGTTGTAAAAACGGCAGCATGGCGGCAGAGAACCCGACCGGACCATTGCCGGTGCGTTTACCCGTCGCCACGTCCACTTTTTCCGGCGGCACGCCCTGTTTCATTGTTTTTGCCGCCATCGGCTGGAAGCGCGTCAGCAACCGGGCTTTCTGAGGGTCTTTATCACTCATCATGCCCACCCAAAGATAGACACGAATGGCGTCATAGCCCCCTACCAGCGCTTTATCCTGCTTTAACTGCCAGCCTCTGTTTTTCTGATACTGCACCCAGTCCGGCGAGAACCCCTTTGGCGCGCTTTCCAGCAGCAGTCGCAGATTCGTTTCACGAAGCGTGGTCCACGGGGCACCAAAGCGGGTGAAATAGCTTGCTAACTGCGGAGGAAGATAGCTGGGGTTAAAGCGCCAGGCGTTTTCATCAGCAAAACCGACTTTACCCGGAAGCAGCATGGCGCCGAGCCCTGGTACTTTCACCACTTCCTCACCGGCAATGCGTTTCAACAGCGCCTTACCCGTGCGGGTGTAGTCCGGATGTTTCCATAACCGGCCCGCTTCAAGCAGTGACCAGGCGATCCAGACATCGGCATCTGAGGCGGAGTTGGTGTCAATCACCGCCCAGTTTTCTTTGTCTTTCTGCCCCCAGAGCCAGGCAGGCAGATGGTCGTTGAGATTGCCGCCGGCAAGGTTATCGCGCGTCCATGTCAGTATTTGCTCAAACGCGCGGCGGTCGTTGGCGGCCAGAGCAAAGAACAACGCATAGCTTTGCCCTTCCGACGTGGTAATTTTGCGCGTGTCACTGGGATCAATGACGCGCCCGCCCTCGCTGATGTAATCCTTTTTGAACTGCTCCCAGGCAGGCCAGGTACAGGCGGCGCGAAGAGGAAGCGCCGCCAGCATCAACGCTGCTACTGCACACCAGCGAAAGGCTTTCATCACATCTTACTCATCCGGGTTGAGGCGACGACGGCTGATGATACGCAGCAGACGCCACAGCACCCATGCCAGCAAGACCACGCTGACCGCGGCCAGGATGGCGAGCAGAACCGGATGGTTAGACAGCGCATACCACAGGCGTTCGAACCACGGCAGATGGCCGACGTAGTACACATCACCCACGCGCAGGCTGTTGACGCCAGACTCACGGATCACCGACACAGAGCCAAACATCGCGGCACGTTTACCACTGTCGTTCATCGCCGTATTCAGCAGTTCATAGCCACGCGGGCTGTCCGCCAGAAGCGCCACCACGCTACGCTGATCGTTATAAGGTGACTGGAAGCCCACTACCGCAGCCATCGCCCCCTGAGAGGTGACGGCCGTCTGCGCGCTGGCCTGGCGATCGTTCGCATCCGGCATGATGCTCGGGAAATCGGTCTGGCGCAGCGGGGTGTTAACCCAGGACTCCGTGGCTTTCACCAGCAGATCGATACGCTTATCATCCTTCAGCTTATCCGGAATCGTACCGATGACCATGATGTCAGCGTCTTTGTTCTGGATCTGGCTGCCATCGTCCGTCAACGTGACGTTAATTGCCGGCAATCCCGTCTGGGCCCCAACGGTTGCTATGGTATCAAGCAGGGTTGTCACCTGACCTTCGTTTGGCGCTTTTGGCATCACAACGATGGACTCAGAGAGATCGGCCATGCGGCTGAACGGGAAGCCTGCATTAGCAAAGGCGCGCAGATCCGGCATCGCCAGGAAGTGATAGTACTTCGAGAAGTCGATGGTCGACTCATCGCCGATGACAACGTGGTTCTGAACCTGCTGGAAGGTGATGCAGTTATCCACCGAACCGCCAGGCATCGGGTTCATGTACTGGAAGTCAAAACGCAGCTGGTTGATTGCCCCAAGCTTCAGTGCCGGAATGGAGACATCCGTTTTACCGTCCAGAAGCCCCTGCAGCACCGGCAGGCGAAGCATCAGTCGGTTAGTGTCCTGGGTACTTTGCAGGCTGAACGATTGCAGGAACTGGTTGTTCAGGCTGATATCCATGCGCGAGCTGTCTTTCGTCGCCGGCGCGGTATAACGGTAGTTAAGATTGATATCGATGCCGTTGGTACGCAGCAGGTACAGATCCGGCGGCAGGTTCAGTGACAGGCTAATTGGCGAGGGTTCAAGCCCGGACGCCTGCAGCTGCTCTTCATAGGTTTTCAGCTCACCAAACGTCACGACACGGTCGGTACGCACCCAGTTTGGCGCATCATAAGGTTTACGCGCCAGCAGCGGCTTGACCTCGTCCACCACGACGCTGTTGCCGCGGAAAAGAACGTTGCCCTGGGCAATCGCTTTTGCCGCCTGGACCAGATCTTTATCGTCACGACCAAAGACCACCAGCAGCTTCACGTACGGGTTATCCGGGTGGCTGACCATCTCAATGGTTGGCGCTTTGACTTCAGGATGATCGCGCAGGAAGGCAGGACGTTTCGCGTTGGTGGCAAATACAATCGCGTTTCTGTCCGGCATTTTGTCATACATCACCGGGAAATTCTGACCGCGCCAGCCGGAACGCGAACCAAACCAGGAAGCCACAATGGTGGCCGCCAGCTGCTCGGTTACGTCCGGGGACGACGCAAACACCATCGGCAGCGTGAGCGGACGGTTATCACGAGGATCGAAGAACGGCACCGGGAAGGCGGAGAGATCGTTCTTCAGCGCCAGGGACTGATAGGTCATCTGCAGCGAGGAGTTACGCCCGATGTCCATCCACAGCGTGTTGCTGGCCGGGTTTTCACAGACATCGCGGTAGTGACCCACAAACTCCAGACGAATGCGGTTAAAGTCGGTAATGAACAGCGGGTTAATCGGCACCTGCGCCTGCGTTTTCTTACCCAGTTGTTCTTTGGTAACCGGCAGTACGTCCATCAGCTCATCGTTCAGGTAAACCTTCAACTGAGACTGGGTCGGCAGCAGGGACGGCGACGGGGTATATTCAAGGTTCAGCACGGCATTCGAGACGACTTCATCGCTGCGCATGCCAAATTCAATGCCGCCATTAGGATTGATGCCGCGCAACACCATGCTGCCCGGCGGCGGCGCGATTTGCGCGAAGGTCAGCTTGACGTCGCGTGACGGGGCATTTTCCGCGACAACGGGCGCATTCGCCCCCCGAACACCCGGCATCACCTGTCCGATAACCGGGTTCTCGGCGGGTAGAGTGTTCCCCTCCGTTGGCTGGTTCGGAATGACATTTTCTGTTTGACCGGGCGCGGCAGTAATAACCGGATCGGTTGCCTGCGCGACCACAGGCACTGTTGGCGCAGGCGTTGCCGCTGCGTTATCAGGCTCTGCGTTAGCCATTGTTGCGGGGAGCGCACTCATCCCCATTGCCACTGCACATAACCAGGAAAGTTTTGTTTTCATCGCGTTATCATCATTGTTGAGCCATAACCGGGTCCGCCTGCTTCGCCTCATCCCGCTCAGGACGACGAGGAATGAACGATACGACCCAGGAAACCAGCGAAGTAAGTGACCGGAAAATTAATTTCACCGACGACGGGGCAAATTCTGCAAGGTGACGATAGCCACGGAACCCCAGCTTCAGAATATCCAGCAGGCTTTCCAGAGGTTTATCTTCCGGGAAGCTGTCCTGCCAGAGAGCCCATGTATCCGCACGGGCAAACGTACACTGCACAAAATCAATGTGTTGCTTTTTGGTCAACGGCATCAGTTGCAGACCGACTTCATTGCCCGCCACACGCGCTACCTGCGTCGGGAAGACATACTCCTGCTGTCCGCGCTTAAGCAGCAGGTTAACTTTTTGCCCTTCCAGCACTTTCGCCTGGCCGTTGATTTTGATCCCCAGACCACCGTCAGAGAAGTCGTGCACGGTACAGGAGAAGAGGTGACCATCTTCACGGGCAATCGCCGCGGGCATGCAGATTTCAACGCGATGCGCGCGACGAACCTGTTTACTCTCCACCGACACCGCCACCGCGCCGCCAAGAATAATCAGGTTGTAGAAGACCCAGGCCATACTCACAAAGACGGTCAGGATTTCATTTTCAGGGCCGTAGAAGTAACGCCAGATACCGGCGATGACGCCAACGATGTTCAGCAAGACCAGGAAGATATACGGACGGGAGATCACCCAGTCGACGTACTCCTCTTCCACCAGCCCCCCCCTTCGCGGTGACGTTGAATTTCCCTTTATGCGGGTTGATCAGCGCCACCATCGTTGGCGGCGCAATGTACCAGGCCAGCACCGTTTCGTAGATTTCACTCCAGAAGGAATGGCGATATTTACCCTGAATCTTCGAGTTCGTCAGGCTCGCGTGGATCATGTGCGGCAGAACAAACAGCGCAATCATCAGCGCCGGGGCGTAGATGATATAGGCGTGAAGGAGCAGGAACGCCAGCGGCGCGGTCAGGAAGATCAGCCGCGGGATGCCGGATAAGAAGTGGAACATCGCGTTGACGTAGCAGAGACGCTGCGCCAGCTTGAGCCCTTTCCCTATCAGTGGATTATCGAGACGGAAAATCTGCACCATGCCGCGCGCCCAGCGAATACGCTGACCAATGTGCGCCGAGAGCGATTCCGTCGCCAGACCGGCGGCCTGAGGAATACGCATATAGGCCGAGGTATAACCCCGACGGTGCAGACGCAACGAGGTGTGCGCATCTTCAGTCACCGTTTCGACGGCAATACCGCCAATTTCATCCAGCGGTTTACGGCGGATAACCGCACAGGAGCCGCAGAAGAACGTGGCGTCCCACATGTCGTTACCATCCTGCACCAGACCATAGAACAGCGTGCCTTCGTTTGGGGTCTTACGGAAACGGCCAAGGTTGCGTTCAAACGGGTCCGGCGAGAAGAAGTGGTGCGGCGTCTGCATCATCGCCAGCTCTTTCTCTTTCAGGAACCAGCCCATGGTCATCTGCAGGAACGATCGCGTAGGTACGTGGTCGCAGTCAAAGATCGAGACAAACTCCCCGGTGGCATACTTCAGCGCGTTATTGATGTTACCGGCTTTAGCATGTTCGTGCGTCGGACGGGCGATGTATTCGACGCCGACCTCTTCCGCGAACTGGCGGAACGCTGGGCGGTTGCCGTCATCCAGGATCCAGACCTTGAGTTTATCTTTCGGCCAGTCGATGCCGAGCGCAGCATAAATGGTGTTTTTCACCACGCTCAGGTCTTCGTTGTAGGTTGGGACGAAGAGATCGACAGTCGGCCACGTCGTGGTGTCCTTCGGCAGCGGTACGGGCTGGCGATTGAGCGGCCAGATGACCTGGAAATACCCCAACACCAGCACAATCCAGGCATAGGTTTCGGCAAACAGCAGAATCAGACCGCAGACCAGACTCACCGGGTCGTCCCAGTTCAGCGTTGAGGTGTAACGCCACCAGATATAGCGGCAGGAAACGGTCAGCGACAGCACAATCAGCATCAGCGCCGAGAAGCGGCCCGGAATACGACGCACCAGCAACGCCACGCCCCACAGCAGGATCAGGAAGGTGAACTGCGCCAGGGGATTGAAGGGTTGCGTAATACAGACCAGCGCCAGAATCAGTGAGAACACGACAATCACGCCGAGGATAAAACGCCGCAGGCCCGGGTGGAGGTGCCCGAGCTCTTTTTGGTTATCCAGATGGCTGGTTTTGTCGGTCACGCTGTCAGGCAATTTATCCAGCCACTGGTGATAGCGCTCGCGCAGCTGTTGAACGCGGGAGAAACTGCGCCAGTGCGGCGTCAGGCGTTCTCGCTGTGACGAGGTGACGACCAGCCAGACGGCCTGAATGAGATAACGCGCCGGATCCAAAGGCCGCGGCCGGTCAGGGTTAATGTGTGGATATAATTCATTATGGTGCGCACGTATGCGCTGCCAGCGCGGATGTTCAAGCGGAATGAACATCCAGGCCATAATCATCCAGAAACAGCCAAGCGCGGCACTGAATGCCGACGCACCATGCCGACGAAAATGTCGGTAGCGTTCGCTCAGACGCGCATTAACCGGCGGGATAAGGAACCAACTGGCGAGTCGACTCATACCGAACTCCCTGCCGGCTCCGCCGCGTTGGCGAAGTTCAGCAGACACCAGTTAGCCAGCGTGAGGATCTCCTCTGCCGCCAGGGAATCGCTGCGGTACTCGCCGAGCGGCTGCTTGGAGGCCAGGGATTCTGCCATTCCTTCATCCCGGTGAATCACAATGGGTAGCAGGCGACGCTGACTCTGTAGCCAGACCTGGTAGAGATCGTCCTGGATCTGGCTCCCGATGCGTAAGTCGTTAATCAGGAGGTGCGCATTCTGCGGCAGCCCCTGTTGATGCAGACGAATATGGCAATTTGCATCCACGTTGACGATGGAGAGAACATGATCGCACTGCGCGATAAGCTGCCGGGTTAACGTCCCGGCGCCGTGCGGCAGATCCACCAGGATCCACTGGTAGTGGCCTTTTTCTTTCAGACTTTGCAATGCAAGCGTGAACTGCGAAAACAGCCGCTGATAAGCGGCTTCATTCTCACGTTCGGTGGTGGTGAGCTGACCAAAAGGCAGTAAATCAAGCTGAGAGGTATAGCGCAGCCCTGCATCCCGCCAGTCTTTATCATCAAGCAACGCGCGTGCCCAACCCGCTTCACGAGTGAAGTCGACGTTGAACGACATACGCAGCAAATTATCGGCGCAGGCGTCAATCACCAACACCGATTCACCTAAAAGCTGTAATGACCACGCCAGCGCCGCGGTAACGGATGTGGTACCCACACCGCCACGGACACCCTGTAATCCGAGTATGGCCATCAATGGCTCCCTTATTGTTGATGGGCGAATTCAGCTAATAATGGCCAGCGTTTAATAGCCGCGGCCAACTGTTCCCGCTGGGAAATATCGGTGTAATCTATTTCAGGTAAAGAAAAGGCCTGCGTCAGCGCCAGAAAATCGTTTTGGAATGTATAGCCCAGGGTCGAGTCGACTGGGGTTCCGGGTTCGTTATTATCCATTTTTCTGCCATCCCTTTGAGGAAAATCGCACGCTCAGAAGTTGCGGGGCGTCCTGCCCTGACAAATTTCATTTACATGCTAAATCTGATGTTCTTTAATTTCAATGTTAGGTTTATTTCTACGCTTTCGCTAGTAAACTGAGATACAGATAAATTAGACGAAAAGAGGGACACCGTGGACTCCATATTTTCTATTGGCATCCAGTCATTATGGGACGAATTGAGCCACATGCCAGTCGGTGGAGTCTGGTGGATTAATACCGACCGTAATGAAGATGCCATCAGTCTGGTAAACCAGACAATTGCCGCCCAGGATAAGGATTCCCGCGTGGCTGTCATTAGCATGGGCGAAGAGCCGAAGAAAATTATCACGCTGGAAAGTGACGACGGACCGCAAACCGTGCGCTTATTTTCCATGTCAGCAGAAGTGGATAGTCTATACTTTTTGTCCCGCGACGTTCAGTGCTCCATTGATCCGGATCACTATTTAGTGATTCTTAAATGCGCAAATAACGTCCTGCAAAATATCCCTGCTGAAAAACTGCTGCCGTGGCTGGAAAAAATCAATAAATGGGCAAAATTTCAAAATTGCACGCTATTGGTCGTCAATCCCGGCAGTAATAATGACAAGTTGTTTTCACTTTTAATGGGTGAATATCGCTCCCTGTTCGGTCTGGCCAGTCTGCGTGACCAGGTAGGCAGCTATCTCTACGATATTGCTTTCTGGTGTAATGAAAAAGGCGTGAGCGCCAGGCAACAGCTGACCCTGAAACAGAGTGAGGGGAAATGGCACCTGGCATAGCAGGAAGAAACGGTTGTGCAGCCGCGCAGTGATGAAAAACGCATCCTGAGCCATATTGCGGTTTTAGAGGGCGCGCCCGCGCTGTCGGAAAACTGGTCGCTGTTTGAGTCTAACGAAGCGCTTTTTCATGAAGCTCGTACAACCCAGGCGGCAACCCTTGTTTTCTCGTTGATGCAAAATAACCAGATTGAGACGCTGGCGAGACAAATTCATACCTTACGTCGCCAGCGCGGCAGCGCATTAAAAATTGTGGTGCGGGAAAACAATACCAGCCTGCGCGCCACCGATGAGCGTCTGCTGCTTGGCTGCGGAGCAAATATGGTTGTTCCATGGAATGCGCCGCTGTCACGCTGCCTGACGCTAATCGAAAGCGTTCAGGGCCAGCAGTTCAGCCGCCATGTGCCGGAAGACATTTCCACCTTGCTCTCCATGACGCAGCCGATGAAGCTGCGCGGATACCAGAAATGGGATAACTTCTGCGACGCCGTCGGCAATATGATGAGCAACACGCTACTTCCTGCGGACGGGAAAGGGGTGATGGTTGCCCTGCGTCCTGTTCCGGGTATCCGCGTTGAACAGGCTCTCACCTTATGTCGTCCGAATCGTACAGGGGACATCATGACCATTGGCGACAATCGCCTGGTGCTATTTTTGTCCTTCTGCCGGGTGAACGATCTTGATACCGCGCTTAACCACATCTTTCCCCTGCCTACCGGGGATATTTTCTCAAACCGTATGATCTGGTTCGAAGATAATGCTATCAGCGCGGAGCTGGTGCAGATGCGCGCACTTCAGCCTGAACAATGGGTTAAACCGCTGGCGATCACCAGCGATGCAAAACCGATTCTCAATGCCAGACATGACGGTCATGTCTGGCGTCGGGTTCCGGAACCCCATCGCTTATTAACCGAGAATGGGGAGAACGTAACATCATGAATATCAGCGATATTATTCAACTGGTCGTATTCTGTGCGCTGATCTTTTTCCCGCTTGGCTACTATGCGCGCCATTCCATACGTCGTATCCGTGATACGGCCAGAGTGATGTTTATAAAACCTCGCTATGTAAAACCAGCCGGAACACTGACACGGGCATCACACGTCAAGGCAGACCGAAAACATGACTAATTCTACCTATACCGCTTCGTCACCCTCGCCGCTCTGGCAATACTGGCGCGGCCTTTCCGGCTGGAACTTTTACTTTCTGGTGAAGTTTGGTTTGCTCTGGGCAGGCTATCTGAATTTCCATCCCCTGCTTAACCTGGTCTTTATGGCCTTCCTGCTGATGCCGTTGCCGAATATCAGGCTGCATCGTTTACGTCACTGGGTAGCCATCCCCGTCGGCTTTGCGCTGTTCTGGCACGATACCTGGCTACCGGGTCCGGACAGCATAATGAGCCAGGGGTCACAGGTCGCGGGCTTCAGTGCAGACTACATGCTTGATCTGGTTGAGCGCTTTATTAACTGGCAGATGATTGGCGCTATCTTTGTCCTGCTGGTGGCCTGGCTGTTCCTGTCGCAGTGGATCCGCGTCACGGTGTTTGTTGTCGCCATTATGATCTGGCTTAACGTGCTGACGCTGGCAGGACCGGACTTCTCCCTGTGGCCTGCCGGTCAACCAACCACCACGGTGACCACCACGGGTGGAAGCGCAGCGGCTACTGTTACCACGGCAGGCGATACGCCTGTGGTAGGTGATATTCCAACCCAGACCGCACCGCCGACCTCCACCAACCTCAATGCGTGGCTTTCCAGCTTCTATACCGCAGAAGATAAGCGACAGACGAAATTCCCGGATGCACTGACGGCAGATGCTCAACCGTTTGAGCTGCTGGTGATTAACATCTGTTCCCTCTCCTGGGCCGATGTGGATGCAGCCGGATTAATGTCTCACCCACTGTGGTCTCATTTCGATATCCAGTTTAAAGATTTCAACTCTGCCACCTCATACAGCGGCCCGGCAGCGATTCGCCTTCTGCGTGCAAGCTGCGGTCAGACATCGCATAAAAACCTGTACCAGCCGGCAGGGAATCAGTGTTATCTGTTCGATAACCTCGCGAAGCTGGGCTTTACGCAGCATCTGATGCTGGGACATAACGGCCAGTTCGGTAACTTCCTGAAAGAGGTGCGTGAACAGGGTGGCATGCAGGCGCCGCTGATGGATCAAACCGGGCTTCCCGTTACTCTGCTCGGCTTCGACGGTTCACCTGTTTACGACGATACAGCCGTACTGCAGCGCTGGCTGCAAACCATCGAAAAAGACAGCAACCCGCGCAGTGCGACGTTCTTTAACACCCTGCCGCTTCACGACGGTAACCACTTCCCGGGCGTGAGCAAAACGGCAGATTATAAAGTGCGTGCGCAGAAATTCTTCGACGAGCTGGATGCGTTCTTCACTGAGCTGGAAAAATCAGGCCGTAAAGTGATGGTGGTTGTCGTGCCTGAACACGGTGGCGCGCTGAAAGGCGACAGAATGCAGGTGTCAGGTCTGCGTGATATTCCAAGCCCGTCCATTACCAACGTGCCTGCGGGCATTAAATTCTTTGGTATGAAGGCTCCGCACCAGGGCGCGCCGATTGAGATTACACAGCCAACCAGCTATCTGGCAATTTCAGAACTGGTTGCCCGTGCCGTGGACGGGAAGCTGTTTGTGGAAGATAGCGTGAACTGGAATCAGCTCACCAGCAACCTGCCGCAAACGGCAGAGGTCTCCGAAAACGCGAATGCTGTTGTGATTCAGTACCAGAACAAACCGTACGTTCGTCTGAACGGCGGAGATTGGGTACCGTATCCGCAATAAAGGATTTACCCCTCTCCCCTGTAGGGAGAGGGGATTGTCAGTGCGTTATTATTGCGCTGAAATCCATACCAGCATTTTCAGACTTGCCGAATAGTAGTCGTCGTTAGAGGTGATTTCCGGTTCGCCGGATGGCTGACCCATCGTTAAATCCCTGACCGCCAGCAGACCGCCTTCCATCATATAGGGCGCGTATTCGTTGGTCGTGACGTTAACCCAGGCGGGTGTATGTTCCCGTGGGAACTGACCAAACCAGGCTTTCCAGGGCGTCAGCAGCGGGCTTTGTTTATCAGACCAGGCTATGTACAGCGGAATACGAATCGCATCGTAGCTCATTCGCGGTGGCCAGCCTTTGGCCGGCGTCAGCTTGCCCGCGGATGCCAGCGAAACCCAGTCTGTCGGTAGATTCGCTTTACCCGATCCCATTTTTCCCAGCAGACGTTTCCCGTCCTTTATCAATTCACGCCAGACCGGCAAATGACTGCGTCCGGCAAAGGCCTGCCAGGCCGGAAACACAAAATAGGAAGGATTAAGGACCACTTCACTCTCAAGCTTAAATCCCTGTACGCCGGGCAGCATCACGCGGTAACCCGCATAGCGGATTACGTTGTGGTCAATCAATGCTTTCGTAATCGCATCCGATGCGGCGCTGTAGCGTTTGTCATGCCAGCGCGCATCGGCTTTTAACAACGCCCATGCAATCAGGACATCGCCATCTGTGGCGTTGTTTTTATCAGCGACCGGATTGGACTCCGCGGGGTTATAACGCCAGTAAAACAGACCATTTTCGTTGTTCTTTAGCGTCCTGTTGGTCCATTGCCAGAGCTTATCGAACGTGGCTTTATCGTCGTTAGCCACCGCCATTAACATGGCGAAACCCTGACCTTCCGTATGCGAAACGTCACCGTTGCCGGTATCAACAATGCGGCCTTCCGGTTTAAAAAAGCGCGCCTTGTAACTCTCCCAGGCCTGACTCGCCTGCGAGAGAGGAGAGAACAGCAAACTCATCATCACAGCCAGGGTCGCGCAGACGGGTTTTCGCATCATTCACCCCATTCGGTTATTCGGCACTTCGCAGTGAAATCTCACCGCCCATCCAGGGCTTGATCACGCCATCCTGTTCCAGGAGCAACGCGCCCTGAACGTCAATCCCGCGGGAAATGCCGTAGATCTCTTTATCACCAATCAGTAATTTCACCGGGCGATTGATGAAGTTGTCCAGTTTTTCCCAACGAGACAGGAACGTTGCGAGTCCTTCCTGTTCAAAAAGCGTCAGTGAACTGCGCAACTCTTTAATCATACGCACGGCAAGGATGTTACGATCGATGACGATCCCCGCCTCCTGGAGATTCGTCCAGGCCTGGTTGACCACATCGTTTTGTACGTTACGCATCACCATATTGAGGCCCGCGCCAATCACGATTTGCGCCGCATCGCCCGTTTTTCCCGTCAGTTCGACCAGAATACCGGCAAGTTTACGATCGTTCAGGTAAAGATCGTTAGGCCATTTAACACGCACCCGATCGGCGCCCAGATCGTGTAGCACCTCTGCCATGACAATCCCGATGACCAGACTCAGGCCAATCGCTGCGGCAGGGCCCTGATCGAGTCGCCAGTACATGGACAGGTAGAGGTTGGCACCAAAGGGCGAGAACCATTTTCGCCCTCGGCGACCACGCCCGGCCTGCTGATACTCTGCAACGCAGGCATCGCCGGATTTCAGTTCAGGCAGACGATCCAGAAGATACTGGTTCGTTGAGTCAATCACCGGCAGCACCGCAACATTGCCGTGCCCAATCTGGCTACGAATCACATCTTCATTCAGCAATTGAATGGGTTCCGGCAGGCTGTACCCTTTTCCCGGAACGGTAAAGACATCGACACCCCAGTCGCGGAGGGTCTGGATATGCTTATTAATGCCTGCACGGCTCATGCCCAGCTGCTCACCCAGCTGCTCGCCAGAGTGAAACTCCCCATCCGCGAGGATGCTAATCAGGGTTAACGGGATGGTATTGTCTTTCACGCGATGGTCTCCACGGCATTCACTTCACCTGTGCGGCCAATGAAGCGGACTTCTGGCTCCAGCCAGACGTTAAACTTTTCACCCACACGTTCACGAACATAATGAGCCAGTTTGACCACGTCATCACTGCTCGCATCATGTTGATTGATCAGTACCAGAGCCTGCTGCTGATGAACGGCAGCGCCTCCGACTGAAGTGCCTTTAAGCTGGCATTGATCGATAAGCCATCCCGCAGCCAGCTTCACGCTGCCATCTGCGTGAGGGTAATGTGGTGCTGCGGGCCATCCTTCAAGGAAGACCTTTGCCTTTTCGCTGTCGATCACCGGGTTTTTGAAGAAACTTCCGGCATTTCCATTTACTTTTGGGTCGGGAAGCTTGGTCATGCGCATATGACAAACCGAGTCAAACACATCGCGGGGTGTGGCGGTAGCCGGATCGAGACGCGTTAAATCACCGTAGGTCAGTACGGGCTGCCAGTTCTTCGACAGGCGCAGGCCCACGGCGACAATCACGTAGCGATCCTGATATTCATGTTTGAAGATACTGTCACGGTAGCCAAAACGGCACTGTTCTGCGGTTAAACGCTTAGCCGTTCCAGTCGCCAGTTCGATGCAATCGACGTATTCACAGACATGTTTCAGCTCGATGCCATAGGCACCGATGTTTTGAATCGGTGATGATCCCGCGCAGCCCGGAATAAGCGCAAGGTTTTCCAGGCCTGGCATCCCTTTTTCAAGGGTAAATTGCACCAGGTGATGCCAGTTTTCTCCGGCCCCCACGTGCAAGTGCCAGCTATCGGCGCGCTCTTCCACATCAATTCCCATGATGCGGTTAACGATCACTGTTCCCGCAAAATCGTCGAGAAACAGGACATTACTTCCTTCGCCCAGAATCAGTACGGGTTCGTTTTTTTCGGTTGCGCTTTGCCATGCATTCAGCAACTGCTGTGCAGTATCGGCACGGACAATGTGATTAGCATTGCGTTGAATACCAAAGGTATTCCAGGGCTTAAGGGAGTGGTTCATAGACGCTATCCTGATGCAAAAACGCAGGTAGTTTACCGTATAAGCAGGGCGTTGGGGGATTAGTTTGTATAGCGCAGAAACGCAAAAAGGCCATCCTTACGGATGGCCTTTTCACTTATTTGATGCCTGGCAGTTCCCTACTCTCACATGGGGAGACCCCACACTACCATCGGCGCTACGGCGTTTCACTTCTGAGTTCGGCATGGGGTCAGGTGGGACCACCGCGCTAAAGCCGCCAGGCAAATTCTGTTTAATCTGTATCAGGCTGAAAATCGTCTCTCTCACGCCAAAACAGCTTCGGCGTTGTAAGGTTAAGCCTCACGGTTCATTAGTATCGGTTAGCTCAACGCATCGCTGCGCTTACACACCCGACCTATCAACGTCGTCGTCTTCAACGTTCCTTCAGGAGACTTAAAGTCTCAGGGAGAACTCATCTCGGGGCAAGTTTCGTGCTTAGATGCTTTCAGCACTTATCTCTTCCGCATTTAGCTACCGGGCAGTGCCATTGGCATGACAACCCGAACACCAGTGATGCGTCCACTCCGGTCCTCTCGTACTAGGAGCAGCCCCCCTCAATTCTCCAGCGCCCACGGCAGATAGGGACCGAACTGTCTCACGACGTTCTAAACCCAGCTCGCGTACCACTTTAAATGGCGAACAGCCATACCCTTGGGACCTACTTCAGCCCCAGGATGTGATGAGCCGACATCGAGGTGCCAAACACCGCCGTCGATATGAACTCTTGGGCGGTATCAGCCTGTTATCCCCGGAGTACCTTTTATCCGTTGAGCGATGGCCCTTCCATTCAGAACCACCGGATCACTATGACCTGCTTTCGCACCTGCTCGAGCCGTCACTCTCGCAGTCAAGCTAGCTTATGCCATTGCACTAACCTCCTGATGTCCGACCAGGATTAGCTAACCTTCGTGCTCCTCCGTTACTCTTTGGGAGGAGACCGCCCCAGTCAAACTACCCACCAGACACTGTCCGCAACCCGGATTACGGGTCTACGTTAGAACACCAGCCATTAAAGGGTGGTATTTCAAGGTCGGCTCCACGCAGACTGGCGTCCACGCTTCAAAGCCTCCCACCTATCCTACACATCAAGGACCAGTGTTCAGTGTCAAGCTATAGTAAAGGTTCACGGGGTCTTTCCGTCTTGCCGCGGGTACACTGCATCTTCACAGCGAGTTCAATTTCACTGAGTCTCGGGTGGAGACAGCCTGGCCATCATTACGCCATTCGTGCAGGTCGGAACTTACCCGACAAGGAATTTCGCTACCTTAGGACCGTTATAGTTACGGCCGCCGTTTACCGGGGCTTCGATCAAGAGCTTCGCGTTACCGCTAACCCCATCAATTAACCTTCCGGCACCGGGCAGGCGTCACACCGTATACGTCCACTTTCGTGTTTGCACAGTGCTGTGTTTTTAATAAACAGTTGCAGCCAGCTGGTATCTTCGACTGATTTCAGCTCCACCCGCAGGGGCTTCACCTACATATCAGCGTGCCTTCTCCCGAAGTTACGGCACCATTTTGCCTAGTTCCTTCACCCGAGTTCTCTCAAGCGCCTTGGTATTCTCTACCTGACCACCTGTGTCGGTTTGGGGTACGATTTCGTGTTACCTGATGCTTAGAGGCTTTTCCTGGAAGCAGGGCATTTGTTACTTCAGCACCGTAGTGCCTCGTCATCACACCTCAGCGTTAAAAGGTACCGGATTTACCTGGAACCTCCGCCTACATGCTTAAACCGGGACAACCGTCGCCCGGCTAACATAGCCTTCTCCGTCCCCCCTTCGCAGTAACACCAAGTACAGGAATATTAACCTGTTTCCCATCGACTACGCCTTTCGGCCTCGCCTTAGGGGTCGACTCACCCTGCCCCGATTAACGTTGGACAGGAACCCTTGGTCTTCCGGCGAGCGGGCTTTTCACCCGCTTTATCGTTACTTATGTCAGCATTCGCACTTCTGATACCTCCAGCAACCCTCACAGGCCACCTTCAACGGCTTACAGAACGCTCCCCTACCCAACAACGCATAAGCGTCGCTGCCGCAGCTTCGGTGCATGGTTTAGCCCCGTTACATCTTCCGCGCAGGCCGACTCGACCAGTGAGCTATTACGCTTTCTTTAAATGATGGCTGCTTCTAAGCCAACATCCTGGCTGTCTGTGCCTTCCCACATCGTTTCCCACTTAACCATGACTTTGGGACCTTAGCTGGCGGTCTGGGTTGTTTCCCTCTTCACGACGGACGTTAGCACCCGCCGTGTGTCTCCCGTGATAACATTCTTCGGTATTCGTAGTTTGCATCGGGTTGGTAAGCCGGGATGGCCCCCTAGCCGAAACAGTGCTCTACCCCCGAAGATGAGTTCACGAGGCGCTACCTAAATAGCTTTCGGGGAGAACCAGCTATCTCCCGGTTTGATTGGCCTTTCACCCCCAGCCACAGGTCATCCGCTAATTTTTCAACATTAGTCGGTTCGGTCCTCCAGTTAGTGTTACCCAACCTTCAACCTGCCCATGGCTAGATCACCGGGTTTCGGGTCTATACCCTGCAACTTAACGCCCAGTTAAGACTCGGTTTCCCTTCGGCTCCCCTATACGGTTAACCTTGCTACAGAATATAAGTCGCTGACCCATTATACAAAAGGTACGCAGTCACCTAACAAGTAGGCTCCCACTGCTTGTACGTACACGGTTTCAGGTTCTTTTTCACTCCCCTCGCCGGGGTTCTTTTCGCCTTTCCCTCACGGTACTGGTTCACTATCGGTCAGTCAGGAGTATTTAGCCTTGGAGGATGGTCCCCCCATATTCAGACAGGATACCACGTGTCCCGCCCTACTCTTCGAGTTCACAACCTGTGCATTTTCGTGTACGGGACTATCACCCTGTACCGTCGGACTTTCCAGACCGTTCCACTAACACACAAGCTGATTCAGACTCCGGGCTGCTCCCCGTTCGCTCGCCGCTACTGGGGGAATCTCGGTTGATTTCTTTTCCTCGGGGTACTTAGATGTTTCAGTTCCCCCGGTTCGCCTCGTTAACCTATGTATTCAGTTAACGATAGTGTGACGAATCACACTGGGTTTCCCCATTCGGACATCGCCGGGTCAAAGGTTCATATCACCTCGCCGGCGCTTTTCGCAGATTAGCACGTCCTTCATCGCCTCTGACTGCCAGGGCATCCACCGTGTACGCTTAGTCGCTTAACCTCACAACCCGAAGATGTTTCTTTCGATTCATCATCGGTTTGCGAAAATTTGAGAGACTCGAACACACATAACATGTGTGTCGTTTCAATTTTCAGCTTGATCCAGATTTTTAAAGAGCAAAACTTCGCAGTGCACCTTTTCAGGTTCACTCTGAAGTTTTCTTGTGTTCGCAGTAAAAGATGGTGGAGCTATGCGGGATCGAACCGCAGACCTCCTGCGTGCAAAGCAGGCGCTCTCCCAGCTGAGCTATAGCCCCATCGTTTGTAATCTCTGTACCGCTCATCCTTTAAAAGGATTTTGGTAGGCCTGAGTGGACTTGAACCACCGACCTCACCCTTATCAGGGGTGCGCTCTAACCACCTGAGCTACAAGCCTGCAGAGATTTTTACTGCTGTTTTTTCATCAGACAATCTGTGTGAGCACTACAAAGGCAGGTTCTTTAAGGTAAGGAGGTGATCCAACCGCAGGTTCCCCTACGGTTACCTTGTTACGACTTCACCCCAGTCATGAATCACAAAGTGGTAAGCGCCCTCCCGAAGGTTAAGCTACCTACTTCTTTTGCAACCCACTCCCATGGTGTGACGGGCGGTGTGTACAAGGCCCGGGAACGTATTCACCGTAGCATTCTGATCTACGATTACTAGCGATTCCGACTTCATGGAGTCGAGTTGCAGACTCCAATCCGGACTACGACGCACTTTATGAGGTCCGCTTGCTCTCGCGAGGTCGCTTCTCTTTGTATGCGCCATTGTAGCACGTGTGTAGCCCTACTCGTAAGGGCCATGATGACTTGACGTCATCCCCACCTTCCTCCAGTTTATCACTGGCAGTCTCCTTTGAGTTCCCGGCCTAACCGCTGGCAACAAAGGATAAGGGTTGCGCTCGTTGCGGGACTTAACCCAACATTTCACAACACGAGCTGACGACAGCCATGCAGCACCTGTCTCAGAGTTCCCGAAGGCACCAAAGCATCTCTGCTAAGTTCTCTGGATGTCAAGAGTAGGTAAGGTTCTTCGCGTTGCATCGAATTAAACCACATGCTCCACCGCTTGTGCGGGCCCCCGTCAATTCATTTGAGTTTTAACCTTGCGGCCGTACTCCCCAGGCGGTCGACTTAACGCGTTAGCTCCGGAAGCCACGCCTCAAGGGCACAACCTCCAAGTCGACATCGTTTACGGCGTGGACTACCAGGGTATCTAATCCTGTTTGCTCCCCACGCTTTCGCACCTGAGCGTCAGTCTTTGTCCAGGGGGCCGCCTTCGCCACCGGTATTCCTCCAGATCTCTACGCATTTCACCGCTACACCTGGAATTCTACCCCCCTCTACAAGACTCTAGCCTGCCAGTTTCGAATGCAGTTCCCAGGTTGAGCCCGGGGATTTCACATCCGACTTGACAGACCGCCTGCGTGCGCTTTACGCCCAGTAATTCCGATTAACGCTTGCACCCTCCGTATTACCGCGGCTGCTGGCACGGAGTTAGCCGGTGCTTCTTCTGCGGGTAACGTCAATTGCTGTGGTTATTAACCACAACACCTTCCTCCCCGCTGAAAGTACTTTACAACCCGAAGGCCTTCTTCATACACGCGGCATGGCTGCATCAGGCTTGCGCCCATTGTGCAATATTCCCCACTGCTGCCTCCCGTAGGAGTCTGGACCGTGTCTCAGTTCCAGTGTGGCTGGTCATCCTCTCAGACCAGCTAGGGATCGTCGCCTAGGTGAGCCGTTACCCCACCTACTAGCTAATCCCATCTGGGCACATCTGATGGCAAGAGGCCCGAAGGTCCCCCTCTTTGGTCTTGCGACGTTATGCGGTATTAGCTACCGTTTCCAGTAGTTATCCCCCTCCATCAGGCAGTTTCCCAGACATTACTCACCCGTCCGCCACTCGTCACCCGAGAGCAAGCTCTCTGTGCTACCGTTCGACTTGCATGTGTTAGGCCTGCCGCCAGCGTTCAATCTGAGCCATGATCAAACTCTTCAATTTAAGTTTGATGCTCATGAATTAAACTTCGTAATGAATTACGTATGTTCACTCAGAGACTTGGTATTCATTTATTGTCCGAAGACATTAAGAATCCATGTCACTTTGAGTGCCCACACAGATTGTCTGATAAATTGTTAAAGAGCAGTGCCGCTTCGTTTTCGCTGCGGCGCGGGGTGTGCATATTACGCTCTCCCGCTTCAGAGTCAAGCGTTTATTTTGCTTTTCTCTGCTGACCCGGCGGCGTGTGTGCCGTTGTTCCGTGTCAGTGGAGGCGCATTATAGGGAGTTATTTCACAGTGACAAGCACAAAATACAAAAAACTTTTCGTTCGCTCACTTTTCAAACTTAACGCTTATTTAAGTCGCGAATCGTCCGTTAAATGTGCGATTTCCCGCGCAAAACTGGCCACCTGCGACCAGTCGGTATAAACCACTTCTTTACGGGTATCGGTTTCACCACCGGTCATTTTCATAATCAGGCGGATCATGAAACGGTCATACCAACGGTATCGAGGGTAACGCAGCGCACCAGCAAAAACCGCGCACAGGTCTGGCTGCCACGGTGAGCTGAGTAAAAACTTGCGCGTATAGCTGTTGGTCTGCGGCGTACGCTTCTCGGCTTTACGCGCAACCAGATTGACCGAGTAAAACGCGCCGGGCAATTTGTTGAGCACCGCCGTGTGCTTTTTCACAAAGCGATCCAGCGCTGGATGGAAATGCCCGTAACGAATAGAGGCGCCAATCACCACGCGATCGTACTCCTGCCATGTGATCTGCTCCGCGCGATTCAGGTTCACCACATCCGAGTAAATACCCAGTTCTTTTAATTCCGACGCCAGATACGCGGCAATCTCACGTGTTTGTCCGTCTCGCGTAGAGAAAAGAATCAGTGTTTTCATCAACGGCTCCTTATTCGCGCCAGAATGTTGGGGTGAAGAGCACCAGCAGAGTAAAGACCTCAAGACGACCAAACAGCATATTGGCAATGAGGATCCATTTCGCGACCGGGTTCATACTGGCAAAGTTATCCGCCACGACCCCCAGGCCTGGCCCGAGGTTATTCAATGTTGCGACGACGGACGCAAAGGCGGAGAAATCATCCACCCCCGTCGCGATGATCGCCAGCATACTGACGATAAAGACCAGCGCATACGCCGAGAAAAAGCCCCATACGGCTTCGAGAATACGTTCCGGCAGCGCGCGGTTCCCCAGTTTAATGCTGTAGACCGCGTTCGGGTGGACCAGTCGTTTCAGCTCACGGTTGCCCTGCTTGAACAGCAGCAGAATACGAATCACCTTCAGGCCACCGCCCGTCGACCCGGCGCAGCCGCCAATAAACGCAGAGCACAGCAGGAGTACCGGCAGGAACAGCGGCCAGCGCGCAATACTGTCCGTGGTAAATCCGGCGGTCGTCGCCATTGATACCACCTGGAAGAACGCCTGGTTTAGGGTTGTCAGCGCGGAGTTGTAAACATCATGGAACCACAGCACCAGGGTACAGATGACGACCAGCGTAAGCTGGACACCAATAAACATGCGGAACTCAGGGTCGCGCCAGTACACCTTCAGGCTTCGCCCGCTCAGTAAAGAGAAGTGCAGGCCATAGTTACAGCCAGAAATCAGCAGGAAAATCGCAATGATGGTGTTGATCGTTGGGCTATCGAAGTAGCCTACGCTGGCATCGTGGGTGGAGAACCCGCCGATAGCGATTGTCGCAAAGCTGTGTCCGATGGCATCGAAAGCAGGCATCCCGGCAAACCAGAGCGCCAGCGCACAGGCCACCGTCAGCAGGACATAAATCAGCCACAGGGTTTTCGCCGTCTCGGCAATACGCGGGCGCATCTTGTTATCTTTCAGCGGCCCGGGCATTTCAGCCCTGTACAACTGCATCCCACCGACGCCCAGAATGGGCAGAATAGCTACCGCCAGGACGATGATCCCCATACCGCCGAACCACTGCAGCATCTGGCGATAAAAGAGGATGGCGTGGGGTAATGAATCCAGACCCACCAGCGTCGTCGCCCCGGTGGTCGTTAACCCCGAGAACGATTCAAAAAAGGCATCCGTGATGCTCAGGTTAGGTTGCTCGGAGAAGATAAAGGGCAGCGAACCCACGCTCCCCAGCACCGTCCAGAACAGCACCACGATCAGAAAGCCTTCGCGGGATTTCAGCTCACCTTTCTGACGACGATTCGGCCACCACAGCAGCGAGCCAATCGCCAGTGCGACAAAAAAGGTCTGGGTAAATGCCCGCCCCGCGCCGTCCCGGTAGATAAGCGCCACCAGTCCTGGGAGAATCATCGTCCCGGAAAAAAGTATGACCAGCAGTCCAACGATTCGGGTTATGGCACGAAAATGCATCTCTGCCGCTTCCTTTGGTATTCAAAAAAGTGAGGTGGGGATTATTCTTCAATCGGCAGTAATTGCAACGAACCGCGACTAAAATCTGCCAGTTTTGCTGAAAAAGCAGCCAGCTCCGCCTGAGGAAGCGCCACGCGTAATTGCACCATCGCCTGAAAGTCACTGTGCGCGATAACACCATTAAACTGTTTCAGCAACGCTTCGATGCCGGATAATTGGGCGTAATCGCACAATAGAGTATATTCGGTGAGCGGCGTTTTGCGGGTGGTCGTCAATATATTCAGTGCCTGCTGAACGCCACCGCCATAGGCTTTCACCAGCCCGCCCGTGCCTAACAAGATGCCGCCGTAGTAACGCACCACCACGGCGGTAATTTCACCCACGCCGCTGCCCATCAGCTGCGAGAGCATGGGTTTACCGGCGGTTCCCGCGGGTTCACCGTCATCGGAAAAGCCAAGCTGTTGCGAATCGTCCGGGGGCCCTGCCACCCACGCCACACAGTGGTGACGTGCGTCAGGATGCACAGCCCGGACAGACTCGACAAATGCCTTTGCCGCTTCAACGCCGTCGGTGTGTGCCAGCAGCGTAATAAAGCGGCTTTTCTTGATTTCCTCAACAAAGGTGACCGGTTCAGCCGGTATCAGCCAGCTTTCCATCAGGCCAGCTTCAGGTCTCGCGTCATATTCTCGATACCGTTCTCGTGAATCACCACGTTATCTTCGATACGAATACCGCCAAACGGTTTCAGTGCGTCAATTTTTTCCCAGTTGAAGTGTTTGCTGAACTGACCATCACGCCATGGCGCCAGCAGGGATTCAATAAAGTAGATCCCCGGTTCAATCGTCAACACCATACGCGGCTCAAGAATACGGGTGCAGCGCAGGTAAGGATATTTAGACGGTGCCGCAAGATGCGTACCGGTATCATCCTGCATAAAGCCAGCGACGTCGTGAACCTGCAGGCCCAGCGGGTGACCAATACCGTGCGGCATGAATGGCCCGGTGAGATCGTTCTCGACCATTGCCTCTTCGCTCATGTCTTTCACAATCTGATGCTTACGCAGAAGCTTCGCGATGCGCTGATGGAACTGAACGTGATAATCCACGTAGCTGGTACCGGCTTTCATGGTACCAATAAGCGCCAGTTGCTCATCGTTCACGTCTTTAATCAGCTGCGCGAAATCGGTGTCAGCATTAGCCGCCCAGGTACGGGTCAGGTCAGCCGCATAACCGTTGTACTCAGCGCCGGCATCAAGCAGGAAGCTGCGCATTTCCGACGGAACCTGATGGTCCAGTTTGGTGTAGTGAAGAACAGAAGCATGCTCATTCAGCGCGACAATATTGCTGTATGGCACGTCGGTATCACGGTGGCCGGTCGCGGTCAGGTACGCCTGGTTGATATCGAATTCGCTCATGCCGGACTGGAACGCCTCGTGCGCGGCACGATGGCCATTCACCGCCGTTTTTTGCGCTTCACGCATGCAGTAAAGTTCGTAATCGGTTTTGTACGCGCGGTAGTAATGCAGGAAGTCGAGCACCCCTTTCGGGTTGAGTTTGTCCGCGGGAATATCCAGACCCAATGCACGCTCCGGAACCGGGCCAATATAGGCGATATTGCCGCGTGCAGCAGGTAGCTGGCTGCCAATGCCGTCCGCTTTTGGCAGCGCAATCACATCAATTTCTTCCGTCCAGAAAGAGGTCGGCAGCGGTTCCACGTTGTGCCAGTAATCGACCGGCAGGTAGAACCACAGTTTCGGCTTGTTCACGCCATCCACCAGCAACCAGCAGTTAGGAACCTGAGTAACAGGCACCCAGGCTTTAAACTGCGGGTTAACCTTGAACGGATAGGCATGGTCATCAAGAAATGTGTTTATCAGCTCGCCGGAATGGATAAGCAGGGCATCCAGTTTGAAGCGGGCCAGTACATCGCGGGTACGTTCCTGTAGGGTAACGATATGATTTTTATAAAGCGAAGCCAGTGAGTCCATCATTCTTCCTTTCGTTTTTTTGACCTCAAGTCATCGCATCTTAGCACACCTCACTCCGGCTGCGTGATTTCCACCGACCGTGATCAATGCAGCAATTTCTTAATGAGTAATTTGCATTTTATTAACATAAATCCCACACTCCGTTTCATCTGGTATGACCAGATCCAATTGCTGGATTCAGGAGACTGACATGCTCTACAAAGGCGACACCCTGTACCTCAACTGGCTGGAAGATGGCATTGCCGAACTGGTATTCGATGCTCCCGGCTCAGTGAACAAGCTTGATACCGCGACCGTGGCCAGTCTTGGCCAGGCGTTGGAAGTACTTGAAAAGCAAACTGAATTAAAAGGGCTGCTGCTGCGCTCAAACAAAGCAGCCTTTATTGTCGGTGCCGATATCACCGAATTCCTTTCCCTGTTCCAGGTGCCTGAAGAACAGTTGAGCCAGTGGCTGCACTTTGCTAACAGCGTCTTTAACCGTCTGGAAGACCTGCCTGTTCCGACTATTTCCGCCGTTAATGGTTACGCATTAGGCGGTGGCTGCGAATGCGTGCTGGCAACCGACTACCGTCTGGCCACGCCGGATCTGCGTATCGGCCTGCCGGAAACCAAACTGGGGATCATGCCGGGCTTTGGCGGATCCGTCCGTATGCCGCGCATGCTGGGTGCTGACAGCGCGCTGGAGATCATCGCCGCCGGTAAAGATGTCGGCGCGGAACAGGCGCAGAAAATCGGCCTGGTGGACGGCGTGGTTAAGCCAGAAAAACTGGTTGAAGGCGCTCTGGCTATTCTGCGTCAGGCCATTAATGGCGATCTCGACTGGAAAGCCAAACGCCAGCCGAAGCTTGAGCCGTTAAAACTCAGCAAGATAGAAGCCACCATGAGCTTCACCATCGCCAAAGGCATGGTGATGCAGACGGCGGGTAAACACTACCCGGCGCCGATCACGGCAGTGAAAACCATTGAAGCGGCCGCCCGTCTGGGCCGTGACGAAGCCCTGAAACTGGAAAATCAGAGCTTCGTCCCGCTGGCGCACACCAACGAAGCCCGCGCGCTGGTTGGCATCTTCCTGAACGATCAGTTCGTGAAAGGCAAAGCTAAACAGCTGACCAAAAACGTTGAGACCCCAAAACACGCGGCGGTACTCGGGGCGGGCATTATGGGTGGCGGCATCGCCTACCAGTCAGCCTGGAAAGGCGTGCCGGTAGTGATGAAAGACATTAACGAGAAATCCCTGACGCTGGGCATGACCGAAGCGGCCAAGCTGCTGAATAAACAGCTGGAGCGCGGCAAAATTGACGGGCTGAAGCTCGCTGGCGTGATCTCCACCATTCAGCCTGTGCTGGAATACAGCGGTTTTGATCGTGTGGACGTGGTCGTTGAGGCGGTCGTAGAGAACCCGAAAGTCAAAAAAGCGGTGCTGGCGGAAACGGAAGACAAAGTTCGTCCGGATACCGTACTGGCCTCTAATACCTCGACTATTCCGATTAGCGAACTGGCGAGCGTACTGAAGCGTCCGGAAAACTTCTGCGGAATGCACTTCTTCAACCCGGTACACCGTATGCCGCTGGTCGAAGTGATCCGAGGGGAAAAAACCTCTGACGAAACCATCGCCAAAGTGGTGGCGTGGGCAAGCAAGATGGGCAAAACGCCGATCGTTGTTAACGACTGCCCGGGCTTCTTCGTCAACCGCGTACTGTTCCCTTACTTCGCCGGTTTCAGCCAGCTGCTGCGCGACGGGGCAGACTTCCGCAAAATCGACAAAGTGATGGAAAAACAGTTCGGCTGGCCGATGGGCCCGGCGTATCTGCTGGACGTGGTCGGTATTGATACCGCCCATCACGCCCAGGCGGTGATGGCGGCGGGCTTCCCGCAGCGCATGCAGAAAGATTATCGCGACGCGATTGACGCCCTGTTCGACGCTAACCGCTTCGGTCAGAAAAACGGCCTGGGCTTCTGGCGCTATAAAGAAGACAGCAAAGGCAAACCGAAGAAAGAAGAGGATGCGGCGGTGGATGGCCTGCTGGCCGACGTATGCCAGTCAAAACGTGACTTCACCGACGATGAGATCATCGCCCGCATGATGATCCCGATGATCAACGAAGTGGTGCGTTGTCTGGAAGAAGGCATTATCGCCAGCCCGGCCGAAGCGGATATGGCGCTGGTATACGGCCTGGGCTTCCCTCCGTTCCACGGTGGCGCATTCCGCTGGCTGGACACCATCGGCAGCGCCCGCTATCTCGATATGGCTCAGCAGTATCAGCACCTCGGCCCGCTCTATGAAGTGCCTGAAGGGCTGCGCAACAAAGCGCGCCATAACGAACCCTATTACCCAGCAGTTGAGCCAGCCCGTCCGGTTGGCGAGCTGAAAACGGCTTAAGGAGTCACAATGGAAAAGGTTGTCATTGTTGATGCGATTCGCACCCCGATGGGCCGTTCAAAAGGCGGCGCATTCCGTAACGTGCGCGCGGAAGACCTCTCCGCACACCTGATGCGTAGCCTGCTGGCGCGTAATCCGGCGTTGGACCCCGCCGCGCTCGACGATATCTACTGGGGCTGCGTGCAGCAGACCCTGGAGCAGGGCTTCAATATCGCGCGTAATGCGTCACTGCTGGCGGAGATCCCGCATTCGGTTCCGGCCGTCACCGTTAACCGTCTGTGCGGTTCGTCTATGCAGGCGCTGCACGATGCGGCACGTATGATCATGACCGGCGATGCTCAGGCCTGCCTGGTCGGCGGTGTGGAGCATATGGGGCACGTCCCGATGAGCCACGGCGTCGATTTCCATCCGGGGATGAGCCGTAACGTGGCAAAAGCTGCGGGAATGATGGGTCTCACCGCGGAGATGCTCTCCCGCCTGCACGGCATCAGCCGTGAAATGCAGGATGCGTTTGCCGCACGTTCCCATGCCCGCGCCTGGGCTGCCACGCAGTCCGGCGCATTTAAAAACGAGATCATCCCTACCGGCGGTCACGATGCGGACGGCGTTCTGAAGCAGTTCAGCTACGACGAAGTGATCCGCCCGGAAACAACGGTGGAAGCACTTTCTACGTTGCGTCCGGCATTTGATCCGGTCACCGGTACGGTCACGGCAGGTACCTCGTCGGCGCTGTCCGACGGAGCAGCGGCGATGCTGGTGATGAGCGAAAGCCGCGCCCGTGAGCTGGGGTTAACCCCACGCGCTCGGGTACGTTCGATGGCTGTCGTGGGCTGCGATCCTTCAATCATGGGTTACGGCCCGGTTCCGGCCTCGAAGCTGGCGCTGAAAAAAGCGGGACTAACCGCCAGCGACATCGATCTGTTCGAGATGAACGAAGCCTTCGCCGCGCAGATCCTGCCGTGCATTAAAGATCTGGGGCTGATGGAACAGATCGACGAGAAAATTAACCTCAACGGCGGCGCGATCGCCCTCGGCCACCCACTCGGTTGCTCCGGGGGGCGTATCAGCACGACGCTGATTAATCTGATGGAGCGCAAAGATGCCCAGTTCGGACTGGCAACAATGTGCATCGGGTTGGGTCAGGGTATCGCGACGGTGTTTGAGAGAGTGTAAATCAGGAAAAGTATTTCAAAGCCAATGACGTCAGAACAAGGCGGCAAGCGAGCGAATCCCGATGAGCTTACTCAAGTAAGTGATTCGGGTGAACGAGCGCAGCCAACGCAGTTATGGCGTCATTGGCGAAGAGAGAGAGTTTAGTTGCCGTTCTTCCCGCCTGTCAGGGGCGGGTTTTTTATTTAAATGAAGGCAAACGCATCGCCAAACAGGCGATCTTCACGCGCGTCACGTTCGTTACAGAACAGGTCCCGGGCGATTTTCGCCATCTCGAAACGACCTGCGATATAGATATCGTGTCCTGCCAGCGTGCCGTGATCCTGCAATACCGCCGTCAGCACGGTACCGCTACGCCCACGCCAGCCCTCTTCCGGCTGCTCAACCACCGGCTCAATGCGCAGGTTAGGATGGGTTACGCTCAGCGCTTCCAGCTCAGACAGGTCATATAGATGCTTCTCTTCGCGGCCACCCCAGTAAATGGTGATGTCACGGTCCGGGTTACGTGCCAGAGCGGTCAACAGAATAGAGCGCACATAAGAGAATCCCGTACCGCCAGCGATGAGGATCAGCGGACGATCTTCGTCATCGCGCAGCCACGCTTCGCCGTGAGGGATGTCGACCACAATCTCACGTTCTTTCAGGATGCGGTCCATAACGGCCATCGCGTACAGGTTAAGCTCAGACGCACCAATATGCAGCTCAATAAATTCTTTCTCTGCTGGCGCAGAGGCCATAGAGAAAGGACGCTTATCACGCTCATCCATCACTACCATTAAGTACTGACCAGCGCGGAAAGAGAATGCCGCTTCTGGCACTAAACGGACGCGATATACGGTGTCGGTGATGGCATCTACCGAGGTCACTTTACAGCTTAAGGTTGTCATTCGCTCTCTCTGTCGTGAAGTCTATAGGGCTTAACGGCCTGTTTCAGGTTTACCGTTATTCATTATGGCCAGTTCATCCCAGATCGCGTCAATACGCGCGGTCACGGCAGGATCTTTTTTGATCGGGCGACCCCATTCACGGTCGGTTTCGCCAGGCCATTTATTTGTGGCATCCAGTCCCATTTTTGAGCCAAGACCGGAAACCGGCGAGGCAAAGTCCAGGTAATCTATCGGCGTGTTCTCGACTAACACCGTATCGCGCGCCGGGTCCATTCGCGTGGTAATCGCCCAAATGACGTCATTCCAGTCGCGAGCGTTAACGTCATCATCGCAGACAATAACAAATTTGGTATACATAAACTGGCGCAGGAAAGACCAGACGCCCATCATCACGCGTTTCGCATGACCGGGATACTGCTTCTTCATCGTCACTACCGCCAGGCGATACGAGCACCCTTCAGGGGGCAGGTAAAAATCAACGATTTCCGGGAACTGCTTTTGCAGGATCGGCACAAACACTTCATTCAGCGCCACCCCCAGTACTGCGGGTTCATCCGGTGGACGCCCGGTGTAGGTAGAGTGATAAATCGCATCTTCACGCTGCGTAATGTGCGTAACGGTAAACACCGGGAAGTTATCCACTTCGTTGTAATAACCGGTGTGGTCGCCGTAAGGGCCTTCCGGTGCCAGTTCGCCCTGCTCAAGGTAACCTTCCAGCACAATTTCCGCACTGGCCGGAACTTCGAGATCGTTCGAAATACACTTCACGACTTCGGTTTTTGTCCCGCGCAGCAGGCCGGCAAACGCATATTCAGAGAGCGTATCCGGCACGGGTGTAACGGCTCCCAGAATAGTGGCCGGGTCAGCGCCTAAGGCGACAGAGACCGGGAAACGTTCACCCGGATGCGCAGCGCACCACTCCTGGAAATCCAGCGCGCCGCCGCGATGCGACAGCCAGCGCATGATGAGCTTATTCTTACCAATCAACTGCTGGCGGTAAATACCCAGATTTTGCCGTTCTTTATGCGGACCGCGCGTGACGGTCAAACCCCAGGTGATCAGCGGCGCAGCATCTTCAGGCCAGCACTGCATAATGGGAATTTTGGTCAAATCAACCGCATCGCCTTCCAGCACTTTTTGCTGGCACGGCGCACCGCGCAGGCGTTTGGTTGGCATGTTCAGCACCTGCTTAAACTGCGGCAGCTTGTCGAACAGATCGCGGAAGCCTTTCGGTGGCTCTGGCTCTTTCAGAAATGCCAGCAGCTTACCCACTTCACGCAACGCGGTAACGTCTTCCTGCCCCATCCCCAATGCGACACGACGCGGTGTACCAAACAGGTTGCACAGCACCGGCATGGAGTAACCTTTCGGATTTTCAAAGAGTAACGCGGGGCCACCGGCACGCAGGGTGCGGTCAGCAATTTCTGTCATTTCCAGATAAGGATCAACAGGAAGTGTAATGCGTTTGAGTTCGCCCTGCTTTTCCAGCAGCGTCAGGAAGTCGCGGAGATCGTGGTATTTCATGCAGTTAGTCATGGCCTCTCTGTAAGCGCTTCATTATACGGCGTAAGCCTGCTTGATGCTGTAATTTTGTTAAATTAGCGTGAACTTATGCGTTCTGTTCCAGGTTCACCCATTATAATCAACTTAGCGATCCCTCCAGGGTTTTGATATGCTTGCGCCCCGAACTAAGGGAAAGAGTGATTATGCAGGCCTGGTATTTACTGTATTGCAAACGCGGGCAACTTCAGCGCGCGCAGGAACATCTTGAACGTCAGTCTGTAAATTGTCTGACACCCGTGATCACGCTTGAAAAAATGCAGCGCGGGAAGCGCACAACCGTCAGTGAGCCGTTATTCCCGAACTACCTGTTCGTGGAGTTCGACCCTGAGGTGATCCACACCACCACCATCAGCGCAACGCGCGGCGTCAGCCACTTCGTTCGTTTTGGCGCCCACCCGGCCACCGTTCCGTCGACGGTCATTCATCAGCTTTCGGTGTATCAACAGCCCGAAGGGATCACCGACCCGGAAACCCCTTACGCGGGTGATAACGTCGTCATTACGGAAGGTGCATTCGAAGGCCTGCAGGCGATTTTCGCCGAGCCGGACGGTGAAGCACGCTCCATGTTGTTGCTCAACCTGCTGAACAAGCAGGTGTTGCAGAGCGTCAAAAATACCGACTTCCGTAAAGTTTAAAAACTGATCCTGAAGAGATGGCGCACGTTGTCATCCGTCTGCGCAGAAAGCCAGTGCGGATCGTCTCCACGCCATCGCGCCACGCGCTCAACAATGTGCCCCAGGTATGCAGGCTCATTTCGCCGCGATGACGGTTTGGGCGTCATATCTCTCGGCAGCAGATAAGGCGCATCGGTCTCAATAAGCAAACGGTCGGCCGGAATCAACGGTAACAGCTCGCGTAGCTCAAGCCCGCGGCGCTCATCACAAACCCAGCCGGTAATGCCGAGAAACAGCCCGCGCGCCAGGCACTCCTGCGCCTCCTGCCTTGAACCGGTGAAGCAGTGCAGCACCGCGCCGGGGAGTTTATCCAGCCAGGGATCCAGAAGCGCGAGAAAACGTTCGTGCGCGTCGCGGCAATGCATAAAGACGGGCATTTCAAGCTCTGCCGCCAGAGCAAGCTGGGCAGTGAATGCCTTTTCCTGTTCGTCAGGCGTGGAGAAGTTGCGGTTAAAATCGAGCCCACACTCGCCAATGGCCACCACCTCAGCGGTTTTCGCCAGCCTGTAAAGGATTTGTGCGCTCTCCTCGGTCCACTGGCTACTGTCATGAGGGTGGATGCCTGCGGTTGACCAGCAGTGTTCATAACGTTGCGCCAGAAGCTGCGCCTGCTCGCTCTCATGAAGGTTAGTTCCGGTCAGCAGGAGTCCTTTAACGCCGGCGTCAAAAGCACGCGCAACAACGTCATCGCGATCTTTTGCAAACTGCGAGCTGGTCAGGTTGAGTCCGATATCAAACATGCGAATCCCCATATAACAACCGCCCTGACGGGCGGCTGGTTTTACTCTTCAGTGGTCTTTTCAGACGCATCGTCTACATCGTCCGATCGGCGTCCTTTACCCACGTAGAAACGCGAGAAGAATACGCCAACCTCAAAGAGGCAATACATCGGTATGGCCAGTAACGTCTGCGAGAAAACATCCGGCGGCGTGAGCAGCATGCCGACCACAAATGCACCTACCAGGATATACGGACGCTTTTTACGCAGGTCTTCAGGGGTCGTTACCCCAACCCAGCAAAGCAGCACAATGGCGACCGGCACTTCAAATGCCACGCCAAACGCCATAAACAGCGCCATGACGAAGCTGAGATAGCTGGCGATATCTGTCGACACCTGCACCCCTTCCGGCGCGGTGTGCGTCAGGAAGCCAAAGGCCAGCGGGAAGACAACGAAGTAGGCAAACGCCATACCGATATAGAACAGCAACGAGCTGGAGACCAGCAGCGGGATCACCAGTTTACGTTCATGTTTATACAGCGCTGGTGCCACAAACGCCCATACCTGATAAAGGATGACGGGTGCAGACGCAATCAACGACACCCAAAAGGTGAGCTTAATAGGGGTAAAGAACGGTGAGGCAACATCTGTTGCAATCATCGTTGCCCCCAGCGGCATCTGCTTAATCAGCGGTGCAGAGACCACCTGATAGATATCGTTGGCGAAATAGACCAGGCACAGGAATATCACCAGAACCGCAATAATGCAGTTTAACAGGCGCTTACGCAGCTCAATAAGGTGCGTAATAAGCGGTTGAGTATCATCTACTGCCATGGTTACGCTTTATCACTCGACGAGGGGGATGATTCGGAAACAGGCGCGACGGGTTTCGCTTCCGCCACTTTTATCGTGGGGTCTTCCGGCTGCGCCTGTTTTTTCACTTCGGTTTCCTGCGGCGTCTGTTCTGGCGCGGCGGCCTGGTGCTCAGCACTCGCTGGCGTCACGCCCTCACGTTGCGCTTCGCTGTCCTTCACCACCGGGTTATGAATGGTGTTCGCTTCATCGCTCGCTTTTTCAGGATCGTTAACGCTGTAAGAGCGCTTCATGGATTCCGCCGCTTCGCGCAGTTCATCCATTGAGGCTTTCAGTTCCGGCGTCAGGTTATCCATGCTCGCCTTCTCGACCTTTTTCAGGCTTTCCTGAAACTCCTGGAGCTTAAGTTCCTGTGCCAGTTCATTCTGAACGGTCGATGCCAGCGATCTCAGCGCACGCACCCAGCCCACAACGGTTTTCACCGCCACGGGCAGACGCTGCGGACCCAGCACGATCAGGCCAATCACAAAGACTAGCAGCAGCTCACTAAAACCAATGTCGAACACGACTTACACCTGCTCTTTATCGTGGCTTTTGGCGTCTTCTTTTTTGGCTTCTTCTTGCTTATCGGAGATGGATTTTGCAGTAAAATCAGCATCCTGGCTGGCTTTATCCTGCTTGTTCTCATCATCGCTCATTGCTTTCTTGAAGCCTTTGATAGACGCGCCCAGATCGGAACCGATAGAACCGAGCTTTTTAGTGCCAAACAGCAGCACGACGATGACGGCAATAATGACTAATTGCCAGATACTGATACCACCCATACAAATTCCTCAGGAATAGATGATTAATTGGTCAAGTCGCATTATACGTATGCGACCCGTCGATGGCGACGCAAACTCAGCGCGTTTTTCTCCATCCGGCTAGCCAGACAACAACCCCGCTAGCCATCAGCCAGGCGGGCATCATCTGCCAGTCCGGACGATTGATTAGCAGCAACGTACCGCTCAACAGCAGCGTTGCGCCAATCCCAAAGAGATAGCGTGATTGTCCCTGGCGCACGCGACTGGACTGAAGCTCGCGGGCGATTTTATCCATGCTGTGCTGAAGGTTCTTGCTCTGACGCAAACTGTCGTAAACCAGTTCAGGAATTTCGGGCATTTTTTCAATCCAGAACGGGCCTTTCTCTTTCAATGAGCGCACCAGCGCTGGAAAACCTACCTGATCCTTAATCCAGGATTCCAGGAACGGTTTAGCCGTCTTCCACAAGTCTAACTGAGGATAGAGTTGGCGACCTACACCCTCAACGTAAAGTAATGTTTTCTGAAGTAAAACTAATTGCGGCTGAACTTCCATATTAAAGCGGCGAGCCGTATTAAACAGGTTTAACAGCACGTGCCCGAAGGAGATTTCTGCCAGCGGCTTTTCAAAAATCGGCTCGCAGACGGTACGAATAGCAAACTCAAACTCTTCGACGTTGGTGTCCGGCGGAACCCAGCCGGAGTCAACGTGCAGCTCAGCCACCTTACGGTAGTCACGGTTGAAGAACGCGATAAAGTTCTCGGCCAGATAACGCTTATCTTCTTTATTCAGCGACCCCACAATCCCGCAGTCGATACCGATATACTTCGGATCCTCAGGATGCTCGTAGCTCACAAAAATATTGCCCGGGTGCATATCCGCATGGAAAAAGCTGTCGCGGAACACCTGAGTAAAGAAGACCTGAACGCCACGTTCGGCCAGCAGCTTCATGTTCGTTCCCTGCTTCTCCAGCGCCGCCACATCCGAAACCGGAATACCGTAGATGCGCTCCATGACCATCATGTTCTGACTGCAGTAGTCTGAATAGACCTCAGGCACATAAAGCATCGGGCTGTTTTCAAAGTTACGACGCAGCTGAATGGCGTTTGCTGACTCGCGCAGCAGGTTAAGCTCATCAATCAGCGTTTTTTCGTATTCCCGCACCACTTCCATCGGACGCAGACGACGGCCATCAGGTAACAAACGTGGTACCCAGCGCGCCAGACGATAAATCAGCTTCATGTCAGCTTTGATGACCGGCAGGATATCCGGGCGGATCACCTTGATCACCACCTCTTTGCCGTTCTCTTTCAGACGCGCGGTATGCACCTGAGCAATAGACGCCGACGCCAGCGGGGCTATTTCGAAATCGTCAAACCAGGTTTCAACGGGAAGATTACCCATTGCCTCTTCGATCTGTTTCTTTGCCCTCACTCCGTCAAACGGGGCAACACGGTCCTGCAGCATTGCCAGTTCATCGGCAATATGAGGCGGGAAGAGATCGCGGCGGGTTGAGAGCATCTGTCCGAACTTAATCCATACCGGGCCAAGCTCCTGCAGCGCCAGACGCAGACGTTCACCCAGCGGCTGACCTTTATGACGATTAGGCATCCAGAACAACATCCGCCGCCAGATTCTAAGCGGCAGCGTGATACGCATTTTGGGGATAAGCTCATCGAGCCCGTAACTCAAAAAGGTGTGGACGATAAAATAGAGGCGCCGAATTTCACCAGGCGTCATTTGCCCTCCAGTTTTTCCAGCCGTTTGGTTAATGCATCAACCGCACGTTCAACAGCAGCGGTTTCTTCCGCAAACCATGCCACTTCCAGCGGACCGGGGGCCATGCGCCACTCTTCAGTCAGGACTTCTGCGGCATAGCGCTGCTGCCGTTCCAGATTTTTGCGCAAGAACGCCGTGCCGCCATGAATAGCTTTCCCGATCCCTTCAGCGGCGATGTCACCAATAAAAGGCGCGAGCAGTTCTGCCGGGTCAAACTCCGCCAGATCGCTGAGCGCAACGAAGTTTTGTACGACCTGGATGTCGCCCTCCACTTCCAGCTCACCGCTGCGGATAAGCGCCGTCAATTGCTGGCGATCGCGCAGTTTTGGCAGCACGCTCATATGGGTAATGACCGAGCAATCCGCCTCGCCTTCCCACTCACCCAGAACATCGAGCTGGCGTTCGCTGAAGACCAGCACGAGCGGCGTTGAGAACTCTTTTAATACAATGCGCAGGACCTTCCCGTTAAGTCGCTGACGTGCAGCTTTTAGCGCCGGCGCGCGATACAGGAAGGCATTGAGCACATTCTCGATGCCTGCGGTGACTAAGGGTTTAAAGGGCACGGGACACCTCCACTCAGAATTTGTAACCGCGATGCAGCGCAACGACACCCGCCGTCATGTTGAAGTATTCAACGTTCTCAAATTCCGCATCCTGCATCATGGCTTTTAGGGTGTCCTGATCCGGGTGCATGCGAATGGACTCCGCCAGATAGCGGTAGCTCTCCGCGTCGTTCGCCACCAGTTCACCGATACGCGGCAGCACGTGGAAGGAATAGGCGTCGTAGGCTTTGCTCAGCGGCTCAATGATCGGTTTAGAGAACTCGAGCACCAGCAGACGTCCACCCGGCTTCAGTACACGGTACATGGAGCGCAGCGCTTTTTCTTTGTCGGTGACGTTACGCAGGCCGAAGGAGATCGTGATGCAGTCAAAGGTATTATCCGGGAATGGCAGCGCTTCGGCGTTAGCCTGCACGTATTCCACATTGCCCACCACGCCGATGTTACGCAACTTTTCGCGTCCCATTTTCAGCATGGAGTCATTGATATCGGCCAGAACAACGCGGCCAGTTTCACCCACCAGACGGGAAAACTTCGCCGTCAGATCGCCTGTTCCACCAGCTAAATCCAGCACGGTTTGTCCACGGCGCACACCGCTGCAGTCAATGGTGAAGCGTTTCCACAAGCGATGAATGCCGAACGACATTAAGTCATTCATCACATCGTACTTCGCCGCCACGGAATGAAATACGTGGGCCACCATGTCAGCTTTCTGCGCTTTGGCGACAGTCTGAAAGCCAAAGTGCGTCGTGTCTTGTGAATCGTCAACCATCTCAGAGCCTGCTAATCAGTCAAATGTTCGTGAAGTGTAACAGATTGGGCGCGTTTGCCCTACGATTCAACCGCCGTGATAGAAACGTGTCGGCGGCTCGTCAGACGATAAATCCGTCGTTAACTCGTTGTCTTCGCTGGGTGTCTTTTGTTCATCTGCGCCTTCACGCAGACGGAACTCTTCGTCTTGCGCCGTGGCCTGCTCCACCAGTTCCGGATTAATCTCGCGTTTGACCTCCACCCCCAGGCCGCGGAATGCTTCAGCCTGAGCAAGTAGGTTGCCCCGCCCGGAGGCGAGTTTTTTCATCGCCTGACGGTAGTTATCCTGCGCACGGTCCAGGCTTTGCCCGACCGAGGACATATCGTCCACGAAGAGGCGCATTTTGTCGTACAGCTTGCTGGCACGCTCGGCAATCTTCTGTGCATTGCGGCTCTGGTGCTCATAGCGCCACAGGTTAGCAATGGTACGTAATGCCACCAGCAGGGTGGTGGGGCTCACCAGCATAATATTATTTTTGAGCGCTTCGGTGATCAGTTCGGGCTGTCTGTCGAGGGCCAGCAGGAACGCCGGTTCGACCGGAATAAACATCAGCACATAGTCCAGCGAGCGCAGCCCCGGAAGCTGCTGATAATCTTTTCTGCCCAGCAGTCGGATATGGTTACGCACGGAGGCAATATGCTCCTGCAGCGCCGACTCGCGCGTGTAGTCGTCTTCCGCATTAAAGTAACGCTCATACGCCACCAGCGTCATTTTGGCGTCGATCACCACATCTTTCCCCTGCGGCAGACGCACAATGACGTCTGGCTGCATCCGCGAGCGGGCATCGCTCTCGATACTCACCTGCGTTTCGTATTCATACCCCTCGCGCAGGCCAGAGGCCTCCAGCACGCGGGTGAGCACCACTTCTCCCCAGTTACCCTGGGTTTTGTTATCCCCTTTTAGCGCCCGAGTGAGGTTGACCGCCTCCTGCGCCATTTGCGCATTCAACTGCTGAAGATTACGAATCTCGTGCGCCAGCGTGTGCCGCTCGCGGGCTTCCTGTCCAAAGCTGTCCTGCACCTGACGGCGAAAACCGTCCAGCTGTTCACGCAGCGGCGTCAGCAGACTGTTCAGACTCTGGCGATTCTGTTCGTCAACGCGGCGGTTGCTGTGTTCGAAAATGCGGTTGGCGAGATTCTCAAACTGCTCGCTGAGGCGCTGCTCGCTGTTAATCATCTGACGGATTTTGTCTTCCGCATGCAGCTGCGTGGATTCGAGGCGGGTAGTCACTTCGCGGAGATCGGCCTCCAGCGACGTGTTGATATCACGCAGGTTGCGCAGTTCGTTATTGAGCAGCTCGCACTCGTCGCGCCAGTGGTCACTTAGCGCAAGCTGTTGCTTTACCGCGCTGAGCTCGGCGACGATCTCTTCGCGCTCCGCCAACTGATCGGCCTTCTGCTGCGCATGCTGGTAGCTGGAAATCAGCCAGCCTATCGCAACGCCCGCCAGCGCAATCACCGCATAAATCAGGATTGAGATATCCACAATGCCCCCTGCATCAACGTATTACCCGCACAAAATAGAATTGTGCTGTATAAACGTCCAGTTTGAAAGGGTTTTCCTGCGAGGTGCTACGCAAAAAATAAAGGCCGAACGCGTCGGCCTTTGATTTGAGAAGAGAGGGCTAGATCAGGCGACGAGCCGCTTCCACCACAATTTTCACCGCATGACTTTCGGTCTGCTTCATGGTTTCGGCGTTCGGGATCTCCTGCTGAGTACGGTTGACGATAACGCCCGCCACCATACCGGCACGCAGACCCTGGCTTGCACACATGGTCAGCAGCGTCGCGGATTCCATTTCGTAGTTCATTACGCCCATGGACTGCCACTCTTCCATTGAGCCTTTGAAACGGCTCACAACGCGGCCAGAGAAGGTGTCGTAGCGCTCCTGGCCCGGGTAGAAGGTGTCGGAAGAGGCGGTTACGCCAACGTGGGTGGTCGCGCCCACGGACTTCGCGGCTTCAACCAGCGCGGTGGTGCATTCGAAGTCAGCCACTGCCGGGAATTCCATAGGCGCAAAGTGCAGGCTTGCCCCGTCCAGACGAACGGATGCCGTCGTCACCAGTACGTCGCCCACGTTGATGTGCGGCTGAATCGCGCCGGTCGTGCCGATACGCAGGAAAGTACGAATGCCCAGCTGCGCCAGCTCTTCAACTGCAATAGAGGTAGACGGACCGCCGATACCGGTGGAGCACACAATCACCGCTTTGCCATCCAGCTCTGCACGCCAGGTGGTGAATTCACGATGGGCAGCCAGTTTGACCGGCTTATCCATCAGCGCGGCGATCTTTTCCACACGCTCAGGGTCGCCAGGGACGATAGCGAGCGTAGCCCCTTGTAAATCATTTTTAGTGAGGCCGAGATGAAAAACATCAGACTTAGACATAGGTGACTCCTCTGTGGGTCGGTTAGTCAGAAGAAGTAAAACGGTACTTTACAGAAGCAGTAAGCATAATTTCGTGATGCATCTCACCATGAATGAAAATGATTGCAGTGAATTTCCATCAAAAAGTGATTTACATCACATTAACAAGTTATATCGTCAGGTGCTGCACAAAAGATAGACCGTTTAAGGCACTGTGAGTTGTTAACCTGGTGTCTATATTTACCTTTGCGCTAACTCATTGGTACGGAGAATGCCATGACTGAAAAAACCGGTTTTGCACCTGCTGCAGCCCCGCTTGCTTCAACCATCGTTTCAACCTCAGAAGAGGCCATTACGGCGGGAGAGACCTCCATTCCCTCTCAGGGGGAGAATATGCCTGCCTGGCACGCACGACCAAAATCGGCAGACGGTCCGCTGCCCATCGTGATTGTGGTTCAGGAGATTTTTGGGGTTCACGAACATATTCGCGACCTCTGCCGTCGCCTGGCACTTGAAGGATATCTGGCCGTTGCGCCAGAACTCTACTTCCGTCAGGGCGATCCAAACGACTATAGCGATATTCCAACGCTGTTCAGCAATCTGGTCAGCAAAGTCCCGGACGCGCAGGTGCTGGCCGATCTCGACCACGTTGCCAGCTGGGCGGCGCGTAACGGCGGCGACCCGCACCGTCTGATGGTCACCGGCTTCTGCTGGGGCGGACGCATTAGCTGGCTGTATGCCGCACACAATCCGCAGCTCAAAGCGGCTGTCGCCTGGTATGGCAAACTGGTGGGCGAGAAAACGCTGAATTCGCCAAAACATCCGGTGGACATCGCCACTGAGCTCAATGCCCCGGTGCTGGGTCTGTATGGCGGCCAGGACACCGGTATTTCGCTTGATTCGGTAGAAACCATGCGCCATGCGCTACGGGCAGCCAATGCCAATGCTGAGATTGTGGTGTATCCGGATGCCGGACATGCGTTTAACGCAGATTACCGTCCGAGTTATCACGCGGAATCGGCGAAAGATGGCTGGCAGAGAATGCTGGCGTGGTTTAGCCAGTACGGCGGGAAGAAATAAACACTTCGCAGCCCCGGCGAAAGCCGGGGCTGCGTCAGGGCTTACTCCAGGCCCAGATGTTTCCACAGCTCGTCCATCGGCAGCGTGGCCAGGGCGATACGCTCATCCGCCGCACCATACCAGATATGCAACGTGTCATTACGCACCAGCGCCCCGCAGGTAAAGACGACGTTACCGAAAAAGCCTTCACGCTCATAGGGCGCGCTCGGCTCCAGCAGCGGTACGGAAGATTTGGCGATGAGGGTGAGCGGATCCTCAAGATCCAGAAGCAGAGCGCCCAGGCAATAACGCTGGCTAGCGTCAACGCCGTGATAAATCTCCAGCCAGCCGCGCGCGGTCTTGATCAGCGGCGCGCCGCCACCCGACTTCAGCGCATCCCATTCGTCTCCCGAGCGTCCCAGCAGATGCCGGTGGTTTCCCCAGTGCAGCATATCGGGCGATTCGCAGATCCAGATTTCCGGGTGGCCGAAATGGCAGGGCGCGGGCCGGGTAAGCGCCCGGAAGGATCCGCCAACCTTCTCCGGGAAGAAACAGACGTCGCGGTTATCAGGGCAGAAAATCAGCCCTTTCTTGTCGACGGAGATAAAATCAACGGTGGTCGCCAGCGCGGTGGAGATACCCAGCGATGACACGGCGGAGTAATTGATGTACCAGACATCGTCAATCAGGGTGATACGCGCATCTTCACAGCCAAATTCCTCATAGCGGCTGTCGGCGGTAATAAACGGCTGTTGATCGATGGTGAAATTTACACCGTCCTGGCTTCGCGCCAGGCGCAGGTGGGACATTGACGTCAGCCAGACCTGAGCCGGGTCGCTTTTCAGCACAATGGTACGCGGGTCGCTAAAATCATAGCGCGGGTCGTTGCGGTCGAACGTTTTTGTTGCCGCCTGCCAGCCGCCGGACTGCTGCACCAGAAGCGGAACGACGATCTTCTGTGGGTCATCATTTATCACGCTCTCGGCAACCCGAAGCAGCAGGATAATCTCCCCATGATACTCCGTTACCCCGGCGTTAAAGACGCACTCCACTTTCCGTCCTGGCAGAGAAGGCACCACGTCGCTCGGGGTGATCAACGGATTCTTACCGTGTCTGTTCATATACACTCCTTTTTATCAGAATTTGATTTTTATCCAGCTGCTGCGCGTTTTGGCCGTACAGGACATCCGCTTCAATGGCCCACAATGGGTTTTGTACCGGCTGGCCAAAATTCACGGCCACCCAGACCTGTTCCTGCGCCGTTGTTCGGGTAAACCAGACGCACGCCTTATGGCGCTTCAGTAGGCTGCACTCCCCATGCTGTAGCGCCCCGATGGCGGCCCGAAGCGCAATGAAGGTCTGGTACTGACGCCACAACGAGCCGGGCGTCGATATCTGATGTTCGGCATTGAGCAAGGGATAGTCCTGGCTGACGGGCATCCACGGCGTGGATGTGGAAAAGCCCGCAAACGGTGCGTCGCACCAGAGGAAGGGGGCGCGGGACCCATCCCGTGAATGTTCAATGGCCTGCGCCAGCGCGTCGGCGGCACTGCACCCCTGCCGCATGGCCGTGTCGTAGAAGGTTTTTCCCTGAATATCAAAAATCTGCCCGACCGTCTGAGGCACATAGTCGGGCATCCCCAACTCGTCACCCTGAAAAATAAACGGTACGCCGCGCACGGTCAGCTGTAGCGCCAGAACGGCCAACGCCCGGGCGGCGTCATGCGGGCCTTCACCAAAGCGGCTAATCATGCGCGGCATATCGTGGCTGGAAAAGAATAGCGTCGGCAGGCCAGACTGCAGCGCCAGCGTGGCGTTAATCTCGTCGCACAGGCGTGCCGCATCGAAGGTTTTCTGGCTGCCAATATTGAAGTTAAAGACCACGTCCATCAGCGACGGGGCCTGATAACGGGCCAGGGTCTCCCTCTCCTCGCTGCCGATTTCGCCGATCAGGAAAACATCCCCTTGCTGCCTGGCATGTTGGCATACGCGCTGCAGCGTGCCGATGAGTCCCGGCTGATTCACGTCATGCTCATGCTGCTGTACTCCCGCTTTCTCCGGATTGTCAGGCCCGATGCCGCGCGTACTGAGGAAATTAATCACGTCGAAGCGGAAGCCATCCACGCCCTGTGCCTGCCAGAAATCAATGACCTGAAGCATTTCCTGCTCAACCGCGGGGTTCGCCCAGTTAAGATCGACCTGCTCAGGCGCGAATTTATGGTAGTAAAACTCGCCGGTGTCCGGCTCCGGGCTCCAGGCGCTGCCGGAAAAAAATGACTCCCAGTTGTTAGGGTGCGCGCTGAAAAGAAAATAGTCCCGATAGCGGCTTGCGGGATTATTCCAGGCATCCTGAAACCACGGATGCTGCGAAGAGACATGATTAAGCACCAGATCGATAATGACCCGGATCCCCTTTTCATGGCAGCGATGAACGACGTCGCGAAAATCGGTCAGCGTGCCGAATCGTGGGTCGACGGCGCAGTAATCACTAATGTCATACCCGTTATCCACCAGAGGAGAGGGGTAAAACGGCGTGATCCAGATGGCACCGATGCCTAACGCGCTCAGGTAATCCACTTTTGAGAGCAGGCCTGGGAAATCACCCAGCCCGTCACCGTTACCATCGCAAAACGACGGCAGATAAATTTGGTAACAGGTACAGGCCTGCCACCAGGGTTGTTTGTTCACCGTACATTCCTTATTTCAGTGATAACGACATGCCCTGCAGGAAATATTTCCGGAACAGGATAAACAACACGATGACCGGCAGCATTTGCACCACGGCTCCCGCCATCACTGGCCCCAGATAAACGCCGTAGGATTTACTGAAGGTGGCCAGCAGCACCGAAAACGGCATTTTGTCGGCATCGCGCATGACAATCAGCGGCCAGAGGAAGTTGTCCCACGAGCTTGAGAAGGTAAATAGCGCCACGATCGCCAGAATGGACTTGTTCAGCGGCATCATGACGTGCCGCAGAATGGCCCACAGGCTGGCATGATCCAGACGCGCGGCGTACAGGTAATCGTTGGGCGTACCCTTGAAGCTCTGAGACACCATAAAGATCCCCCAGGCACTCATTGCATAAGGCAGGATCATGGCGCTGTAACGGTTGATCAGACCGAGCTCACGCATCAGCACAAACTGTGGAATGATGAACATGAAAACCGGGAAAACCATCTGCACAATCAAGAGATTACGGAAAGCGTTTTTGCCCCAGAATTCCGTTTTTGCCAGCGCATAGCCCACCAGCATGGAGGTGACGGTCACGCTCGCGGTCACGGTGACAGAGACGAAAAGCGAGTTAAGCAGCGTGCGCAGAAACGGCTTATCGGCCCGGTTGCTGTTATCGAAAAGGAAAGTGTAATTTTCGAGCGTCAGCGTGCCCGAAAAGAGATCCGTGGTATAAATCTGTGCCGTAGGCTTCAGGGATGACACGACCATCCAGACAAACGGATAGAGCCAGCTTAACGCCAGAATAAACATCAGCGCATGAATTAGCAGGCTCAGGGGCGTGAGTTTTTTCATTCATACAATCTCAATGTGTTTTTCGAATAACCGACGAAATAGCCAGATCATCAGGAAACTGCAGGCAGCGACGATAATCGACATGGCAGCAGCCCAGGTAGGTTTCATATTTTGAAACGCGGCTTCGTACATGACCACCATGGGACTGGTGGTACTGTTTAGTGGCCCACCACCGGTAATTAAATAGGGCTCTGTAAAAATACTGAACGCCACCGTAATAGCCAGCACCATCACCATCACAATTTGCGGATTCATCATCGGCAGCGTTATTGCCCAGCCTTTCTGAAAACGCCCGGTTTTATCGAGAATAGCCGCACTATAAATATCCGATGGAATAGCCTGCATGCCGGAATAGAGAATTAATCCGTAATAACCGACAAATTTCCAGGTCACGATAAGCGCAATGGATAGCATGGCGCAGTCAGGGTTGGTAAACCACGGCACGGAAATCCCAAACCACGCAGACAATAAGCGGTTAACCGGGCCGTACTCATTAAAGAGACGGGAAAAGACAATTGAGTACGCCACCCCTGACGAGATATTTGCCAGTAAAAAACTCAGGGCGATAACCCCCGGCCGTAGTTAATTCTGCGTAATCCGGCAGCAAAAAGCAGCGCGGTAATAAACACGATCGGGACATACCACATTAAAAAGCGGCAAATGTTCCACATGGATGTCCAGAATAACGCATCGTGCAGTACGCCAATAATGTTCTGCAAACCGGTAAATTGCGGTGCGCCGATAAACTGCCAGCGGGTCACGCTCAGCACCACCAGCCAGGCAAGCGGGTAGAACCAAAATAGCAGCGAATAGCCAATCCAGGTGGAGGCCAGCAGGCCTCCGGTTCGGGATTCATATCCAGCCATCATGCCCCCTACTGGCCCGTGAGGGCGCTGATTTCCTGCTGAGATTGTTTCAGCGCGTCGGCAGGCGTACTGGTTTTGAATATCACGCGCTCAAGCATCTGCGTCATGCTGCGCTGTACTTCTGTCGTCTGGTTTGTTGCTGCAGGAGGAAGCGCGACGTCCACCCACGAGGCGATTTGTTTCTCTAGCGGATTTTGTTTGAAGTAACTGACAAAGATCGGATTACTCATTAAATCCGCGCGGGCGGGCGGCATCCCTGTCAACTCAAGCCACAGCCGGTCATGTTCAGGGTTACTGAAGACCCACTGCATAAACTGCCAGGCCTGCGCCTTTCGCTTACTGGAACTGAAGATCACCAGACCTTTGCTGTCGCCGAACGTATAGGGGTGTTCAATGCCCGTCTCGGTCAGCATCGGACCGATCTGAATCGTTTTTAATATGTCCGGATACTGCTTGCGATAGCGGGCTAAATCCCACGGTCCGCGCGCTGAGGCGATAACCTGCCCCGTTGCGAGCGGATCCTCGGCAGAGGTGAAGTCGTAGCTGCTCCACTTATTGTTAAAAACGTTGCCCATGAAGGTCAGCACGGCCTCGCCAGCAGGCGTGGTCAGCGCAGGTTTTTTGTCGACCAGATACGGCTTGCCGTGGCTCTGGGCGTAGAACAGCGGAATGAAGTCGAACCAGCGTTCCCACCAGTTTTTACCTGCCGTAAGCTGTATCACATAGCCGTGATTATCCGCCGCCCGACGCTTCGCCAGCGCGTAAAGTTCATCGTAGCTAACCGGTACCCGATCAAAACCGTATTGCTTCAGTAAATCACCGCGCCACCACCAGACAATTGGGTTGATATATACCGGCAGTACTGTTTGTTTGCCGTTTAATTCCCAGGCTGACAGCAGAGAAGCCATTTGCCGTTTCTGAATCGTTTCCTGAAAACCCGGCATTCTGGAGAGATCTTCTATCTGCCCGACATCAACAAGCTGGCTGGCAAAACCAATAAATATATTGGTTGAAATATCCGGTTCAGTCCCTGATGCCAGCGCGTTCATTATCGCTTCTTCTGAACTGTTTGCGGCAGGAATAGCGGTAAATTCGACGGGCATATGGGCAGGGTCTTTATTCCATTCCGCCACTATTTTACTCCAGAAGGCTTCTTCATTGACGGTGGGTGTGACCCACATTTTGATTGTTTCACGCGCCCCGGATTGTGTCTCTTTTTTATCATCAGGCCCGCAACCGGTAAGAAAAAAGAGGAATATTACCGATGCTATTAATTTTGCTGCTTCTGCAACTCTCACGTTATATCTCCCTGATGTCGATAAGTGTTAATCGCTCACTGCTGCACTCTGTGAATGGTGCGTAAGCTAACACCCCTTTTTTATGTTTAACGTTAAACAAATCACAAAACTATTTATATTTAACGATAAACTCAGCCGCTATTATTTATTTAATTACGCCTCATAAATAATTTACGTGAATATAAAATGCCTAATTCATTTAGCAAAAGAAAGAATAAAAACGTGACGATTAAATCGCTGGCAGCAAAGATGGGTATTTCACATACCACGGTATCTAACGCGTGGAATAATCCCGAAAAGCTGTCTGCTGAATTACGTGAAAAGATACTTGGGTACGCCCGTCAGGTTGGATTTCAGGGGCCGGATAAACTCGCCCGGGCTTTACGCACCGGAAAATCCGGGGCCATAGGCGTCATTTTTAACGATGCCATGAGCTATGTTTTTATCGATCCGCATGACGTCAGCCTGATGCGCGGCGTCGCGACCCGCTGCGAAGACCGTAATATTAATCTGGTGCTGATACCGCTTCAAAAAGGGCCTTCATCGCTCACTACCCTGGTGGACGGGTATATTCTCAACGCCACGCATAACAGCGCCGCCATTATTCAACAAACCCTGGCCCGCAATCTGCCTGTGGTGACGCTCGATTTTCAGCTTCCGCAGTTCAGCAGCGTGTCGGTGGATAACACACGCGCCATGCGTGATATCACCCACTACCTGATACAAAAGGGTCATCGCCATTTCGGCATTATTGCCTTCCCGTCTCACCCGAACGCGCGCGGGATGCGGCCTCTGACGCACCGCGTGACGGGGGATAACCAACTCATGCTGACCCGCGTGAATGCCTGCCGCGACGCGTTTCAAGAGCACGGTATTAGGCTCAGTGACTGCTGGCTGTGTGAAACCCATCACGATGAGCCACACGGCGAACGGGCAGCGGAAGCATTGCTGACGGCACACCCTGAGATCACGGCGCTGATCTGCTTATCCGATCGTTTTGCCATCGGCGCGGTGAATTATTGCCAGCGACAGCGTCTTGCTATACCTGGCCGGGTCGCCATTACCGGATTCGACAATACCGCCCGGCAGTATAACGGGCCTGGACTTACCACCATCGCGCAGGATGCCGAACGTAAAGGTGAAATCGCGGTTGATCTGCTTCTGAACAATGGCCCCGTCACCCACGTTGCGCTGGAACACCGGCTTATCGAGCGTGATACGGCATGAGATTACCCTGCTTAAGATAAGAGTGAACTATGGATGAACTAACGTGCTTTAAAACCTATGACATTCGTGGCGAAGTTGACGTCAATCTCACCCCTGACATTGCGCGTCGCATCGGAAGGGCGTACGCCGTCTGGCTGCATCCCCGGCGCGTGGTAGTAGGCGCTGATGTCCGCCTCAGCTCGGAGGCGCTAAAAACGGCCCTGATCGACGGGCTTACCGCAGGCGGCGTCGATGTTATCGACCTGGGCATGACCGGTACGGAAGAGGTCTATTTCGCCACCCGGGAATTGCGGGCAGACGGAGGGATCCAGGTGACGGCGAGCCACAATCCCGCCCATTACAACGGCTTTAAGCTGGTTGGCCTTGAGGCGCGCCCGATCAGTAATGACAACGGTCTGCTGGAGATCAAAGCACTGGCAGAACAGAACCGCTTTCCACCCTGCGTGCGTCGTGGGGGCATTTTTCCCTTCGACAATCGCCCGGCCTGGGTGAACGCTCTGCTGCGATTTATCACTACGTCCCCAACGCGAACGTTACGCCTGGTGGTCAACTCCGGGCACGGCACCGCAGGTCCGGCGCTAGATGCGCTTGATGAGGGCTTAAAGCGTGCCGGTGTACCGGTCGAGTTTATCCGTATTCATCACCAGCCAGATGGCCGCTTTCCCGCTGGCGTACCTAACCCGATGCTGCCTGAAAACCGGCAAAGCACCCGACTGGCCGTCATCGAACATCACGCCGATGCTGGCATCGCCTGGGATGGCGATTTCGATCGTTGCTTTTTCTTCGACGAGCGCGGGGATTACGTTGAGAACTATTATCTCGTGGGGCTGTTTGCCGAACATTTTCTGCGACGCTATCCCGGCAGCCGTATCATTCTTGATCCCCGCTTAATCTGGAACACGCTCGACACGGTCGCCCGTTGCGGCGGTAGCGCAATCGTGAGTAAAACCGGGCATGCCTTCCTGAAAGCCCGGATGCGAAGGGAAAATGCCATTTACGGCGGCGAGATGAGTGGCCATCACTATTTTCGCGATTTTGGCTACTGCGATAGCGGCATGATCCCGCTGATCCTGATGCTCCAGATCCTGGGCGCAGACGCGCAGCCGCTCTCTCATCTTATGCGTCACGCACAGGCCCGCTATCCGGTGTCTGGCGAAATCAACCTGACGGTCAACGAGCCCGCTGCACTCCTCAATGACGTCGCCGCGCACTATGCCCCGGTCGCATGCGAACGCGACACCTGCGACGGCCTGAGCCTGTCCTTCGCAGACTGGCGTTTTAACCTCCGCGCCTCCAATACCGAGCCGCTGGTCCGCCTTAATGTTGAAGCGCGGGGAGATACCGCTCTGCTTGTCCATAAAACTCATGAAGTGCTGATGCTGATTTCTGCCCTGCAAGGGGCTCAGGAGACATTATGACCGCCCTTTCATTACGACATATTCATAAAAAGTACGATAAAAACGTCATCGTGGCGGATCTGTCACTGGAGATAGCATCAGGAGAATTTATCGTTCTTGTGGGCCCCTCCGGGTGCGGGAAATCGACGCTGCTGCGCATGATCGCGGGATTAGAGGCGCCAGACAGTGGCATGCTGATGATGGGCAATGAGGATGTCACCCACCTGGCGGCGGGCAAGCGGAGCTTGTCGATGGTTTTCCAGTCCTATGCACTTTATCCGCATATGACCGTACGGGAGAACCTCGCCTTTGGCTTACGCAATATCCGCACCCCGGAGGCCGACATTGCGCAGCGCATCACCCACGCCGCCAACATGCTCAGGCTGGACGAGCTGCTCGACAGGCTTCCGCAACACCTCTCCGGCGGCCAGCGCCAGCGCGTGGCGATAGGTCGTTCTATTGTCCAGCAGCCCGCGCTGTTCCTGTTTGACGAACCCCTTTCCAACCTTGACGCCGCTCTGCGGGTTGAAATGCGCCAGGAGATCCAGCAACTCCATAATACCCTGAAAAACACCATGATTTACGTCACGCACGATCAGGTCGAGGCGATGACGCTGGCCGACCGTATCGTGGTGATGTGTAAAGGCAATATTGAGCAAACGGGTACGCCGCTTGAACTGTACAACACCCCGGCGAACCGCTTCGTGGCCGAATTCATCGGTACGCCAAAAATCAATATGTTACCCGCCATCTGGCAGCAGGGGGCATTGCATATCGACCCTGATACCGTCTTCCCGCTTTCGCATCAGCCCGCAGACATTCAGGAGGGGGAATCGGTATTTGTCGCGATCCGCCCTGAACACCTGGGTTATCAGCAGCCGGGGGATTTTAGCCTGAGCGGGAAAACGCAGTTATGCGAACTGCAGGGAGATTCAACCCTGGTGTGGCTGGACGTGGCAGGGCATGCCGTGTGCCTGAAATCCTTCCAGCAACTGAGTCTGCCTGCGCAGCAACGTATCACGCTGACCGTGCAGGAGGCTCATCTGCATCTCTTTGACGCGGCAGGCAAGCGGATTGCAATGACGGAAAATGCCGCCTGAATAGAGTATCAGGCGGCGGGAAATGCGCAGACTTACCCCTGACGCAAATTCTGCGCTGCCTTCACCATGTTGGCGAGCGCTGCGCGGGTTTCCGGCCAGCCGCGGGTTTTCAGGCCGCAGTCCGGGTTCACCCACAGGCGCTCTGCCGGAATACGCTGAGCGGCTTTTTTCAGCAGAGCTTCAATCCACTCCACGCTCGGCACGTTCGGGGAGTGAATGTCGTACACCCCCGGTCCGATTTCGTTTGGATAGTCGAACTCTTCAAACGACTCGAGCAGCTCCATATCTGAACGCGAGGTCTCGATGGTGATCACGTCGGCATCCAGCGCGGCAATGGAATCCATAATGTCGTTAAATTCGCAGTAACACATATGGGTGTGGATCTGCGTGTCGTCCTTCGCCACCGCCGCATTGATGCGGAAGGCTTCCACGCCCCACTTCAGATAGTCATCCCAGTCGCTGCGGCGCAGCGGCAAACCTTCTCGTAACGCCGGTTCGTCAATCTGGATAATGCCAATGCCAGCGGCTTCCAGATCCGCCACCTCATCACGCAGCGCCAGCGCGATTTGCTTCGCAATGGTTTCACGGGTCACGTCTTCACGCGGGAACGACCAGCACAGAATGGTCACCGGCCCGGTCAGCATGCCTTTTACCGGCTTGTCGGTCAGAGACTGAGCATACTTCGCCCACGCCACCGTAATCGCTTCCGGGCGGCTGACGTCACCGATCACCACCGGTGGCTTCACGCAGCGGGAACCGTAGCTCTGCACCCAGCCATTCTGGGTAAACACGAAGCCGTCCAGGTGTTCACCGAAGTATTCCACCATGTCGTTACGCTCAGCTTCACCGTGCACCAGCACGTCCAGACCTAAACGCTCCTGCTCGATGATCGCCTGCCTGATGTGCTCAGCAATGCCGGTACGGTAGTGATTCGCATCCAGATTGCCCTTTTTGAAGTCGAGACGCAGGCCGCGGATCTCGGTCGTTTGTGGGAATGAACCGATCGTCGTAGTTGGCCATGCGGGCAGGTTGAAGCGGGCGCGCTGGGCTTCGGCACGGACTTCATACGGACTCTGGCGCTGGCTGTCCTGAGCGGTGATGGCCGCCAGACGTTTTTCCACTGCCGGATTATGCACGCGTGCCGAATGACGGCGCGCCTGAATCGGGGCGCTCCATTCGGTAATCGCCGCCGTGTCACCGCTGTTCAGCGCGTCGCGCAGCAGCGCCAGTTCTTCACATTTTTGCAGGGCGAAGGCAAACCAGCTTTTCACTTCCGGGTCGAGACGGGTCTCCACGCTCAGATCGATCGGGCTGTGCAGCAGTGAACATGATGAGGCCACCCACAGCTCACGTTTACCGACAATGTCTTTAATTTGAGCATACTTTTCGGTGAGATCGGCACGCCAGACGTTACGACCGTTTACCAGCCCCGCTGAGAGCAGCCAGTCTGCGGGCAGACGTTTGTGCAGTTCCTTCACGTCATCTTTGCCGTGAACCAGGTCAACATGCAGGCCCTGAACCGGCAGCGCGGCAATCGTGCTCAGGTTAGGCGTCACGCCCTCGAAATAGGTGGTCAGCAACAGCTTCACCTGCCCGGTAAGCGCGTCATACGCCGGTTTGAAGGCATCGAGCCAAACCTGGGGCAGCTCAAGCACCAAAGCAGGTTCGTCGATTTGCACCCACTGAATGCCGCGTTTACCCAGCTCAATCAGTACCTGTTTGTAGACGGGCAGAATGTCCTTCAGCAGGCTGAGGCGGTCAAACGGCTCGCCTTTGACTTTGCCCAGCCACAGGTAGGTTACCGGTCCGAGCAGCACCGGTTTCACCTGGTGGCCCAGCGCCAGCGCTTCGTCGACTTCGTCCAGAAGCTGTGTCCAGGTCAGTTTGAACTGCTGACCTTTTACGAACTCCGGCACCATATAGTGATAGTTGGTGTTAAACCACTTGGTCATTTCTGCCGCTGCCGCGGGTTCACCCGTTGGCGCACGACCACGGCCGATGCGGAACAGGGTATCGATATCAACCGATCCATCTTTGTTCTGATGACGAGCCGGCACGTTGCCCAGCAGCAGGCTGGTCGTCAGAACATGGTCGTACCAGGCGAAATCGCCCACCGGCAGCAGGTCAATGCCCGCCTGCTTTTGCTGATCCCAGTGACGGGCGCGCAGCTCGCGCCCTACGGTCAGTAGTTCTTCACGGGTAGCGTTACCCGCCCAGTAGCTTTCTTGCGCTTTTTTCAGCTCGCGACGCAGGCCAACGCGAGGGAAACCGAGAGTGTGATTGCGGATTGTCATGTTATGCCCCTTGTGAATTTCGCTATTTAGACGTCCAGATGTTTACACATCTATAATTGGCAGGTACTGTATATTCCTCAAGCGCAAAATGTTCATGGCGAAGTGAAGGACTTTCATGATCGAGATAAAACACCTGAAAACGCTGCAAGCGTTGCGGAACTGCGGATCGCTCGCGGCGGCTGCGGCCACGCTGCACCAGACCCAGTCTGCCCTTTCTCACCAGTTCAGCGATCTGGAACAACGCCTCGGATTTCGTCTTTTTGTGCGTAAGAGCCAACCTCTGCGCTTTACGCCGCAGGGTGAAATTCTTCTTCAACTGGCGAATCAGGTCCTGCCGCAGATCGCCAGCGCGCTACAGTCCTGTAACGAGCCGCAGCAGACAAAACTGCGCATCGCCATTGAGTGCCACAGCTGTATTCAATGGCTGACCCCTGCGCTTGAGAACTTCCGCCAGAAGTGGCCGCAGGTGGAGATGGATTTTAAATCCGGTGTGACGTTCGACCCGCAACCCTCGCTGCAGCAGGGTGAGTTGGATCTGGTGATGACCTCCGACATTCTGCCGCGCAGCGGCCTGCACTATTCGCCGATGTTTGATTTTGAAGTGCGCCTGGTGCTGGCACCGGATCATCCGCTGGCGGCTAAAACGCGCATCACGCCGGAAGACCTGGCAACAGAAACGCTGCTGATTTATCCGGTTCAGCGCAGTCGCCTGGATATCTGGCGTCATTTCCTGCAGCCGGCAGGCATTAGCCCGCAGCTGAAAAGCGTGGATAACACCCTGCTGTTGATTCAGATGGTTGCCGCCAACATGGGCATCGCGGCGCTGCCGCACTGGGTGGTGGAGAGTTTTGAACGCCAGGGCCTGGTGGTGACCAAAACCCTGGGTGAAGGACTGTGGAGCCGTCTGTACGCTGCCGTGCGCGATGGCGAGCAGCGTCAGCCGGTGACAGAAGCGTTTATTCGCTCAGCGCGGAACCACGCGTGCGACCATCTTCCGTTTGTGCGGAGCGCGGAGCGACCCAGCGGCGATGGACCCACAGTGAAGCCAGGATCACCGCTCCCCCAATAAGGAAGCTCGGCCAGTGCGGTTGCTGCTGCCAGATGGCGAGGTTGACCAGCAGCCCCGCCGGGACGTGCACGTTGTTCATTATCCCGAGCGTTCCGGCGTCGACCTGCGTCGCGCCGTAGTTCCACATGAAGTAACCCAGCCCTGACGCCACCACGCCCAGCCAGACCAGAACGCCCCACTGCACCGACGTGGTCGGCAGCTTTTGCGGGTTACCGAGCAGAAACCACGCCGATACCGCGACAATCGCCGCGCCCATATAGAACCACGCAAATGCATTGTGCTGAGGCATCGGGCGGGTTTCCATCAGGCGTTTGTAGCCCACCATGCCGATGGCGAAACTGATGTTGGCGAGCTGGACGAACATCAACCCGGTCCAGAAGTGATCGCTGACTTTGTCATAGCGAATAATTGCCGCGCCAATCACCGCCAGCGCCGCGCTCAGCAGGTATCCCCAGCGCAGACGACGCCTGCTGAGCAGGTCGTAAATCAACGTAATATAGAGCGGCGTCAACACGGTAAAGAGCAGGAATTCAGAGACGGACAAATAGACGTAAGCCCGGAAGCTGAACAGATACATGATACCCAACTGCATCGCGCCCACCAGCATGTACAGCACAATCGCTTTCAGCGATTGACCACGCGAGCGCAGAAACGGCAGGAATACCAGCGCCGCCAGCCCCACGCGCATCAGCACCGAGAAGTAGCTGTCGACCGAACCGGCAAGGTACTCGCCAATCAGGCTAAAGGAGAAGGCCCACAGGATAGTGGTGATAATGAGTAGCGCCACAATGCTTGTCTCTCAGAAAGAAGGACAGGCATTGTAGCGGACTCTTCAGTTGACATCTGGTCAACAAACAACCAAATGAAGATTATTCAAGGAACAGCTTGCGCAGGTATTTCGGTACCGCGTTGTCAGCGTTGGAACCAATCACTTCCAGCTCCGGATGCAAATCTTTCAGACGCTGATGCGCGTTCTGCATGATGCAGCCCTTGCCTGCCATGGAGAGCATTTCAGCGTCGTTCATGCCGTCACCAAAAGCGATGCAGTCTTTCAGCGCGAAACCCAGACGTTTCGCGACCGCTTCCAGCGCGTGACCTTTGGAGACGCCCCCCGCCATCACTTCCAGACAGGTCAGGGTTGAGAAGCTCACGTTGACGCGATCGCCCCAGCGGGCGTTGATCGCCTGTTCCAGTGGGAGCAGTTCTTCATGGCTATCGCAGGTGAAGAACACCTTACTGATACCTTCCGGCTCAAGAAGGCCCGGCTCGTACAGGGAGTAGTTAAATACCGCTTCCTTGAAGAAACGCATTTCATCCGGGCGGTGGCGGTTCATGAACCAGTCGTCGTTGCGGTACACGTTGGTGATGATAGCCGGGTTGTTATGCACCACGCCGAAGAGATCGGCGGCAATATCGCGATCCAGGTTATGGGTAAAGATCAGGTTACCGTCAGTATCATGCACGCGCGCACCGTTGGAGGTGATCATGTACGATTTGATCTCAAGATTATCGCGGATCTGCCCCACGTCTACGTGGTGGCGGCCGGTGGCAAACACAAAGTTCACGCCACGGGCAGTCAGAAGCTTTAAGGTCTCTTTCGCGTAAGGCGACAGGGTGTGGTCAGGGGAAAGCAGCGTGCCATCTAAATCAGATGCAACAACCTGGTACATAGGGATTTCAACCTCTGGTGGAAAACAATAATCAGTTATGCCTGTTGAAAAATTCAACAATGGCGTTGAGCGCGACTGAGCGCATAACGTCCTTTTCGAAAAGGATCTCATGGTAAGCGCCGTTGATGACCAGCGGTTTTCCCCCTTCACAAGGGTGACCGGCGGCGGCGCGCAATTCACAATAACGGTCATGCATGCGGTTATCGACCACACGCTCTTCTTCAGCCTGAATCAGGAGTGTTGGCGTGTCATCATCACCTACCCCCGCCAGCACCTGTTCACCGGCCAGAATCCCCTCCCGCACCCAGTGCCAGGTCGGGCCACCGACGCGTAAGCGCGGTTCATCGGCATAAAAGCGCAGGTTGCGGCGATAACGCTGCCGACTGTGGGTTAAGACGTTGATGGCGAACGGCAGCGCGCGCCAGCGTCCGGTCCCGATGGCATAGCCTTCACGAATGCGCTGATGGCCCTCAGCCCAGTCGAGAAGATGACGCACCATCCAGTCGGGGAAACGTATGACGATACCGTACATCGGCGCGGTTAGCGCAATGGCATCACACTGGTGTTGATACCGCTGCAAAAACAGCGTCGAAATAGCGCCACCCATGGAGTGCGCAAGGATATAGCGCTTACGCCAGGGGCCGGGCTGCACTTCCTGCTGCCAGAACGCGGCAAAATCGTCGACGTAATCGCTGAAGCGATCGACATGTCCACGGTGCGTGTCCTGTAGCATGCGTCCGGACAGCCCCTGTCCACGGTGGTCGATGATGAGCACATCGAACCCCATATGGACCAGATCGTAGGCCAGTTCGGCGTATTTAACGTAGCTTTCAATGCGCCCCGGGCAAACCACGATTACCCGATCATTTTTCTCATCACGGAAACGAACGAAGCGTACCGGGATGCCCCCGACGCCCGTAAACTCATCTTCCTCACGCTGCCGCCAGAAATCGGTCAGCGGCCCCATAGAGAAAGCAGCAAATGCGTTTTCTCGTGTTTCCCAGTCCTTTTTCTGCTGAAACATTGGGTTTCCACTCACGTAATCCAGGGAATATCGTTTTTTTTCGTAACCGGTCACAAAATGACTCATCAATAGCGTATTGTGGCATAAAAACAGACGATTCGGGAGTTTCAAATGACCTTCGAGTGGTGGTTCGCCTACCTGCTGACATCCATCATCCTGAGCCTTTCACCGGGTTCGGGTGCGATTAACACCATGACTACCTCCATCAACCACGGCTATCGCGGGGCGGCGGCGTCGATTGCCGGTTTGCAAACCGGGCTGGGCATTCACATCGTCCTGGTCGGGATTGGGCTGGGAACGCTGTTCTCCCGCTCGGTGCTGGCGTTTGAAGTGCTGAAATGGGCCGGTGCGGCATATCTTATCTGGCTGGGTATTCAGCAGTGGCGCGCGGCTGGCGCCATTAACCTGAATACGCTCGCGCAGACGCAAAACCGTGGTCATCTGTTTAAGCGGGCAGTATTCGTCAACCTGACCAACCCGAAAAGCATTGTGTTCCTCGCCGCGCTGTTCCCACAGTTTATCGTGCCGCACCAGCCTCAGGTGATGCAGTACGTGGTGCTGGGTGCGACCACAATTATTGTCGATATTATCGTGATGATTGGTTACGCGACGCTGGCACAACGAATTGCCGGATGGATAAAAGGACCTAAGCAGATGAAGGCCCTGAACAAAGTGTTTGGCTCGCTGTTTATGCTGGTTGGCGCGCTGCTTGCGTCAGCGCGTCATGCTTAGCGAGAAATGATGAGATGAATGCCGAAGCCGGCGAACAGCGCGCCGGCGAAGCCATCGATCCACTTCGCGATACGCTGGTAGCCACGGCGCATCGCCGGTAAGGCAAACAGGCTTGCCACGATAGTGAACCACGCGAAGGTCTCCACGACGATAAGCAGAAAAATGCCCCAACGTGCGCCCGCGCCAACGCTGTCGCCCACAAACAGCGAGAACACCGAGCCGAAATAGATAATCGCTTTCGGATTCGCCAGGTTGGTCAGTAGCCCTTTTACAAAGCTCCGTCCACCCGTTGCCAGCTCCACCTTAGGCTCTTGCGTTTTTTTCTCTTCTTTTTTCAGCGCCCCGCGCAGCATCTGGTAGCCCATCCAGCACAGGTACAGGCCACCGCCAACCATAATGATGTTATGCAGCCAGGCCATCTTCGCCAGGATAAGGTTCAGACCGAGCAGCGCAACGGCCGCCCAGACCATGACGCCCATGGTAATACCGAGCACGCCCATCATCGCCTCTTTACGGGAACGACTGACCGCTGTTTGCGATACGAAGAAAAAGTCAGGGCCCGGGCTCATCAGCGCAACGATGTGCACTAACGCCACGGTGAGAAATAGCATTAACATAATTGGCTCGCAGGGAAATAATTCAGTGAGTCATCATACTGGCACTTTTTTGGCCGGCTGACTACTCCTCATCATCACCGTCAACGTGAGAACGGATAAGCGCCATAAACTCTTTACCGAAGCGCTCCAGCTTGCGCGTGCCTACGCCGTTGACGCTGAGCATTTCGCTGGCGCTGAGCGGCATCTGTTCCGCCATCTCAATCAGCGTCGCGTCGTTGAACACCACGTAAGGCGGGATGTTCTCTTCATCAGCAATGGCTTTACGCAGCTTACGCAGTTTGGCAAACAGCTTGCGGTCATAGTTACCGCCGTAGGATTTCTGCATCACGCGTGGTTTGAGGGCGACCACGCGCGGTACGGCGAGCTTCAGTTCAACGTCACCGCGCAACACCGGACGCGCGGCTTCGGTCAGCTGTAGCGCCGAGTGCTGAGCGATGTTCTGAGTGGCAAATCCGAGGTGAATCAGCTGACGAATAATGCTAACCCAGTGCTCGTGGCTCTGATCTTTACCGATCCCGTATACCGGCAGTTTGTCGTGGCCCATGTCGCGGATACGCTGGTTATTGGCGCCGCGCAACACTTCCACCACGTAACCCATCCCGAAGCGTTGATTCACACGGTAAATGGTCGAAAGCGCCTTACGCGCGTCCATCAGGCCATCGTACTGCTTCGGCGGATCCAGGCAGATATCGCAGTTGCCGCACGGCTCCTGTCGCCCTTCACCAAAATAGTTGAGCAGCACCAGACGGCGGCAGGTTTGCGCTTCGGCAAACGCCCCCATCGCGTTGAGCTTATGGCGTTCGATATCCTGCAGCTGTCCCTGCGGTTTCTCTTCCAGACAGCGGCGCAGCCACGCCATATCGGCTGGATCGTAAAACAGCATCGCTTCCGCAGGCAGACCATCACGCCCGGCGCGGCCGGTTTCCTGATAGTAGGATTCGATATTACGCGGGATGTCGAAATGCACCACAAAACGCACGTTGGGCTTGTTAATCCCCATTCCAAACGCCACCGTCGCGACCACAATCTGCAGGTCGTCACGCTGGAATTTCTCCTGCACATCCGCGCGGATGTGGTTCTCCAGCCCGGCATGATACGCCGCGGCGCTAAAGCCACGGTTTTGCAGACGCGCGGCGGTGTCTTCCACCTTCGCCCGACTGTTGCAGTAAATAATGCCTGACTTGCCGCGCTGTTCCTGGACATAGCGCAGGAGCTGATCCAGCGGCTTGAATTTTTCCATCAGCATGTAGCGGATGTTAGGGCGGTCGAAACTGCTGACCTGAATATAGGGATCATTCAGCCCCAGCAGGCGAACGATATCCAGACGCGTCGTATCATCTGCCGTGGCGGTAAGCGCCATAAACGGCAGTTCCGGGAAGCGCTGACGGAGCTGGCCGAGGGCGGCATATTCCGGGCGGAAATCGTGCCCCCACTGCGAGATACAGTGCGCTTCATCCACCGCCAGCAGGACCGGGTTCCAGTGTGCGAGATGGTCGAGGAAGTTATCCAGCATCAGGCGTTCCGGTGCGATATACAGCAGACGAACCTGCCCGGTGCGACACCCGGCCATCACCTCTTGCTGCTGCTCCCGGGTTTGCGTGGAATTAAGACAGGCCGCCGCCACGCCGTTGGCGAGCAGTTGATCAACCTGGTCTTTCATCAGAGAAATAAGGGGCGATACCACGACCGTCAGGCCGTTAAGCACCAGCGCGGGCACCTGATAACAGAGTGATTTCCCGCCGCCGGTCGGCATAACGACCAGACAATCACGGCCTTCCAGCACGGTTTCAATGATGGTTTCCTGGCCAGGGCGGAACTGCTGGTAGCCAAAGGTTTCATGCAAAACCTGTTTAGCCAGCGACTCCTGATTCAATACTTCCGCCTGCGCCACGTTAACCCCATATGCCAGAAATGAAACAGGCGCTATTTTCAGCGCCTGAGAGAGAAACTTCAACGTTTAACGCAAAAACATTCGAGCAGCTTAGAGAATATCGTTCAGCATTACGCCCACACCCACGCGGGTCTGGTTGAAGTTATAGTCGATCAGCGACTCGCCGTAACCGCTGTACACCTGCGTATAGAGGCGCACGTGCTTAGTTACCGGATAGCTCAGGCCCACTTCCGCACCACCGTAGCCGGTATTCCAGTTGTACTGGCCTTTCGCGCTCAGCACGGCATCGCCTAACTGGTAGCCGACCTTGAGCTGGTAGTACCCCATATATTTGGTGATATCCGGGTTATCGTCGGTGCTCCCCACCACATACCACGGCTTCACTTCCACCATCCAGTTGCCGTTCTGCGCCATCAGGCGCGTATAGGCACGGTTCCAGCTACGAGACGTGGGGTCTGAACGGCCGTTAGAATCGTGATTAAAGCCGACTTCGACGTCACGCAACGTCCATCCGGCAAATTCATAATCCGTTGCAAAGCCAAGGAACAGCTGCGGCTCATAGTTGGTTTCACGGAACGGCGAAGATTCGCCGCTGTTGGAAAGCTGCCACCAGGATTTCTGCGTGTAAGAGGCACCGAGTACCGAGTTCGGCCCCAGAATACCGCGCCAGAACGGGAAGGCGAGGCTCAACTGGAACTTCACCTCATCTTTACGCGCATTATCAGACCAGTTATAGGAGCTTATCGCTTCTTTGTTCAGATCGCTGGTCTGGGTGTAAATCACGTAGTTGGTGTCATACGGGTAAAGCGTGAACGGATTGTCATGCTCCTGAAGCATGTTAGCAATGATGCTACCGTGTACGGATGGCGCATCGTGCACTTCTTTAACTGTCGCTTCCTGCGCATATGCTGTGAGGGGCAGCGCAACCGCCGCCAGTAACCAACCCAGATACGTCCGCATCGGTGGTGTTCTCCTGAAATAGTGACGTGTAATGAATAATTTTATCCGGGCATTCTACAGACTTCTGCGCCAACTTCCGCCTCCTCGTTTCTGAAAGTGGAAATCCGTATTGTTGAGGCATAAAATCAACATTTCATTAACAATAGGGATATGAAACCTCATGTCAGCCATGCTTACCTCTGAAGAAGTGTTAAAGCTCGTGGGCGAGATTTTTGTTTACCATATGCCATTTAACCGTGCGCTGGGTCTGGAGCTGGAGCGTTACGAGAAAGAGTTTGCCCAGTTGAGCTTCAACAACCAGCCGATGATGGTGGGCAACTGGGCGCAAAGTATTTTGCACGGCGGGGTGATTGCTTCCGCGCTGGACGTGGCGGCTGGTCTGGTCTGCGTGGGCAGTACGCTGACGCGTCATGACACCATCAATGAAGACGAACTCCGTCAGCGTCTGGCACGCATGGGCACCATTGATTTACGCGTCGATTATCTTCGCCCCGGACGCGGCAATCGCTTTACCTGCACCAGCAGCCTGCTGCGTGCGGGGAATAAAGTTGCGGTGGCGCGCGTAGAATTACACAACGAAGAACAGGTTTATATCGCCAGCGCAACCGCCACTTATATGGTGGGTTGAAGCGGCAAAATCGGGTAAAATTAATTCACTTTTTTGTAACGGATTTTCCCGATGGATGCTAAACAGACGCGGCAGGGCGTTTTACTCGCCCTTGCCGCTTATTTTATTTGGGGTATTGCACCGGCGTACTTCAAGTTTATCGCTTATGTACCGGCCGACGAGATCCTCACTCACCGCGTCATCTGGTCCTTTTTCTTTATGATCGCGCTAATGAGCCTCAGCCGTCAGTGGTCCGGCGTCAAGACGCTGCTCAAAACGCCTAAGAAAGTTTTCCTGCTGGCACTCTCGGCGGTGCTCATTGGCGGAAACTGGCTGCTGTTTATCTGGGCGGTGAACAACCACCACATGCTCGAAGCCAGTCTTGGCTACTTTATTAACCCGCTGGTGAACATCGTACTGGGGATGCTTTTCCTCGGCGAACGTTTCCGCCGTATGCAGTGGCTGGCGGTGTTTCTGGCCTTCTGCGGCGTGCTGGTACAGCTCTGGACGTTCGGCTCGCTGCCGATTATTGCCCTCGGCCTGGCGTTCAGCTTTGCGTTCTACGGTCTGGTACGTAAGAAGATTGCGGTGGAAGCACAAACGGGGATGCTGTTTGAAACCCTGTGGCTGCTGCCGGTGGCGGCGATCTACCTCTTCGGTATCGCCGACAGCGCCACCAGTCATATGGGCAGCAACCCGTGGTCGCTGAATCTGATGCTGATGGCGGCAGGCGTGGTGACCACTATTCCTCTGCTGTGCTTCACCGGTGCGGCAACGCGTCTGCGTCTCTCCACGCTGGGCTTCTTCCAGTACATCGGCCCGACGCTGATGTTTCTGCTGGCGGTGGTGTTTTACGGCGAAGTGCCGGGCGCAGATAAGATGGTGACGTTCGCCTTTATCTGGGTAGCGCTGGCGATTTTTGTCGCCGATGCGATTTACACCCAGCGCAGAGTGCGCAAAGGGCTGTAGTGCCTTTTTGCCGGATGGCGGCTGCGCCTTATCCGGCCTACATGTTCAGTAGGCCCGGTAAGCGCAGCGCCACCGGGCGGATTCTCAAAGCCAGTTACGACGCTTAAAGTACAGATACGGCGCCAGCCCGGCGAGGATCATAAAGATAATCGCCCCCGGGTAACCAAAGCTCCACTTCAGCTCCGGCATAAACTCGAAGTTCATCCCATAGCTGGAGGCCACCAGCGTCGGCGGCAGGAACACCACGGATACCACCGAGAAGATCTTGATGATGCGGTTCTGCTCGATGTTGATAAAGCCCATCGCCGCCTGCATCAGGAAGTTCACCTTCTGGAACAGGGATTCGTTGTGCGGCAGCAGGGATTCGATATCGCGCAGGATCTCACGCGCCTGCTCCAGCTGACCACCCGGCAGACGCGCCTTGCGCACGAGGAAGTTCAGCGCGCGCTGGGTATCCATCAGACACAAACGCACCTTCCAGCCGATATCTTCCAGCTCGGCCAGCGTGGAGAGCGCTTCGTCGTATTCATCGCCCTGATGGCCTTCCATGATCACGCGGCTCAGCTTTTCCAGGTCGCTGTAGATGTTTTCAATCTCATCCGCCAGCTGTTCGATTTTGGTCTCAAACAGGTCGAGCAGCAGTTCGTAAGCGTTGCCGTCCACCATTGCCTGGCTGCGGGCGCGCATGCGGTAGAGACGAAACGCGGGCAGTTCACGCTCGCGCAGGGTAAACAGGCGACCGTCGCGAATGGTAAAGGCCACGGTGGAGTTGCCCGCATGGTCTTCCGCATCTTCAAAGAAGAAGAAGGAGTGAATGTGCAGGCCATCTTCATCTTCAAAAAAACGCGCAGAAGCTTCGATGTCTTCCAGTTCAGGACGGGTTGCCAGGCTTTGCCCCAGCTCAGATTGTACGCGAAGGCGCTCATCGTCGTCCGGCTCGACCAGATCCACCCATACGGCATCAATGAGGGGCTGTGACTCTTCGGCTTCAAGCCGAGTCAGTCGGTTATTTTCGAGTTGAAATGCGCTCAACATGACCGGGACTCCCAATGCAAAAAATATCGGACAGTTCGGTGGGCACACAGAAACAAATTGGGTTTCAGACCATTAAACAGCCTGACTCAGCGCGACGGGAATAATGCAGTCGCTGACAACCACTAAGGCCATCAGCAAGGGGAGATAGCCTTAGGAGTTGTTCCTGGATGACAGGGAATTGAGCCAGTATCTACTGGGTGTGTCCAAGGCGAATGTCCTCTTAGCGTAATCGTGCGCGCATGTTACGCCAGCAGTAACTGTGGCGTCAACACGCAACGGAACGCTGAAGGGCATTAATTGACCTTCAACGTATAAGGCTAGCAGATTATTACAAAATAATGATATTTTTCTGAAAGTTACACTGTTTCTAGCTTAGCGTAAGCGGCCACCAGCCATTTGATCCCCTGCCCCTGGAACGCCACCTGCAGGCGGCTGTGCTCGCCGCTGCCTTCCAGATTTACAATGGTGCCTTCGCCAAACTTCGAATGGCGCACGCGCTGACCCAGCTTGTAGCCGGTGTCCGTTTCAGAGATCGGTGATCCCATACGCGGATGGCTGACAGGGCGGCTGATGCTGGCACGCAGGCGCACTTCCTCCACGCACTCCTCCGGCAGTTCGCCAATAAAGCGAGACGGACGGTGGTAGACCTCTTTCCCGTACAGGCGGCGGGTTTCCGCATAGGTTAGCGTCAGCTTTTGCATCGCGCGCGTCACGCCCACATAGGCCAGTCGACGCTCCTCTTCCAGCCGTCCGCCTTCATCGAGCGACATCTGGCTCGGGAACATCCCCTCTTCCATCCCGACGATAAAGACCTGCGGGAACTCCAGACCTTTGGCGGAGTGCAGTGTCATCAGTTGCACCGCATCCTGCCAGGTGTCCGCCTGCCCTTCACCCGCCTCCAGCGCGGCGTGGGAAAGGAACGCCTGCAGCGGCATCAGGTCTTCGTCTTCTTCGTTGTAGCTGAACTGGCGCGTTGCCGTGACCAGTTCCTCTAAGTTCTCAATACGGGTCTGACCCTTCTCGCCTTTTTCCTGCTCGTACATGGTGCGCAGGCCGGAGTCTTTGATTACCCGGTCAGTCTGCACGTGCAGCGGCATATCGGCGGTTTCCTGCGCCAGGGCGTCAATCAGCTCAAGGAAGCGCTGCAATGCGCTGGCCGCACGACCGGCAAGGGCTTTCTCCTGCAGCAGCTCGCGGCACGCCTGCCACAGCGTCAGCTGGCGGTCGCGCGAGGCCTGACGCACCACGTCCAGCGTGCGGTCGCCAATGCCACGGGTTGGGGTGTTGACCACGCGCTCAAACGCCGCGTCATCATTACGGTTCGCAATCAGACGCAGATACGAGAGCGCATCTTTGATTTCCTGACGTTCGAAGAAGCGCATACCGCCATAAATGCGGTACGGCATACCTACCTGCAGCAGCGCCTCTTCCAGCACGCGTGACTGGGCGTTACTCCGGTAGAGAATGGCGCACTGCTCTAACGCGCCGCCGTTATCCTGCCAGGTTTTAATACGGTTCACCACGAAGCGGGCTTCGTCGAGCTCGTTGAAGGCGCAGTAAATTGAAATCGGCTCGCCGTCGACGCCGTCGGTCCACAGCTTTTTACCCAGACGCCCGTTGTTGTTTTCAATCAGGGCGTTGGCTGCGCTCAGAATGTTGCTGGTGGAGCGATAGTTCTGCTCCAGACGGATGGTTTGTGCGCCGGGGAAATCGTTGAGGAAGCGCTGGATGTTTCCCACCTGCGCCCCGCGCCAGCCGTAGATCGACTGGTCATCATCCCCCACGATCATCACCTTACCGGTATCGCCCGCCAGCAGGCGGATCCATGCGTACTGGATGTTGTTGGTATCCTGGAATTCGTCCACCAGGATATTGGTAAAGCGTTCACGGTAGTGCTGAAGGATATGTGGTTTGTTGAGCCACAGTTCGTGGGCGCGCAGCAGCAGCTCGGCGAAATCCACCAGACCGGCGCGATCGCACGCTTCCTGGTAGGCTTTGTAGACGTTTTGCCAGGTCTGCTCCACCGGGTTGCCGAAGCTCTGAATATGGTGCGGGCGCAACCCTTCATCTTTCTGACCGTTGATGTACCACATCGCCTGACGCGGCGGCCACTGTTTCTCGTCAAGGTTCATCGCCTTGATCAGACGCTTCAGCAGACGGAGCTGGTCTTCGCTGTCGAGGATCTGAAAATCCTGCGGCAGGTTGGCGTCCATATGGTGCGCGCGCAGCAGGCGGTGCGCCAGGCCGTGGAAGGTGCCGACCCACATGCCGCCCTGGCTGGTACCCATTAACTGGGCGATACGGTGGCGCATCTCCGCCGCCGCCTTATTGGTAAACGTGACGGCCATGATTGAGTACGGCGAGCAGTTTTCCACGCTCTGCAGCCACGCGATACGGTGAACCAGCACGCGCGTCTTACCACTGCCCGCCCCAGCCAGCACCAGCATGTTGGTGCGCGAGGCCGCTACGGCTTCACGCTGTTTGTCATTAAGGCTGTCGAGCAGGTAAGAAACGTCCATTGGCACCGTCACATAGTATTCAGGAACAGAGCAAAACGCCCGGTGGCGCTTCGCTTACCGGGCCTACAACTGCAAAACCCTGGTAATTTATACAATATTACTGGTGATTATATCAGCGTCGTGAGGGATGCCAACCGTGAAATTTCCACGTGCGGCAGAAGACGGCTATCCAGCGTGGTCATCAGGTCGGCGTTCTCTGGCTTGATCCAGCAGGCCTGCATGCCGCAGCGGATAGCGCCAGCCACGTCGGTGGTGAGGTCATCACCCACATGCAGAATGTTACCCAGCGGCAGATTCAGTTTTTCCGCCGCCAGATGGTACATATCGCTGAACGGCTTGGCGCGCCCATGCGGGCCCGCGCGCAGCACAAACTCAAAGTAATGATCGAGACCAAACAGCTCCGGCTGCGCATTGCCGTTGGTGATGGCCACCAGCGGCCACTTTTCGGCGAGCTTCGCCAGCGTGTCGTGGGTCTCCTGCGGCACGTCGATGCGACTGCGCCATTTGGCAAAGTTTTCCATCGCTGCCTCAGCACCGATGGCCGCATCCCGTGCGTTGAGCCCTGCGTTGAGCATCGCCTGCTCCACCGCGCGGCGACGCCATTCGGTCACGTCATGGTAAATGTCCGGCTCGGTCTCACGCAGAGACTGACGCAGCGTCTGAAAGTCCTTGTTCTGCATCGTCTTCAGCGCCGGGTGGTAGTTCTGCACAAACGCCAGCGACGCCTGCTCGGTACGCAGAATCACCTCGCGGTTGTCATAAAGGGTGTCATCAAGGTCAAACGTCAGGGCTGAGATCTGGCCGAGTGGGCGGTAAAAACGCATTATTTCCCCCGTTTGGCGCGTGGATGCGCCGCGTCATACACCGAGGCAAGGTGTTGGAAGTCTAAGTGGGTGTAGATTTGAGTGGTCGACAGATTCGCATGGCCGAGGAGTTCCTGCACGCCGCGCAGATCGCCGCTCGACTCAAGCATGTGTGTCGCAAAGGAGTGGCGCAGCTTATGCGGGTGAACATGACTGTTCAGCCCCTGCTTAATACCCCACTCCGCAAAGCGCTTCTGTACGTTACGCGCCGAGATCCGCTTGCCGAGTTTCGACAGGAACAGCGCATCTTCTTCCGCGCCAAACAGCCCGCGCAGGTTAAGCCAGTGTTCGATCCAGGCGACGGCATTGCGGCCAATGGGCAGGCGGCGCTCTTTGCTGCCTTTGCCCATTACCCACACTTCACCGGTGTCCAGGTCGAGGTGTTTTAAATCGAGGTTCACCAGTTCAGACAGACGCAGGCCTGCGCCGTACATTACTTCCAGCATCGCGCGGTCACGCACCGCCAACGGATCGTTCAGATCGATATCCAGCAGACGGTTTACGTCGTCGACGTCGATATTTTTCGGCAGATGGCGCGGGGCTTTCGGCGTGGCGATCCCTTTTGCCGGGTTGGCTTTTATGCCGCCCTGGCTGACCAGCCAGTCAAAGAAACTGCGTAGCGCGGAGAGTCTGAGCGCCAGGCTCGCCGGGCTGAGGTTTTTTTTTCGGCTACGCACAACGAACCCGCGTACCGTGGCAGCGTCACATTGTTGCCAGCTTTTCAGGCCGATCTCGTCGGCAATCTGCATGATGGCATCAAGCTGACGCTGGTAGTTAAGCAGCGTAATGGGGCTGAGCTGACGTTCCACCCCCAGATAGCGCAGAAAGCGCGCGACGTCAGTGGAAAGCGGTCCGTCCGTCATACGCGTTCAATCCAGCGCTCCAGCAGTTCGGGCAGCATCAGGGCGATCTCCTGCAGCAGGTGCGTGGCCTGGCCTTGCTCGTAGTGGTGCGCGTCGCGGCTGGTAAATAACATGACGCCCAGATCGCCATCGCGTCCCATCAGCGACATCGCCACCGAGCCAATCGCCTTCGCTTCCGGTAATACCACCAGCAGTTCAGGCCCGTTCAGCGGCCCCAGATAGTGATGCGCATGGCCCAGACGCTGAATGCGCAGCGGTTCAAACGCCTGACGACTGAGCGCCAGATGGGTAAACCCGGACGGTGCGCCAATGCGCCAGCGGTCAGGGAAAAGACGAATCGTTGCACCCGCCAGCCCAAGCTCACGCGCCCAGCGGTGGAAGCGGCTAAGGAACTCATCAAGGCTGTGCGCCGAGGCCAGACGCGCCTGCAAATGCAGCAAACGATAGAACAGACTTTCGTTGGTACTGGCCTGTTCCATCAGCAGCGTCATGTTCTCTTCTAGCTGATTGATGTGGTTGCGCGAGCGCGCCATGTGCCATTCGACCAGCGACACGGTCCCGCGCACCGGATGCGGCACGCGCATCTCTTCGACGACGCGTGCATTGCGAATAAAAAACTCAGGATTGCGCAGCAGATAATCCACAACAGCTCTGTCGTCCAGTTCCGTCACTGTTTCCTGCAGTTCTTCCCCTGGTTGTTTCATAGATGGATAAACCCGTCATAGACATGTGCCGCCGGGCCAGTCATATACAGTGGATGACCCGGTCCTTTCCAGGCGATATCAAGCCGACCGCCCGGTAACTCGACGCGAACCTCTTCGGCGAGTAGCCCCTGTGAGATGCCGACCGCCACGGCCGCACACGCACCGCTACCGCAGGCCTGGGTTTCGCCCGCGCCGCGCTCGTAAACCCGCAGGCGGATGTGCTCACGCTTCACCACCTGCATGAAACCGATGTTCGCCCGCTCCGGAAAACGCTCGTGGCCTTCCAGCACCGGACCGAGCGTTTCAACCGCGGCGGTTTCCACATCATCTACCTGAATCACGCAGTGCGGATTACCCATCGAGACGACGCCGCACAATACTGTCTGCTCGGCCGCACGCATAATATAGGTCTTTTCCGCTTTGTTTGCGCGAAACGGCACGGCAGAGGGTTCGAAGTTAGGCTCGCCCATGTTCACGCGCACCAGTTCGTCATCGGTGACGCTGAGCACCATGCGGCCGTTGGCCGTACTGACGCGAATATCGCGCTTGTTGGTCAGCCCTTTCAGGCGGACAAAGCGGGCAAAACAGCGCGCACCGTTGCCGCACTGGTTAACCTCGCTGCCGTCCGCGTTAAAAATACGGTAGTGGAAATCGAGGTCGGGATCGTATGGCGGCTCAACCACCAGCAGTTGATCAAACCCCACGCCCAGATGCCGATCCGCCAGGCGACGGATCAGTTCCGGGGAGAAAAACACATTCTGCGTTACCGCGTCGACGACCATAAAATCGTTGCCAAGGCCATGCATTTTAGAGAACTGCATCATTTGCTCCATTGCGCGGGTACAGAACGTTGTCGTCAGAGATTAACCTGAGTAGGGCCACCGTTGTCGCCACGATCGTTAGTATTTGGCGTGGTAGACTCAATGCCGCTTTGGACGGGTTTCGTCGGCGGCGGCGCGGTTTTATCCGCAGGTGGGAAGTAGAGTGGTCCCTTCAGTCCGCAGCCCGTCAGGCTAAACAGGGTGATGAGAACGGCAAGCGTTCGGAAAGCGTTTTTCATTATAAAGTTGCCCGTAAGTTCAAATCTGTTTCTATCATCGCAGGAGAAGACACAAAAGCAAGAGTTTGCCGCTTTCCTGCAACGTGAATTATTTAGCGTTATACTGCCGGCATCACGAAAAACAGGAACAAAACCATGAACGACAGTGAATTCCATCGCCTTGCAGACACCCTGTGGATGACCATCGAAGAACGTCTCGACGACTGGGACGGCGACAGCGATATCGATTGTGAAATCAACGGCGGCATTCTGACCCTGAGCTTCGAAAACGGCAGCAAAATTATTATTAACCGCCAGGAACCGCTTCACCAGGTCTGGCTGGCCGCAAAACAGGGCGGATATCATTTCGATCTGAAAGACGGGGAATGGATTTGCGACCGCAGCGGCGAAACGTTCTGGGATTTGCTGGAGCAGGCAGCGACGGCGCAGGCGGGTGAGACCGTCAGTTTCAGGTAGTTTTGTTGCCGGGTGGCGCTTACGCTTACCCGGCCTACGGGTTCGGGCTGTTGTAGGCCCGGTAAGGCGTAGCCGCCACCGGGATCACGAAATCAGGAGAAATACTGCTGCAACAGCGGTGCGGTATCCTGGTTTGCTGGCACCGCAGGGGTAATTGCCTGCGTACGGAACGGGATCACCTGCGCTCGCCCATCAACGTTCACAATCTGATAGAACTGCGGCAGGTTGAAGTTGATAAAGCTGGAGCCATAGGTGAAGCGATCATGTGAAGAAGAGTAGAAACGGCTGACGTCGCGCACCAGCTCCTCTTTGCTACCTTCACAATGATGATACACCTCGGCGCGGTTGGTCTCATCCAGAATGTAAATGTTAAACCCGGCATCGTCGCCCGACTCTTCGAAGAAGAACTGAATAATCCCTTCACTCGCAAAGCCGTCCACCACCTGTGGCAGTTTGACGTGGTTGGTTTCCACCTGGACCGACAGTCCATGCAGCTTGTTATGTGAAATCGCCCCGTAAAACTCAATGGCGTTTTCCAGCTTCTGTACCGATACATTCAGACGTTCGAAGAACAGCCCCCAGGTCTGGCCGGAGACGCGCAGCGCTTTAAAACGCCCGGTTTCCTGACGGGTACTGGAGAGACGCAGCTCGATGCACTCGGAGACCAGTTGCTGCACGCGGGTACGAATTAAGCCGCGCAGGTGCTGGCTGTAGCAGAACACTTCGACGCTGTCCGGCGGCGCGGCGTCCTGGTGCATTTTGCCCAGAATAGTTTTCAGCGCTTCGATCATCGCCTGCTCGCCGTTGAAATGCAGAGTACGCACTTCATTCCACGAGTTGCGGTACAGCAGATCCACGCTGCCCACCAGACAGTTTTGCTGTTCGCCAAAGCTGAAGACGTCCAGTTTGCGGAAGTCAAAATGGACTACCTGATTACGGAAAGCTGCCGTCGGGTCGTATTCCAGGTTGACGATAATCGCCAGATGGCGAATTTCACAGGGGCTGTAGAGCGCTTTCGGCGTTGGCGCAGGCAGACGCAGTGGGAAGTGGTGCGAAACATCCGCCACCATCTCCTGCAGCTTGGCTAAATCGACGACCTCGTTGCCCTTGATAAACAGGCGGGTACGTGAAGTCAGCAGACCGTTAAACCACGCCCAGGCCACCAGTTTGTTCAGGTAGCGGTTATATTCCAACGGCTGATGGCTGACGATCGAGTCCATGCTAGGCGCACGGTTGTACAGATACCACCCAGTGCGGTTTGCGCGGCCCGGCGGTACATAGATAAAGGTCAGGTTCGGTTCTGACAGGTCAGGCGAAATCTGCGGGTTCACCAGGGTGACTTTGCCCGGCAGCGCTTCAAACGCGGCATAGAGCTTACGGGTCAGTACGCCAATGTCCTGCGGGCTGGCGGAGACGCTAAGGTTGTTGCGGCGCGCAAAGCGGATCAGGTTACGGTAGCTTTGCATCATCGCATCGAGCAGTTCGTTATGCGCTTCACGCACCTGATCGATTTTCCAGTTAGCACGGTTGTCGAGCATGGACAGACGCGCTTCGTCCCATCCCCACTCTTTCACTAACTGGCTGACCACTTCACGACGCCAGCCCACACAGGCGCGCTCGCGGCTCAGTTTTTCACAAACTTTGAGATAAAAACATCGACGCACCAGGTCAAGACGCGTGGAGTCATCAATGGCTTTCAGGTATTCGGTAACGCGTTCCAGCATCATGCAGTAGGCATCAAGCCCGTAGGAGACAATCTCACCATCGTGCAGGCGCTGCTTGATATCTTTCGCCAGCAGACGCGGCGTGGGGTATTCCCAGGAGTAGGCTTCAAGCAACAGCGTTTTCAACACCGCTTTGTACGGTGAATCAATGCTCTTATAGAGCTGCCAGAGGCTAGCGCCGAAGTACTCTTCTGCGGACAGGGAGCTAAGGCCGCCCAGATCCAGCCACTCGTTTGGCGTCAGAACGCCCTGCGAATAAAGCGACATGACGTAGTCGTCATAATTCTCTTCTTCATCGCACGGCACCATATTCCACAGAATACGCTTCCCGGCCAGACGCACAGCAGTACGATAAAATTCATCCAGCAATAAGATGTGCTGAGTCGAGCCGCAGTCTTCACCACCCAGACTGCCGCTTTCGTTATGGCGGAAACGGTTTTCATCAATCAGGAAGAAGCTCACTTCCACGCCAAGCGACGCGGCCCAGCTCTCCAGCAGGCTGCATTTACGCTGCAGCAGCTGCCGCTCTTCGTTATCGAGCCAGGATTGATGGCAGACCCAGATATCCAGGTCTGAAGAACAGCTTTGCCCTACCGATGAGGTACTCCCCATCGTGTAAACGCCGGTAATCGGCAATTCACCTGTCGGTGATTCCTGCGGCGGCATGCCGCGGTAGAGTTCCAGCTCGTTCAGATAATGCTGTTGGGTTTCATCAGGCGTGAAAAGACATATGCCTCTGGGAACGTTACCGTCAAGGTACCCAGGCATCAGCGGATGGTGATAGTGCAATAATGTCGGCAGCAGACTGTATACCTGCTGGAAAGCAGGGCCCATGGCAGCAAGCGCGCGATCCACGCGCAATTGATTTATGGCATCCAGTCTCTGTTTCAGAGTCTCAATATAGAGGTACAAGACGTATCGCCTGATGTTTCCGGGTGTCGTAAGCCATTCAAAACACGAATAACCGCGAGCCCGCAGTATTTCAAAAAGATAACCGTTACCCTTTTTTCGCCCTTATCATTATGGTGGTACCGACGAAAAAATGGTCTAAAACGTGATCAATTTAACACCTTGCCGGTTGACCGTAAAGAAAGATGCGCTACATACAAGTGTAGCACCGTTCTGTACGTGTAAATTCCTGAATACGGCTATGGCTGGCCAATACGCCACCGTGTCCCTCTCGCGCTTCATCAACCGTAAAACTGCCATCCCAGAGTCAACAATGTTAGGATGGTTAGCGATTGATAATGACGGTAACAAGCATGTTAGACAATGTTTTGAGAATTGCCACACGCCAAAGCCCTCTCGCGCTCTGGCAGGCACATTATGTTAAGCAGCGCCTTGAAGCCTGCCACAATGGATTGCGCGTCGAGCTGGTGCCGATGGTCACGCGCGGTGACGTGATCCTGGATACGCCACTGGCGAAGGTGGGCGGCAAGGGCCTGTTTGTCAAAGAACTGGAACTGGCATTGCTTGAGAACCGCGCCGATATCGCCGTGCACTCCATGAAAGATGTGCCCGTCGAGTTCCCGGAAGGGCTGGGGCTGGTGACCATCTGCGAGCGCGAAGATCCGCGTGATGCGTTTGTCTCTAACCGCTATGACTCGCTCGATGCGTTGCCCGAAGGTAGCGTAGTTGGCACCTCCAGTTTACGCCGTCAGTGTCAGTTGGCGGAGCGTCGCCCTGACCTGATCATCCGCTCGCTGCGCGGCAACGTCGGCACACGCCTGGGCAAACTGGATAACGGTGAATACGATGCCATTATTCTTGCCGTCGCTGGACTGAAGCGTCTGGGGCTGGAGGAACGCATTCGCGTGGCGCTACCACCAGAACTGTCGCTGCCGGCCGTGGGCCAGGGTGCCGTCGGCATTGAGTGCCGTCTGGACGATGTGCGTACCCGCGAACTGCTCGCGCCGCTGAACCATGACGAGACCGCTATCCGCGTAAAAGCCGAGCGGGCGATGAATACCCGCCTCGAAGGCGGATGCCAGGTGCCGATTGGCAGCTATGCTGAATTAACCGAAGGGAAACTCTGGCTGCGCGCGCTGGTGGGTGCCCCGGACGGTTCACAGATGGTACGCGGCGAACGTCGTGGCAATCCGCAAGATGCCGAACAGCTTGGCGTGTCGCTGGCGGAAGAGCTGCTGAATAACGGCGCGCGTGAAATCCTGGCTGAGGTCTATAACGGAGAACCCCCTGCATGAGTATTCTTGTCACCCGCCCTTCTCCCGCAGGAGAGCAGTTAGTGAGCCGTCTGCGCACACTGGGGCAGGTGGCCTGGAGTTTTCCGCTGATTGAATTCTCCCCCGGTCGCGAGCTCTCTGCGCTCGCCGATCGGATAAATACCCTGCAGGAAGGCGATCTGTTGTTTGCGTTGTCGCAACATGCCGTGGAATTCGCCAACGCCCAGCTGCAACAGCAAAGTCTGTCCTGGACAACTGCCCCACGCTATTTCGCCATTGGTCGCTCAACGGCGCTGGCGCTGCATACCGTAAGCGGTGCTGATGTTCGCTACCCGTTAGATCGGGAAATTAGCGAAGTCTTGCTACAATTACCTGAATTACAAACTATTGCCGGAAAGCGCGCGCTCATTTTGCGCGGCAATGGTGGCCGCGAGCTGCTGGGCGAAACGCTGCGTGAACGGGGTGCCGACGTGACGTTCGTTGAGTGCTATCAGCGTTGCGCAAAGCACTACGATGGCGCGGAAGAAGCGATGCGCTGGCACGCGCGCGGCATTAATACGCTGGTGGTCACCAGCGGTGAAATGTTACAACAGCTTTGGTTGCTGATACCGCATTGGTATCGCGAAAACTGGTTACTCCGCTGTCGGCTTCTGGTCGTCAGTGAGCGTCTGGCGAACCTCGCCCGGGAACTGGGCTGGCAGGATATTCGGATCGCTGATAACGCCGACAACGATGCGCTGCTGCGCGCATTACAATAACTCTCAAATGGGAAGCCATAATGACGGAACACGAAAAATCCTCCGCCGTGGTTGAAGAGACCAGGGAGACTGTGGACACCACACCACAGCCAGAGACGACTGAGAAAACCGCTGAGAAGAAAAACGGCAGCAACAAAACCAGCCTCGCGCTGAGCGCAATTGCCATCGCCATTGCACTGGCGGCAGGTTTTGGCCTGTACGGCCTTGTGAAGCAACAGGGCGCTAACCAGACGGCCACCAGCGATACGCTGGTCAATCAGCTTACCTCCCTGCAAAAAGCGCAGGAAACGCAGAAAACCGAGCTGGAAGCGGTGATTAAGCAGCAGGCTGCCGCGCTGGCCGAGGCAAACAGCAAACAGGAAGAGCTGACCAAACAACTGGACGAAGTACAGCAAAAAGTCGCCACGATTTCCGGTACCGATGCCAAAACCTGGCTGCTCTCTCAGGCCGATTTCCTCGTAAAACTCGCCGGGCGTAAGCTCTGGAGCGACCAGGACGTTACCACCGCTGCCGCACTGCTGAAAAGCGCCGATGCAAGCCTGGCAGACATGAACGATCCCAGCCTCATTACCGCACGTCGCGCGATCACCGAAGATATCGCGAGTCTTTCCGCCGTTTCGCAGGTGGATTACGACGGCATTATCCTCAAGGTGAACCAGCTTTCGAATCAGATTGATAACCTGCAGCTGGCGGATAACAACGACGACGACTCCCCCATGGATTCCGACGGTACCGAGCTTTCCAGCTCTCTGAGCGAATGGCGCATTAACCTGCAGAAAAGCTGGCAGAACTTTATGGACAGCTTTATCACCATCCGTCGTCGCGATGAAACCGCTGTACCGCTGTTAGCGCCGAATCAGGATATCTATCTGCGCGAAAACATCCGTTCCCGCCTGCTGGTGGCGGCTCAGGCTGTGCCGCGTCATCAGGAAGAGACCTACAAACAGGCGCTGGATAACGTCTCGACGTGGGTGCGTGCGTATTACAATACCGATGACGCGACGACCACCGCTTTCCTCGAAGACATCGACAAGCTGAGCCAGCAGAACATCACGATGAACGTACCGGATAAGCTGGCCAGCCAGCCGATACTGGAGAAACTGATGCAGACGCGCGTGCGTAACCTGCTGGCACAGCCGGGCGTTCCGGCAGAGCAAACAGGCGGAGCGGCACCAGCGCCAGCGCCTGAAAGCGCGCCACAAGGAGAGTAATGATGCTAAAAGTTCTCTTACTCTTCATCTTGTTGATCGCCGGGATCGTCCTGGGACCGATGCTTGCCGGTCATCAGGGATACGTTCTGATCCAGACCGATAATTACAACATCGAAACCAGCGTAACGGGTCTGGTGATTATTCTGATCCTCGGCGTCGTAGTACTGCTGGCAGTCGAATGGATCCTGCGCCGTATTTTCCGTACCGGCGCGCATACGCGCGGCTGGTTCGTTGGCCGCAAGCGTCGTCGTGCGCGTAAGCAAACCGAGCAGGCGCTGCTTAAGCTCGCCGAAGGCGATTATCAGCAGGTTGAAAAGCTGATGTCGAAAAATGCCGACCATGCAGAACAGCCGGTGGTGAACTATCTTCTGGCTGCCGAAGCAGCGCAGCAGCGCGGTGATGAAGCCCGTGCAAATCAGCATCTGGAACGTGCGTCAGAACTGGCTTCCGGTGACCCGATTCCGGTTGAGATCACCCGCGTTCGTCTGCAGCTGGCACGCAATGAGAACCATGCGGCGCGCCATGGCATTGACCGCCTGCTGGAAATAGCTCCCCGCCATCCTGAAGTCCTGCGTCTTGCCGAACAGGCTTATATTCGTACCGGTGCGTGGGGCTCGCTGCTGGACATCATTCCGTCAATGGCGAAGGCCGAAGTGGGTGATGACGAGCATCGTGACGAGCTTCAGCGTCTGGCATGGATTGGCCTGATGGATCAGGCACGCGCCGACCTGGGTAGCGACGGCCTGAAGACCTGGTGGAAAAATCAGAGCCGGAAAACGCGTCAGCAGGTTCCTCTGCAGGTGGCGATGGCGGAACATCTTATTGAATGTGACGATCATGACACCGCCCAGGAGATCCTCCTCGACGGTCTCAAGCGCCAGTACGACGATCGTCTGGTCATGGTGATCCCGCGCCTGAAAACCAATAACCCAGAGCAAGTCGAGAAAGTGCTGCGTCAGCAGATCAAAACCGTCGGCGACCGCCCGCTGCTGTGGAGCACGCTGGGCCAGTCACTGATGAAGCACGGCGAATGGCAGGAGGCGAGCCTCGCCTTCCGTGCGGCACTGAAACAGCGTCCGGACGCCTATGACTACGCGTGGCTTGCCGATACGCTCGACAAACAGCATAAGCCAGAAGAGGCTGCTGCCATGCGGCGAGATGGGTTGCTGTTAACGTTGCAGAACAACGGCACGCAGCAGTAATTAACAGGGAGGCCAGACGGCCTCCTTTTTTTATCGCTTTTCTCCTGCTACATTCTTTACACCTCAAGCCACAAACGAACCCGCCAATGTAACGATGCCTTTTCATTAACTTTTTTTCGCACATGCGCGAATTGCGCGTGGACTAAATCGTTTCTGAAAGGAAATCGTCATGAACTCGCTTTTGTATGCGCTTATTGAAGCGCTGCGCTGCCATCGCTGGCTGCGCCTGCTTGCCTGTGCTTTTATCTTCTCTTCACTGGGAAATGGGTTAACCCAGGTTGTAGTCTTCGGGCTGCTGTTAGCGTGGTCAGCCCCGCCAGCCCTGCTTACCCTCGCCTTTCTTTTCGCCACGGTACCAGGGTTTTTCGGCAGCATGCTCGGTGAAAGGCTATGCTCGCGCTATTCTCCGATATCCCTGCTGATATTGACCGAAGGACTCGGCTTACTTGCCCTGCTCTTTCCCCTGCTTGGCGTGGGTTATCATAGCGTTGTCGCGTTACTCGCCGTGCAATCCACCGAAGCGCTACTCAGCGGGATGAGCTGGCCCGCCCTGACGTTGCTCTTCAAGCGCGGCCTCAGCGAAACGGAACTGCCTGCCGCCACCTGTCTGGAAAATGTTATTTTTGCGTCTCAGGTGCTATTAGGTACCGGGCTGGGCGTGGTGCTTTTTCAGAAGATGCCCGTGCTCGCCTTGCTGACCATTGATGCCATCAGTTTCCTCGGGTCGCTGGTCATGTTATGGCTGGCGGAACGCCTGTTTTCACCAGCTCCACACGACGCCCCTGAAGAAAAGGGGGTTTCTACGAAATTGCGCTGGCAGACATTGACCGTTCGGCAGAAACGCAGCTTGCTCATTTTGCCTGCGCTGGCCGCTGTCGGATCACCCGCTATGGCACTTCTTCCGGCACTGGCCCAGCAGCTACGCCCTCAGGATGCGGCTGGCCTTGCTCTGCCCCTGCTTTTTGCGAGGAGCATGGGGCAGCTTTGCGGCCCTTTGCTGCTTAAAAGAGACAGTCTGGCGCGTTTTGCGGCTCGTACGCCGCGATTATTACTTTGCCTTGGCATCTTTCTGGCCGCTTATGGAATGCTGCCGTTTATGGCCAACTGGGCAGGTTATGCGCCTGGGATGATCTTTGTCGCACATCTGGCCTCAAACGTGCTTTTTGCAGCGGGTACGTTTGGCATGCTCAGCCATTTTCAGGCCAGGCAAATCGCTGTTGCCAGCGGTAAAGCCTGGCGCTGGCAAACGCTCAGCGCCTCACTTTTCACTGGCATTGCAGCTGTGGTGGCTTCCGGGGTTGGCTCAGTACAGGCGCTATATATGGTTTCGTCAGCGGCTCTGCTGAGTGTTGCTCTCATCATGCGCTTTTATCAGGAATAAGGCATAAAAAAACGCCTGCTATAAAAGCAGGCGTTAAAACAGGTCTGTAAGACAACATATTTGGTGCTTCACTCAACGTTATGTCCATGGTGTCTGATGAGGCCGAAGCGACATCTGTCAGTGGACGATAAGCACCGTAAATGGCTCTGCGTCATTCCTGAGTTTATGAGGCACTAAGGCGAACATAAGAGATGGAATGAGCATCTACACGTATATTATTGCACGTAACGTGCCAGAGTTACACGCAAAACGTATACATGACGCAACATTTTAAGATAAAAGGAAATTATGCTGTTAAGCACTGTCTGAAGCTTCATAACGTATCGCTAAATGCAGAAATATGTCGTCAAAAAGAGACAGTAAAGCCCCTAAATAAATATTTCTATTACTTTCAACGGATTACATGTCGCTGAATCGCGACACTGAAAAAGGGCGCTGTCGGGGAATCACTACAGGAAAGAAACATCACAGAAAACAAAAAACCCCGCCGAAGCGGGGTTCAAAATTGGTCGGCGAGAGAGGATTCGAACCTCCGACCCACTGGTCCCAAACCAGTTGCGCTACCAAGCTGCGCTACTCGCCGATGTACTGCTTTTTGAATTTTTAGTTCAATTCATTTAAAAAGTCGTGGTGCGAGGGGGGGGACTCGAACCCCCACATCCTAAGGACACTAACACCTGAAGCTAGCGCGTCTACCAATTCCGCCACCTTCGCAATTCACAACTCTTTCAATAATGGGGTGGCTAATGGGATTCGAACCCACGACAACTGGAATCACAATCCAGGGCTCTACCAACTGAGCTATAGCCACCACTGTATTCTTTCACGCGGTACTGACTACTTCTCAGACCACCGCAGCTCTAGCGCCGGGACTAAAATGGCGCGCCCGACAGGATTCGAACCTGAGACCTCTGCCTCCGGAGGGCAGCGCTCTATCCAGCTGAGCTACGGGCGCTTAGCGCCGTTGCGGGGCTGGATATTACGTACCTCCGTCCCCGCTGTCTAGTGATTTTTTGAAAAAAATGCGCGTTTGGTTATGGTTTGCACATTTTGCCGCTTATTCCTCCACTTTGTGCGTGGTGCCGCGGCGACCCAGGCCAAAAAGCTTATACGCGGCCGTCACTGCCGCCAGGAAGATTAGCCCGACAAACAGCGACATGCGGGTATCTTCATTAAAGTACATTCCAATTAATACGCAAATCAGGAACGCCATCGTTAAATAGTTCGCATACGGGAACAGGATCGAGCGGAACGGATGGCTGGCGATCGCTTTTTTATGTGCATGACGGAAACGCAGCTGGCTGATGAGAATGACAAACCACGGCACCATACCCGGCAGCACGCTGGCACTGTAGACGTAAACAAACACACGCTGCGGATTAGGAATGATGTAATTCAGGCATGAGCCAATCAGCAGAATCACAATGGATACCGCGACCCCCGCAACTGGCACACCCGCACGTGATACTTTACTCATCGCCGCAGGTAGCTGGTTATTTTTCGAGAGTGCGTAGAGCATACGGCCACAGCTGTACATCCCGCTGTTACAGCCAGAGAGTGCCGCTGTCAAAACCACAAAGTTGATGATGCCTGCTGCTGCGGTAATACCAATCTTCGCAAAGGTTAAAACGAACGGGCTTCCGGTCGTGCCAATTTCATTCCACGGGAAGATAGTCACGATAACGAAGATCGCGCCCACATAGAAAATCAGGATGCGCCACAGCACTTTGCCCACCGCGCTGCGCAGCGTGACCTGCGGGTTTTTCGCTTCACCGGCAGTAATACCGATCAGCTCCACACCCTGATATGAAGCCACCACGATACACAGCGCTGTCAGGAAGCCCTTCCAGCCGCCAGCGAAGAAGCCGCCGTGTTCAGTCAGGTTGCCAAAGCCGATGGCGTGCCCACCGTTGCCAAAGCCAAAGAAAATCACGCCCAGACCAATCACAATCATCACGATGATGGTGGTCACTTTGATCATCGCAAACCAGAACTCGATTTCACCGTACAGGCGCACCGCGGCCAGGTTTGCCAGCGCCACCAGCCCCACGGCAATCAGCGCCGGTATCCACTGGACCATGTCCGGGAACCAGAACTGGACATAGACCCCTATCGCGGTGATTTCAGAGATGCCCACCGCCATCCACATAAACCAGTAGGACCAGGCTGTCAGGTAGCCGAAGAACGGGCTCATATAACGGTGCGCGTAAACGGCAAAAGATCCGGTTACGGGTTCCAGAAAGAGCATTTCGCCCATTGAGCGCATGATGAAGAAAACAAACAGCCCGGCGATGATATACGCCAGTAATACGGAAGGGCCTGCCCATTTAAGGGTGCTTGCGGAGCCCATAAACAGGCCCACGCCGATAGTGCCGCCCAGCGCGATCAGTTCGATATGACGAGCTTCCAGCCCACGCTGTAGCTCCGGTTGTTTCTCTGCCATAGATCCTCGATTGTGTTTGCTGTTTCCCGGCTTAATACCGGGTATTGTTTTTTAGGGGGACTAAAATACGGAGCGAATGGTTTCTTAAAATCGACCAAATGGCAAACGATGCATAAAAAAAATGAATGCATTGCACAAATTATCAGCAGTTTTGCAGGCGAGTTGCAGCGCGAACAGCATATCGCGCTACATTTTGATTACATTTTCCCGGTGTAGTGCCAGGCGAGGTAGCGAAGCAGACGAATCTGTCGTTTAATGCGGGTGGGTTGTGAAAGCAGGCGGTAGAGCCATTCCAGCCCCATATTTTGCCAGACCGTCGGTGCACGCTTAACGTGGCCGGTAAAGACGTCGTAGGTGCCTCCTACGCCCATATACAGGGCATCCGGGCTGACCAGCCGACAGTCGCGCATCAGGATTTCCTGGCGCGGGGAACCCATCGCCACGGTGACAATTTTTGCCCCGCAGTCGCGAACGCGTGCAAACAAGGCCTGCCGTTCTTCAGGCTTAAAGTAACCATCCTGACTGCCGACAATATTAACATTCCACTGACGACGCAGCTTCTCTTCGGTCTGTGCCAGCACTTCGGGCTTACCGCCAATCAGGAAGACTGGCGTCCCCTCCGCGCCCGCGCGGGCCATAAGATGCTCCCAGAGATCGGCCCCCGCCACGCGGGAAACATTAGCGCCAGGAAACTTTTTACGGATAGATCGGACCACGCTAATCCCGTCCGCGTATTTAAATTCAGCCGCTTCAATCAGGCTTTTGACTTCGGCGTTATCTTCCACCGCCAGCATCTTTTCTGCATTGATGGCAACCAGCGTACCGGATTTCATCTGACCATCGGCAAAAAGAAAATCCAGCGCGTGCTGCATATCGCGCCAGCCAATAAGCTGCAAACCACGAAGCGCATAACGCGGTGCAGAAGTTTTATCCGTCATGACTATCCTTTCTTAAACTTGCGACAGCGTTGTGCTGCCCTGTTGCCCGCGCTTGTGCACAAGCCCTGCACTGTCAAACAGCCAGTACAGCAATTTGGCCAGTAACAGGCTGATGCCGAAAACGACCATGAAGAACACCACGCGCGAAACGAATGAATCCAGGCCTTCGCGCGCCAGAACGATCATATTGAAAATGGCACCAAAGCAGAAACTGTGCAAAATGGCCGCTTTGTAGCGGTTCGTCTCTTCAATACCGCGCAGGTAAAGCCAGTCGAACCATTTAATAATCAGCCCTACGACAACCGCACCAGGCAGGATAAACCAGCCGCCGCCCATCACCACCAGGGAGCCGATCAGCGTTGGCGAGATCGCCAGACCCGAATGATTGTTCAACACTTCCCAGGTAAAATAGTTCGCGGTATTGAGCACCACGCCAGGGCGGTCCGGCCATAGCCAGCTCGGGATAAAGACATAGAAGTCGCGAACAATCGGCGCAAGCCCCTGGAAATCAATCTTGTCGTAGTTTTGTAGCAGCAAGGCCAGGTTTTCCCACGGCGAGAAGGTATCGCGCGTCAGGTAGAGGAACGTGTAAAACGCCTCATCGCCCGCCACGTTCATCCCGTAGCGCTTCAGCGCCAGCCAGAACATCCCCACAATGCCAAACACCCCTGCCGCCACCAGCATCCACAGCGAGATCCAGCCGCGGATAATGCCGATAAACAAGAAGATAGCGAAAGCAATGATGATATTGGCACGCGTACCGCCCACAATCATGTAGGTCAGGATACCGAACGCGACGGTACTGACCAGGAAGAATAGCCACGCTTTGCTGTCCTGTCGCAGGAAGAAAATCACCAGCATCGCCGGGATAAAGAAGTAGAAGAATCGCTTTAACGCCACGCCCGAAACTTCAGCCGAAAAAATCTGGCTGTAGGAGTTGAGCTTAAACAGCAGGAAGCCGTTATGCATAAAGAAGATCCCGACACTGACCAGGGCGATAGCCATCAATATCACCCATGTCAGGTGGGTCTCCACCCGATTCATAGTAAAGAGCGCCCGGCGTGATGCAGTGGCCCTGGCTGAACGCAGCCGCGTTTTGTAGGTGACGTAGTAAACCGCATAGAAACAGGTCGCCGCCAGAAGCGCCTGGAGCAAGATTTCCGGCGGCGCGACGCTCACGTCAAACCGGAAAACCAGAATGCTGGTCAGCGGGAAGCCGAAAAAGAAGGTCAGCAGAAACAGTAACGAGAAGAATACGTTAAAGTTGAAGCGCACCCGGCGGAATTCAAACCAGGTGAGGGTGGCGATAAACAGCGTGCTCAGAAGCCAGACAACCAGTAAGCCGCTGAATTGCAACTGACTCATGCTTTGTCTCCTGACGCGATACGCAGCGCACGATGCCACGGTGTGAGATAGTTCGGGCTGAAAAAGTCGATACTGTTTTTATCCACCAGCGTGAGCTGGCGTTGTGCTTCCCGTACCACCTCGACATTCAGCGTATCGGAGGTAAACAGCACCGGAATATGCTGTTCAACCATATCCTGCCAGAATGGGTTGTCACGGTTGAGCACGCACGGCACCCCCGCCTGGATCAGCAGACACAACGTACCTATCCCCTGCTGACGCGCAAAGATAAAATAGCCGAGATCGCATTTTCTTAGCAGCGTAAGGTATTCATCAAACGCCAGCTTTTCACTGAGGATTTGAAGATTCTCAGGGCTAAAAAGCGTAAGACCCTGCTGGCGAACCTCGTTGATGTAGGCGTCGTTATTGGCCGGATAACCCATCGGCACGACCACGTTCACCGTGTCGCCAAACTGCTGGTGTACCGCCCGCAGCGCGGCAACATGCTCGTTACTGCGGTCGCCTGAATTTCCCACCAGAATCGTCAGCTTGCCTTCACGAACCGTGTCATTCGCCAGGGTATTTAGCGCCGGATCCATGCGGGTTGGGAAATAGATTAGCTCACCGCGCACGTTCGGATGCTGTTTCGCAAAATAGTTGAGATCGCCACGGGTGGCAAAAACGCAGCCCACCCTGCCCTGTGCCATCCGGCGAAGGGGATAGAAAAGGCGGAATTTCCAGCCGCGTGAGACTTCGTAGAGATCCGCCCCCCAGATATGCCAGCTGCACTGGGAAGGTTTGATTCCCCCGCTGAGCAGGGCCAGCCACAGGCCGGTATTGAACTGCCCGTGGAAAAAGAAACGTTGCTGGCGATTCGCTTTGGCTTTGGCAATGACCGCCTTCGCCAGCGCGGCCTTGTCTGGCCAGAAGCGAAGAGTCAGCGCCGGAAATGCCTCGCTCAGGCCCTTATCCTGACCTGCAACCATAAACTCACGTGCATCAGGGTTACCCGGTGCCAGTTCATCGTTAAAGAACCGCAAAACGGTCTGGTTATGGTGTGGGATATCCGATCCCAGGATGTGAATCAGTGCAGTCATGCGCGTTTACGCCACAATAAAAATACGCCGCAACAGGCAGCGAAATAAACGATATAGGTTGCCATATAGGCCTGAGCCGCCCCCAGCGCACCATGCGAAGGTATCAGCCAGTGTGAAAATGCCGTCAGTAACCCAAACTGGCTTATCTCCGCCAGGATATACAGCCGCAGCGAGGCTTTCGCAATCACCAGGTAGCCGAAAACGTAAGCCCCCACTTTCAGCACATCGCCCACCAGTTGCCAGGCAAACAGATCGCGCATGGCGGTAAACTTCGCTGAGAAAAGCAGCCAGATGGCGACATCGCGCAATAGCCAGACGGTAAAACTGGCCGCCGCCACGGCGGGAAGCACAAAGCGCAGCGAGCGGAAAATCTCACGGGTAATATCCTGCCTGGACGTCAGACGCGATAAGGTTGGCAGCAAATAAACGCTAAAGGAAGCCGTAATAAACTGTAGGTAGGCGTCGGAAATACTGCTTACGCCCTGCCAGATCCCTACCTCATCCCAGCTATAATGCGCCGCCAGCAGGTTTCGCATCATCACGTAAGCCACCGGCAGCGTGACGGAGGTGATGAGCGCCATCAGGGTAAATTTACCCAACTGGCTGGCAAGCACTTTGTCCCATCGCGGTTTGAGGTAGCTCAGAGGGATAACGCCCCGACGCATCAGCATAAACGCGGCAGGAACGACAACCAGCGCCGGAACCAGCGCCAGTCCAAGCAGTGCCCCTTCATAGCCACCCAGGCGGTAGCAGAAGTAATAGGCAATCACGCCGATGACGCTCCCCAGGATTAACGCAAGCGCGTTCCCGGCAGCATCACGAAAGCCTTTCATCAATGCCAGGAGCAGGTTTGCCCAGGCAATACCCATCTGAACCAATGCGACCAGACGCACCAGCCCCTCATACCGGGTGTGCCCAAATAATCCCTGACTGATGGGGGCCGCCGCCAGCAGAAAGACAATCGCCATCAGGGTCGAAAAACCCGTGACCATCGCCGACGAGGTGCCCACCACCCTGCGAAGCTGAGCCGCATCATCATGATACTGAGCAACGTATTTGGTCACACCGTTGAAGATACCGGCCCCGGCCAGCACGCCAAGGACGGTCACCAGCTGGCGGAAGTTCCCCGCCAGCCCGACGCCTGAAGGACCGAATGAGACGGCCAGCAGCTTGACGACCAGCAGTCCGGCGCCAATCTTTACAAGCGTGGACGCGGCGGTCCACACCGATGCTTTTGCCAGAGACATATCAGCCGAAATAACTCAGAAGGGTATTAATCACCGTACGCTGGTTAACTGGCGCGAGGTTGTAGAACAGTGGCAAGCGAAGCAAACGCTCACTTTCTTTTGTAGTGTAACGGTCTTCACCGGCGAACACCCCGAACGCCTCGCCTGCCGGGCTCGAATGTAGCGGAATGTAGTGGAACACAGCCATAATTTCGGCTTCTTTCAGCCAGGCGATGAGCTGGCTGCGATCGTCGTTATCGCGAAGCTTGATGTAGAACATGTGGGCATTGTGAACGCAATCAGCCGGAATAGTTGGCAGCTCGATACGCCCGGCTTTTGCCAGCGGTTCAAGTGCATCGTAATAGGTTTGCCACAGGGACAGGCGCTGAAGGTTAATCCGCTCCGCCGCTTCCAGCTGTGCCCACAGATATGCCGCCTGCAGATCCGCCATCAGATAGCTTGAGCCGATATCGCGCCAGGTGTATTTATCCACCTGCCCGCGGAAGAACTGGCTGCGGTTGGTGCCTTTTTCACGGATCACTTCCGCACGCTCCACGAGCGCCGGGTCGTTGATCAGCGTCGCGCCACCTTCTCCACCCGCCGTATAGTTTTTCGTTTCGTGGAAGCTAAAGCAGCCAATGTGGCCGATAGTGCCCAGCGCGCGTCCCTTGTAGGTGGACATCACACCCTGAGCGGCATCTTCCACCACAAACAGGTTGTGTTTTTTGGCGATCGCCATGATGGTGTCCATTTCACAGGCTACGCCCGCGTAGTGAACCGGCACGATCGCCCGCGTTTTGTCGGTGATCGCCGCGTCAATCAGCGTCTCATCAATGTTCATGGTATCCGGGCGGATATCCACAAAGACGATTTTTGCTCCGCGCAGGACAAACGCATTTGCTGTGGAGACAAAGGTATAGCTCGGCATGATCACTTCATCGCCGGGCTGGATATCCAGCAGCAGTGCCGCCATTTCCAGCGATGCCGTACAGGACGGGGTCAGCAGCACTTTAGCGCTGCGAAAACGCTGCTCCATCCACTGCTGACAGCGACGGGTGAAACCGCCATCACCGCAAAGTTTGCCGCTGCCCATGGCAGACTGCATATAGTCGAGTTCCGTACCGACGACGGGGGGGGCGTTAAATGGAATCATCTTGTCACCTGTATAACCAGTAGGCGGTGGCGTCGATGTTGGCACCACTCGCAATATAACGTTTAAGCGCGGCAGTGTTGCCCATTTGGGTAGCCACCCGCAGCGTCACACTCTGCTGCTGCTGCGCCCAGTGCAGCGCCGCCTGCATGAGTTTTGCCCCCATACCGCGTCCGGCTAATAAGCCAATACGCGCCTCGCGCTCGTTGAGCTTACGCAGCGAAACGAATCCCTGTATCTGACCGTCCGCGGCACGACACACCAGACAGACGTGGTCAAAGGTGCCTTTGACCGCATTCTCAATCCACTGGGCATAGAAGCGTCCGCTGTCATCAGGTGCATACCAGGGCGCACGAAAGCGGCTCTGAGCAAATGCCTTAGCCGCCATCTGGCGTAATACAGGGATATCCTGTTCCGTTGCAAGTTCCGCCCCGCACGCATCGTGTCGGGTAAGGGCAATAGACAGGTCTGCCTCACCTTCAACCAGCTGAAAACCGTGTTGCTGGAGCACATCAAGCCAATCGGCGCGGTCCGCCGGGATCTTAGCCTGCACGCGCTGCCAGGCGCTGAAGTCAGCTTCCTGCAGAGCAGGCGCATCCTCACGCAAGCGCACTATCGCCGAGGGGCGTGCAAAAAAAGTGCTTTCCCATTCAAGGGATTCAAGCACGCCGTGGAGTTCACTCAACGCCAGACGCCTTTGGTATCAACGACATACTGTTGATGCACGGTATCACCAGACGTCGCTTTAAACTCTTTATGATCCACCAGCAGCACCAGCACATCCGCCGTTGCCAGCGCGTCATCAAGGGTCGTCAACGTGCAGTGCCCCGCCAGTTTAGCCGGCAGTTCATGGATATTCGGCTCAACCACCACCGTGTCGCCCTTGTGCCACCCGGCGATCATCTCGGCAATTTCCATTGCCGGGCTTTCGCGCAAATCGTCAATATTGGGTTTAAACGCCAGGCCAAAGCAGGCGATTTTCAGCTCGCTGGCTCGCTTGCCGCTCTCTGCAAGACAATCGGCTACCGTGGCTTTGACCTGGTTGAGCACCCAGTGAGGTTTGCTGTCGTTCACTTCGCGCGCGGTACGGATCAGACGCGCCTGCGCCGGATTCTGCGCCACGATAAACCACGGATCGACGGCGATACAGTGTCCACCCACACCCGGGCCCGGCTGAAGAATGTTCACGCGCGGATGGCGATTCGCCAGGCGAATCAATTCCCAGACGTTAATTCCCTGATCGGCGCAGATCAGCGACAGCTCATTCGCAAAGGCGATATTCACGTCACGGAAGCTGTTTTCCGTCAGCTTGCACATTTCAGCGGTGCGGGAGTTGGTCACTACGCATTCGCCTTCGAGGAAAATTTTGTACAGGGCGCTGGCACGTTCCGAGCAGACGGGAGTCATACCGCCAATAACGCGATCGTTTTTAATCAGCTCAACCATGACCTGGCCCGGCAGCACTCGCTCCGGACAGTAGGCGATGTTGATATCCGCCTGCTCTCCCGCCTGTTGCGGGAAGCTTAAATCGGGACGCGCGTCGGCCAGCCACTGCGCCATCTGCTCGGTGGCGCCCACTGGCGAGGTCGATTCCAGGATCACCAGCGCCCCTTTCTTCAGCACAGGGGCAATGGATTTCGCTGCCGCCTCGACGTAGATCATATCGGGCTCGTGCTCGCCTTTAAAAGGCGTCGGGACGGCGATCAGGTACGCATCCGCTTCCACTGGCGTCGTGCTGGCACGCAGGAAGCCGCCGTCAACAGCCTCTTTCACCACGCGGTCCAGATCGGGCTCAACAATATGAATTTCGCCGCGGTTAATGGTTTCCACCGCCCGGGCATTGATATCCACACCGACAACCTGTTTCTGACGAGAGGCAAACGCCGCCGCGGTGGGCAGGCCAATGTAGCCAAGACCAATGACAGAGATGGTAGTAAAACTCATAGCGATACCCGATTGTGTTTAAGTGCATGCAAAATACGACCACAAGCCTGGCCATCTCCGTATGGATTATGGGCCCGGCTCATTGTCTGATATGCGTCATCATCATGCAGAAGTCGCGTCACCTCTTCGACGATGAGCTGCGCGTCAGTACCGACCAGACGCACGGTACCCGCTTTAACCGCTTCCGGGCGTTCAGTCGTTTCACGCATCACCAGCACCGGCTTGCCGAGGGACGGTGCTTCCTCCTGAATGCCGCCGGAATCGGTGAGGATCAGCCAGGCATGGTTCATCAGCCAGACAAACGGCAGGTAGTCCTGCGGTTCAATCAGCAGGACATTTTCAACATGGCCAAGGATGCGGTTGACCGGCTCGCTGACGTTAGGATTGAGGTGGACCGGATAGACAATCTGTACATCGACGTTCTGCGCCGCAATTTCAGCCAGCGCGTGACAGATTTGCTCAAAACCCCGGCCAAAGCTTTCGCGACGATGGCCTGTGACCAGAATGGTTTTTTTGCCGTTATTCAGGAATGGATAGCGGGCTGCGAGCGCTTTCTGCAGATCGCTGTTTGCCAGGACGCGATCGCGTACCCAAATCAACGCATCAATGACCGTATTGCCGGTCACAAAAATTTTGTTGTCGGCGATATTTTCGCGCAGCAGGTTCTGACGCGAATTCTCGGTAGGGGCAAAATGGTACATCGCCAGATGGCCGGTAAGCGTACGGTTGGCCTCTTCTGGCCACGGCGAATAAAGGTTGCCGGTACGCAGGCCCGCCTCAACATGGCCGACGGGAATACGCTGGTAAAAAGCGGCCAGGCTTGTTGCCATCGTCGTCGTGGTATCGCCATGTACCAGAACAACGTCGGGCTGGAATGACTCCAGGATCGGCTTGAGACCTTGCAGTATGCGGCAGGTTATTTCCGTCAATCCTTGTCCCGGCTTCATAATATTGAGATCGTAATCCGGGACGATGGAAAAGAGCGTTAAGACCTGGTCGAGCATCTCACGGTGCTGGGCCGTAACGCAGACTTTCGCTTCAATATCAGGGTCGCTGGCCAGCGCATGTACCAGAGGCGCCATCTTAATGGCCTCCGGCCTGGTGCCAAATACGGTAAGTACTTTCACATCGATTCTCTTCGATTAGACGATGAAGGCCCTGGCCTTCATCGTAAACGGCGTTCTTAGTTTGCGCGACGACGCGTTAACGCAACACCAGCACCAGCGAGTGCACCCACAATCCCCCACATGATCATCAGGAATGCACGGCGCGGACTATCGCGTTTTACAGGTTCTTCAGGTGTTCTCAAATAACGATAGGTCTGAAAACGCGGGTCCATCGTGGGACCGACATTAAGCGTGTTCAACATCGCGCGATTTTGATCGTAGTCGAGGTCAAAATCAGGGCCAACGGCCTGCAGATTTTCCAGACGCGCCTGCAACATTGGGCGACCAAGCAGGAACATTTCAGAGTCAGGCAATTCATCTGCCGGGACATCCGTCTCAGAGCGGGAAATATTGTGCTGCTCCGCAATTTTCAACGCCTGTTCAATGTTATGTATGCGTCGGGCGAAAATGGCATTTGCCACTTCCTCCTGGCGTTTGACCTGCGCCTTCATCTGGATTGTGCGGGCCGCCCATGCGCCTTTCAGCTCTTCATTAAGATGGCTTGCGGCACGCTGGCTGGCAAACGCGACGTACTGACGCAACAGATTGTTGGCGTCCGGCGCGGTTTCTGCAATCAGCTTGACGCTGTCGTTGACGTTACGCAGCGCATCACCCGGCATAAATTGAACATTGTTAATCAGATCGTCCAGCAGCGCGGCATCGGCTTTGGTGTTATCAACCCGACGCTGCTTGTAGTAATCCGTCTGGGACCAGAAATCGCGGCGTGTATCCCACGAGGCCAGTTGCATCACAAACTCTTTATAGGCTTCATCCATAACGGAAGCCTGGTCCGGCGTCGCGAGATTGGCTTTAATATCCAGGTTTCGCAGGAATTGCTGCTGGGAATAGTACCCCCCGAGCATGTTAACCGTTGGTCTGTCTGTGATTGCCGTGGCGCTCCACTCCTGTTTTGCAAAGAATGTGTAGGCCAGCGCCAACAGTGCAAACCCCAGCGCGATCCCCGCAATCCAAAGTTTGCCTGCCCATAACACGCGAAACAAACCCCGAATATCCAGTTCATTCTCAGTTACCACTGATTTCGCTCCCGCCAACGGTTGAGTCATCATAGTCCCGGTTTTACTTAGTTAATGTTGTGTTTTTGCCACTGTTACGACGCATCCTGCGCTTAAGACGTTTAATGAATCGCGCGACTTTCCATGCGCGCTTAATGCAGTAGCCATAGAGAGAAAAAGCAAGCAAGAACAATACCAACATAGCCCACTCAGGCACAAAATGTGTATATTCCGCCGTCACACCAATCCCCGCTAGAATAGCAGCCGCCAGTGTAATTAGCACAAATGCCTGCCGGGAAGTGAATCCGGCTCGCATGATCAAATGATGAATGTGCTGACGGTCAGCAGAGAAAGGGCTCATCCCTTTACGAAGCCGGCGATACATAATGGCGACCATATCCATTAACGGGATGGCAATAATCCACAATGCCGTTACAGGACTAATGGGATGCACGTCACCCTGAGTGGTTTCCAGCAAGATCCAAATGATAGTAAAGCCGATGAACGTGCTACCCGCATCGCCCATGAATACTTTGTAGCGTCGACCCAGTGCGCCAAGATTTAACATGATATATGGCAGGATCGCCGCAATCATGGCAAAACACCACATAGCCAGGCTGTATTGCCCGTCGAACCATAAAATGAAACCTATTGCGGCAAATGAGACGCAGGACAGTCCTCCCAGCAATCCATCAATACCGTCAACCATGTTAAATGCGTTAATCGCAACCCACACAGCAAAAAGCGTCAGGAAATAACCGAATGGGCCGAGCTCCATCTCCCAGAGGCCAAAAATATAGCCCAGGCTACTCAGGTGCAACTTTGCGAATGTCATCATGGTGATGGCTACAGCAGCCTGAACGAAGGCACGGATCTTGACGCTAATGTCATAACGATCGTCAAGAGCGCCGACCACGACGAGAACGGTTGCACATGCCAGGTACAACCGGGCGTGGGGAATGTAATAATCAGCTATTGCAAAAGTGAAGCAGATACCTGCAAAAACAGAAATCCCCCCAACCAGAGGGATCATGCCTTGATGCCGCTTACGGAAGTTAGGTTTATCCACTAATCCCAGGTATTTTGCCACCTTACGAGCCAGAAACAAAAAGCAGGTGGTAAATAAGAAAATACTGGTTAGTTCAGTAAACGTATCAAGTAGGTTCACAATGGATGTTCTCAACAAATGTTAGTCAAGGAAGTATAACCATCAAGGCGCTGAGCCTGAAGTTATAAAGCAAACCTCTTACAATTCCATTTGCTTATTATTCAAGCTATTAATGTTTTTACTGTGCGAATTATCTTATTGTCGCACTGACCGGTCAAAATTGGGAGTAGATGGTACTAGCGTATAATCCATAAAAGAAAAACGCCACGTAAAAACGTGGCGTTTACAGGCTTTATTTACGTTACGAGCGCTTCATCATATCGAAGAAATCGTCGTTCGTTTTGGTCATCGCCAGTTTGTTAATGAGGAATTCCATTGCGTCGATTTCACCCATTGGATGGATGATTTTGCGCAGGATCCACATTTTCTGCAGCTCTTCCTGGGTAGTGAGCAGCTCTTCTTTACGGGTACCGGAACGGTTGTAGTCGATTGCCGGGAAGACGCGTTTTTCAGCGATCTTACGAGAAAGGTGCAGTTCCATGTTACCTGTACCTTTAAATTCTTCGTAAATCACTTCGTCCATTTTGGAGCCGGTATCGATCAGCGCCGTTGCGATGATGGTCAGGCTGCCGCCCTCTTCGACGTTACGTGCCGCACCGAAGAAGCGTTTCGGACGGTGCAGGGCGTTGGCGTCCACACCACCGGTCAGTACTTTACCGGAAGCCGGAACCACGGTGTTGTAAGCACGTGCCAGACGGGTAATGGAGTCGAGCAGGATGATCACGTCTTTCTTGTGCTCAACCAGGCGTTTCGCCTTCTCGATAACCATTTCCGCGACCTGAACGTGACGAGAGGCGGGTTCGTCAAAGGTAGAAGCAACCACTTCACCTTTAACCAGACGCTGCATCTCGGTCACTTCTTCCGGACGTTCGTCAATCAGCAGTACCATTAGTACGCAGTCCGGGTGGTTATAGGCGATGCTCTGCGCGATATTCTGCAGCAGCATCGTTTTACCCGCTTTTGGCGGTGCCACAATCAGACCACGTTGGCCGCGACCAATTGGCGATGCCAGATCCAGAACACGCGCGGTTAAATCTTCCGTTGAACCATTACCACGCTCCATGCGCAGGCGAGAGTTCGCGTGCAGAGGCGTTAAGTTCTCAAAGAGGATCTTGTTACGTGAGTTTTCTGGCTTGTCAAAGTTAACTTCATTGACTTTCAACAGCGCAAAGTAGCGTTCACCCTCTTTAGGAGGACGAATCTTACCTGAAATGGTGTCACCAGTGCGGAGGTTGAAACGGCGGATTTGGCTGGGGGATACGTAGATGTCGTCAGGGCCGGCGAGGTAGGAGCTGTCTGCAGAGCGGAGGAAACCAAATCCGTCTTGCAATATCTCCAACACACCGTCGCCAAAGATATCTTCGCCACTCTTAGCATGCTGCTTCAGGATGGCGAAAATGATGTCCTGCTTGCGCATACGAGCCTGGTTTTCCAGCCCCATATTTTCGCCGAGAGTGATCAGCTCAGAAACCGGCGTATTCTTTAATTCGGTAAGATTCATAATGGTGTGGGTTCTTAAACTCGGGGTGATTCTCGAACTTAATGTTGTGAATGGTATGGCAGGGTCATCCATGCCTGTTTAGCGGCCATCATCTCATGTCTGTTCGCTGTCTGGTCACAGGGAAAGAACGCAGAACTGAAACGACAAGACGGATTGAGTGACAAGCCCGGAATTTAGCCACTTCACGCACTGTTGATGTCAACAAGGGGAAGTATCGGGTAAAACAAGATTCAAACAACAGATATGTTTAAAACGAAGTCATAGCTAACTTAGCACGACTTAAGCCGGGCGTCCAGAGTTCCACATCATTTAGCCGGGTGCTCTGGACGCGCAGCGGAGAAACCTTACGCCAGGTTAGCGTCCAGGAACTCTTTCAGTTGACCTTTGGACAGCGCGCCCACTTTGGTCGCCGCCACTTCGCCGTTTTTGAACAGCAGCAGGGTCGGGATGCCACGGATACCGTATTTTGGTGCGGTGCCCGGGTTCTGGTCGATGTTCAGTTTGGCAACGGTCAGTTTGCCCTGATATTCGTCAGCGATTTCATCCAGAATCGGAGCGATCATTTTGCAAGGACCACACCATTCAGCCCAGAAATCGACGAGGATCAGCCCGTCAGCCTTAAGTACGTCCGTGTCAAAACTATCGTCAGTCAGGTGAATAATTTTATCGCTCATATATAACTCCACAGGAATAAGCCTGGTACGTTGGTTTTGTCTACACCAACGACGTGTTGATGTCGCATTAACCAACTAAAGGTTGACTTTATTTCACCGGATACGCTTTCGTAAAGCAATAGTAAGCTGATATTCTACCACACTATGAGCAAAACACATTTAACAGAACAGAAGTTTTCCGACTTCGCCCTGCACCCAAAAGTGATTGAAGCCCTTGAAACTAAAGGGTTTCATAACTGCACGCCCATTCAGGCTCTCGCACTGCCGCTGACGCTGGCCGGTCGCGATGTTGCAGGGCAGGCGCAAACCGGTACCGGCAAAACGATGGCGTTTTTAACGTCAACGTTTCATTATTTACTTTCTCACCCAGCGATTGCAGACCGCAAAGTTAACCAGCCGCGCGCGCTCATTATGGCCCCGACGCGAGAACTGGCGGTACAGATCCACGCAGACGCTGAACCCCTGGCACAGGCTACCGGTCTGAAGCTTGGCCTGGCCTATGGCGGTGACGGCTACGATAAGCAGCTGAAAGTGCTGGAAAGCGGCGTGGATATCCTGATTGGTACCACTGGCCGTCTTATCGACTACGCCAAACAGAACCACATCAACCTCGGCGCAATCCAGGTTGTGGTGCTTGATGAAGCCGACCGTATGTACGATCTGGGCTTCATTAAAGATATCCGCTGGCTGTTCCGCCGCATGCCGCCGGCCAATCAGCGTCTGAACATGCTGTTCTCTGCCACCCTCTCTTACCGTGTGCGTGAACTGGCGTTTGAACAGATGAACAACGCCGAATACGTGGAAGTCGAGCCTGAGCAGAAAACAGGTCATCGCATTAAAGAAGAGCTCTTCTATCCTTCTAATGAAGAGAAAATGCGTCTGCTGCAAACGCTGATCGAAGAAGAGTGGCCGGACCGCGCCATTATCTTCGCAAACACCAAACACCGCTGTGAAGACATCTGGGGCCATCTGGCTGCAGACGGTCACCGTGTGGGCCTGCTCACTGGCGACGTTGCACAGAAAAAACGCCTGCGTATCCTCGACGAATTTACCCGTGGCGATCTCGATATTCTGGTCGCAACCGACGTGGCTGCGCGTGGCTTGCACATTCCTGCCGTTACGCACGTCTTTAACTATGATCTGCCGGATGACTGCGAAGACTATGTACACCGTATCGGTCGTACCGGTCGCGCGGGTGCGAGCGGCCACTCAATCAGCCTTGCGTGTGAAGAGTATGCGCTGAATCTTCCAGCCATTGAGACGTACATCGGTCACTCGATTCCGCAGAGCAAATACAATCCGGAAGCGCTGTTAAGCGAACTGCCGCCGCCTAAGCGTCTTACACGCCCACGCTCCGGCAATGGCCCGCGTCGTTCAGGCGCGCCGCGTAATCGTCGTCGTTCAGGTTAAGAAAATATGCTCAGCTCCACCTCGCTTTATGCAGCAATCGATCTCGGTTCGAATAGTTTTCATATGCTGGTTGTGCGCGAGGTGGCAGGGAGCATACAAACGCTGACGCGCATTAAGCGCAAGGTCCGCCTCGCGGCGGGCCTGAGCAGCGATAATGTTCTCTCTCCCGAAGCCATGGAACGTGGCTGGCAGTGTCTGCGGCTCTTTGCAGAGCGTCTGCAGGATATCCCGCATGCCCAAATCACCGTGGTCGCCACCGCGACGCTCCGCCTGGCGGTTAACGCCGTGGATTTTATTGCCAAAGCGCAGGAAATCCTGGGGTGCCCGGTTCAGGTAATCAGCGGCGAAGAAGAAGCTCGCCTGATCTATCAGGGAGTTGCGCATACGACAGGCGGGGACGATCGCCGTCTGGTGGTAGATATCGGCGGTGCCAGTACCGAGCTTGTGACCGGTACCGGCGCGCAGGCGACCTCGCTGTTCAGCCTGTCGATGGGCTGCGTAACCTGGCTTGAGCGTTACTTCGCTGACCGCAATCTGGGTAAAGAGAATTTCGACGAGGCAGAAAATGCCGCGCGCGAAGTGTTACGTCCGGTGATGGACGAACTGCGCTACCACGGCTGGAAAGTGTGTGTCGGTGCGTCAGGTACCGTTCAGGCCCTGCAGGAAATCATGATGGCGCAGGGAATGGACGAGCGCATTACGCTTGCCAAGCTTCAGCAGCTTAAACAGCGCGCTATTCAGTGCGGACGCCTGGAAGAGCTGGAAATTGAAGGCCTGACGCTGGAACGTGCCCTGGTCTTCCCGAGCGGGCTCGCCATTCTGATCGCCATTTTCACCGAGCTGAACATCCAGTGTATGACCCTTGCCGGCGGCGCGCTGCGCGAAGGTCTGGTCTACGGGATGCTGCATCTTTCAGTGGATCAGGACATCCGCAACCGTACTTTGCGCAACGTGCAGCGTCGTTTTCTGGTTGATATCGATCAGGCTGGCCGCGTATCGCAGCTGGCCTCTCGCTTTGCCGATCAGGTCGCTAACGTCTGGGATCTTGACCCTCTGAGCCGCGATTTATTGCTGAGCGCTTGTGCTCTGCATGAAGTGGGGCTGAGCATCGACTTTAAGCAGGCCCCGGCTCATGCAGCCTACCTTGTGCGTAACCTTGACTTACCGGGCTACACGCCCGCACAGAAAAAGCTGCTGGCAACGCTGCTGCTGAACCAGACCAACGCCGTTGATCTCTCCTCTCTTCATCAGCAAAACGCTGTACCGCCGCGCGTGGCCGAGCATCTGTGCCGCCTGCTGCGTCTGGCAATTCTGTTTGCCAGCCGTCGTCGTGATGATTTGCTGCCTGCGATTAATCTGGTGGCCGATGATGAGAAGCTGACGCTGACGCTGCCGGAAAACTGGATTGATCATCACCCGCTCGGCGCAGAGATGATCGAGCTGGAGTGCCAGTGGCAAAGCTATGTGCACTGGGCACTGGAAGTAAAATAAGAGAGTAAAATATGCCGGGTGGCGCTGCGCTTACCCGGCCTGCAAGCCCTTCAAACTCATCCCTTCTCTTTGGCTTTTGCCAGCATGGCGCGAATGTTTGCCACGTTCGCCTGGCCTTTGTGCATCCGCTCTTCAGCGGTAATCACCTTGCGCTCTTGTTCCCAAATCAGGTCGTCCTGCGGCAGTTCCAGCAGAAAACGGCTTGGCTCCGGGCGGACAAGCTCACCATACTGGCGGCGCTCTTTACACAGCGTGAACGTCAGCTCTTTCTGCGCACGGGTGATCCCCACATAGGCCAGACGCCGCTCCTCGTCGACGTTGTCTTCATCAATACTGCTCTGATGGGGCAGCAACCCCTCTTCCATGCCGACCAGATACACATACGGAAACTCCAGCCCTTTTGACGCATGCAGCGTCATCAGCTGAACCTGATCAGCCTCTTCTTCGCTCTCGCCGCGCTCCATCATGTCGCGCAGGGTAAAGCGAGTGACCACCTGGGTCAGGGTCATCGGCTCATCGATTTCCGAGCCTTCCAGCATTTCGGTCATCCAGCTGAACAGCTGGTTAACGTTTTTCATGCGCATCTCAGCCGCTTTCGGGCTGGCGGAGGTTTCGTACAGCCAGGATTCGTAATCAATACCGTGAATCAGATCGCGCACCGCCGCCACCGGCTCGCGCTCTGCAAGACGCTGCACTTCGCCAAGCCAGTGGGTGAATCGCGTTAACGAGTCGTAACCGCGCCCGGTCAGCGTCTGGCTTAGTCCCATATCGAAGCTGGCCGTAAACAGGCTTTTATTGCGGGTCATCGCCCATTCACCCAGCTTTTGCAGCGTCGCCGGACCGATTTCGCGCTTCGGCGTATTCACGATGCGCAGAAACGCGCTGTCGTCATCCGGGTTAGTGAGCACACGCAGATAGGCCAGCAGATCTTTAATTTCAGGCCGTGAGAAGAACGAGGTGCCGCCCGAGATTTTGTACGGTATGCGGTTCTGCATCAGCATCTTTTCAAAGACGCGCGACTGGTGATTACCGCGATAAAGGATCGCGTAATCTTTATATTCGGTTTTGTTGACGAAGTGGTGGGCAATCAGTTCGCCCGTCACGCGCTCCGCTTCATGTTCTTCATTGTTGGCGCTGAGCACTTTCAGCTCCGTGCCGTAGCCCAGCTCGGAGAACAGGCGCTTTTCAAATACGTGCGGGTTATTGGCAATCAGGATGTTTGCCGCCTTCAGGATCCGTCCGGAGGAGCGGTAGTTTTGCTCCAGCTTAATCACCTGCAGCGCGGGGAAGTCTTTACTCAGCAGCACCAGGTTTTGCGGACGCGCGCCGCGCCAGGAGTAGATCGACTGGTCGTCGTCGCCTACCACGGTGAAACGGGCACGCTGGCCCACCAGAAGCTTTACCAGCTCGTACTGGCTGGTGTTGGTGTCCTGATATTCATCCACCAGCAGGTAGCGGATTTTATTCTGCCAGCGCTCGCGCACCTCTTCATTTCGCTGTAAAAGCAGCGTCGGCAGCAGGATCAGGTCGTCGAAGTCCAGCACATTACACGCTTTCATGTGCGCATCGTACAGACCATAACAGTGGGCGAAGATCCGATCCCGTTCCCCTTTGGCGATCGCCGCAGCCTGGGCCGGGGTCATCAGATCGTTTTTCCAGTTAGAGATCGTCGAGATCAGCTGCTGCAACAGCACCTTGTCATCTTCTATCAGCCCTTCAGTGAGCTCTTTGAGTAATGCCACCTGGTCGGTGTCATCGAAAAGCGAAAAGTTGGATTTCATCCCCAGCGCGGCATACTCACGTTTGATGATATCCAGCCCCAGCGTGTGGAACGTGGAGATCATCAGCCCGCGCGCCTCTTTGCGCCCCAGCGTCTGGCCGACACGTTCTTTCATTTCGCGTGCCGCTTTGTTGGTAAAGGTGACCGCCGCAATGTGACGGGCCTGATAACCACAGCCACGGATCAGGTGCGCAATCTTATTGGTGATGACGCGCGTTTTACCGGATCCTGCTCCCGCCAGCACCAGACAGGGTCCGGTGACAAATTCGACGGCTTGTTGTTGTCCGGGGTTTAGACGCATAAATGATCACTCAATGAAAGTCAGGAGGGGAGAATAACAGCGTGGTAGTATAGCGAGCCTAATCCATACCACTCAAGGCACGATCATGGCAAAAACAGCAGCAGCACTGCATATTCTTGTTAAAGAAGAGAAACTGGCTCTGGATCTTCTGGAGCAGATAAAAAACGGCGCCGACTTCGGCAAGCTGGCTAAGAAGCACTCAATTTGTCCGTCAGGCAAACGTGGCGGCGATTTAGGTGAATTCCGTCAGGGTCAGATGGTGCCGGCGTTCGATAAAGTGGTCTTCTCCTGCCCGGTGCTGGAGCCGACGGGTCCGCTGCACACGCAGTTTGGCTACCACGTCATTAAAGTATTATATCGCAAATAAAAAGCCGGGTGTCGGCTGCGCCTTACCCGGCCTACATTTTACGTGTTTGTAGGTCGGGTAAGCGAAGCGCCACCCGACGAGGTTGTTAACCCGCTACCGCGATACGCTTCATATCGGTCATGTAGCCACGCAGTTTGTGACCCACTTTCTCGATCTGGTGGCTGCGAATCGCTTCATTCACATCGCGCAGCTGCGCGTTGTCTACCGCACCTTCCGCAATCGCTTTGCCCAGATCGCCCGGTTGCAGGGTGGTCATGAACTCTTTCAGCAGCGGTACGCAGGCGTAAGAGAACAGGTAGTTACCGTATTCAGCGGTATCAGAGATAACCACGTTCATTTCGTACAGACGCTTACGGGCGATGGTGTTCGCGATCAGCGGCAGTTCGTGCAGAGATTCGTAGTAGGCAGACTCTTCGATGATGCCTGAATCCACCATGGTTTCGAACGCCAGCTCAACACCCGCCTTCACCATGGCGATCATCAGTACGCCTTTATCGAAGTACTCCTGCTCGCCAATTTTGCCTTCAAACTGTGGTGCCGTTTCGAACGCGGTTTTGCCGGTCTCTTCACGCCAGGTCAGCAGTTTCTTATCGTCGTTCGCCCAGTCCGCCATCATGCCGGAAGAGAATTCGCCGGAGATGATGTCGTCCATATGTTTCTGGAACAGCGGTGCCATGATGGTTTTCAGCTGTTCAGACAGAGCGTAAGCACGCAGTTTTGCCGGGTTGGACAGACGGTCCATCATCAGCGTAATACCGCCCTGCTTCAGCGCTTCGGTGATGGTTTCCCAGCCGAACTGGATCAGTTTTTCCGCGTAGGCCGGGTCGGTGCCTTCTTCCACCAGCTTGTCGAAGCACAGCAGAGAACCGGCCTGCAGCATACCGCACAGAATGGTCTGCTCGCCCATCAGGTCAGATTTCACTTCGGCAACGAAGGACGATTCCAGCACACCCGCACGGTGGCCGCCGGTCGCCGCTGCCCATGCTTTGGCAATCGCCATGCCTTCGCCTTTCGGATCGTTTTCCGGGTGAACCGCGATCAGGGTCGGTACGCCGAAGCCACGTTTGTACTCTTCGCGTACTTCCGTACCCGGGCACTTCGGTGCCACCATCACTACGGTGATGTCTTTGCGGATCTGCTCGCCCACTTCAACGATGTTGAAGCCGTGGGAGTAACCCAGCGCAGCGCCGTCTTTCATCAGCGGCTGTACGGAACGCACCACGTCAGAGTGCTGTTTGTCCGGGGTCAGGTTAACCACCAGATCCGCCTGCGGGATCAGCTCTTCGTAGGTGCCCACTTTGAAGCCGTTTTCGGTCGCTTTACGCCAGGAAGCACGCTTTTCAGCAATCGCTTCTTTACGCAGGGCATAAGAGATATCCAGACCGGAGTCACGCATGTTCAGGCCCTGGTTCAGACCCTGTGCGCCACAGCCGACGATGACCACTTTTTTACCCTGAAGGTAGCTCGCGCCATCGGCAAATTCATCGCGCGCCATGAAGCGGCATTTGCCCAGCTGCGCCAGCTGCTGGCGCAAGTTCAGTGTATTAAAGTAGTTAGCCATGGGTGATACCTCGTGATGTTGTGTGTCTTATTGTTCGGTTCGCGTTTCAGCGAGAATAGAACCACATTACAACAGGAAATTTATTGCGGAAATTGATATATTCACAACGTCATATTGCAATTTTTGCAATATAAAAAGAGGGAGTGGAATCGGTGGATTTACGCGATCTGAAAATGTTTCTGCATCTGGCGGAAAGCCGTCACTTTGGCCGCAGCGCACGGGCGATGCACGTCAGCCCCTCCACGCTCTCGCGCCAGATACAGCGCCTTGAGGAAGACCTCGGCCAGCCGCTGTTTGTGCGCGATAACCGCACCGTCACGCTCACGGAAGCGGGTGAAGAACTGCGCCTTTTTGCCCAGCAGACGTTGCTGCAGTATCAGCAGCTACGGCACGCCATTGACCAGCAGGGGCCGTCGCTGTCCGGCGAGCTGCATATTTTCTGCTCCGTCACCGCCGCCTACAGCCATCTGCCGCCCATTCTTGATCGCTTCCGCGCGGCACATCCATCGGTTGAAATTAAGCTGACCACGGGCGACGCCGCCGACGCGATGGAAAAAGTGGTGACGGGCGAAGCGGATCTCGCCATTGCAGGGAAACCCGAAACGCTCCCGGGTGCGGTAGCGTTTTCAATGCTCGAAAATCTGGCGGTGGTACTGATTGCCCCGGCGCTGCCCTGCCCGGTGCGAAACCAGGTATCGGTAGAAAAACCGGACTGGTCCACGGTGCCGTTTATCATGGCCGACCAGGGGCCAGTGCGCCGTCGCATTGAGCTGTGGTTCCGCCGACAAAAAATCAGTAACCCGTTGATTTACGCCACGGTCAGCGGTCATGAGGCGATGGTGTCGATGGTGGCGCTCGGCTGCGGCGTGGCGCTATTGCCGGAAGTGGTGCTGGAAAATAGCCCGGAACCGGTGCGCAATCGCGTGATGATTCTGGATCGCAGCGATGAGAAAACGCCGTTTGAGCTTGGCGTGTGCGCACAAAAAAAGCGGCTGCATGAGCCGCTTATTGATGCGTTCTGGAAGATATTGCCCAACCATTGAAGTCGGGTTGCGCTCCGCTTATCCTGCCAGGAAGAAACGGAAGGCGGGGTTGTGGGTTTCGTCGTGACACTCATAGCCCAGTTCGTTCAGCCGTGTTTCAAAATCCGGCTCGTGCTCACCCAGTTCAAACGCCGCCAGCACGCGGCCGTAGTCGGTGCCGTGGCTACGGTAATGGAACAGGGAGATGTTCCAGTGCGTGCCCAGCGTGTGCAGGAATTTGAGCAACGCGCCCGGTGATTCCGGGAATTCGAAGCTGAACAGGCGTTCCCTGAGCGGCTTCGAGGGACGCCCGCCGACCATATAGCGCACGTGCAGCTTCGCCATTTCGTCGTCTGAAAGGTCCACCACGCTGTAACCACCGTCATGCAGGAGGTTAAGGATCTCTTTACGCTCCTCGACGCCACGGCTCAGACGCACGCCGACGAAAATGCAGGCATCTTTGGCATCGGCGAAACGGTAGTTGAACTCCGTCACCGAACGACCGCCCAGCAGCTGGCAGAACTTCAGGAAGCTCCCCTTCTCTTCCGGAATAGTCACCGCCAGCAATGCTTCACGCTGTTCACCCAGCTCGCAGCGCTCGGACACGTAGCGCAGGCCGTGGAAGTTCACGTTGGCGCCGGAAAGCACATGCGCCAGGCGCTCGCCGCGGATGTTGTGCTGCGCGATGTATTTTTTCATCCCCGCCAGGGCCAGCGCGCCGGACGGCTCCGCGACCGCACGCACATCCTCAAACAGATCTTTCATTGCCGCGCAGATAGCATCGCTATCAACCGTGACGATATCGTCGAGGTATTCCTGGCAGAGACGGAAGGTTTCATCGCCAATGCGTTTTACCGCCACGCCCTCGGCAAACAGACCAACGCGCGGCAGATCCACCGGATGCCCGGCATCCAGCGCCGCTTTCAGGCAGGCAGAGTCCTCAGCTTCAACAGCGATGACTTTAATCTGCGGCATCAGCTGTTTAATCAGCACGGCCACACCCGCCGCTAACCCGCCGCCGCCCACCGGAACGAAGACGCGGTCGAGATGGGCATCCTGCTGCAGCAGTTCAAGCGCCAGCGTGCCTTGTCCGGCAATGACCATCGGGTGATCGAACGGCGGCACCCAGGTGAAGCCCTGCTGCTGCGCCAGCTCAATGGCTTTGGCTTTAGCTTCGTCAAAATTGGCGCCGTGGAGCAGCACTTCCCCGCCGAAACCGCGTACCGCGTCGACTTTGATGTCAGCGGTAGCAACCGGCATCACGATTAGCGCTTTCAACCCCAGACGAGCAGACGAGAACGCCACGCCCTGCGCATGGTTGCCCGCCGAGGCGGTAATGACGCCGCGCGCTTTTTGCTCATCGGTCAGTCCGGCCATCATCGCGTAGGCGCCGCGCAGCTTGAAGCTGTGCACCGGCTGGCGGTCTTCGCGCTTCACCAGGATCACGTTATCGAGGCGCGAAGAGAGTTTTTCCATTTTCTGAAGCGGCGTGACCTGCACGGCTTCATAGACCGGTGCACGTAGCACCGCTCTCAGATATTCCGCCCCCTCGGGGGCGGCGGATAAGGGTTGTGACTCGGCCATCATTAGCCCCCAAGTTTCGATTTATCGCGCACCGCGCCTTTATCTGCACTGGTGGCAAGGCTCGCGTATGCGCGCAGGGCGAAGGAGACTTCACGCTGACGATCTTTCGGCGTCCAGGCTTTATCGCCGCGCGCTTCTTGTGCCTCACGACGGGCCGCAATTTCCTGGTCGCTCAGCTTCAGTTGAATGCCGCGATTCGGGATATCGATTTCGATCAGGTCACCGTCTTCAATGATGGCGATGTTGCCGCCGCTTGCCGCTTCCGGTGAAACGTGGCCGATGGAGAGCCCGGACGTACCGCCGGAGAAACGACCGTCGGTGATCAGCGCACAGGCTTTGCCGAGACCCATGGATTTCAGGAAGGTGGTTGGGTAGAGCATTTCCTGCATGCCCGGCCCGCCTTTCGGCCCTTCATAGCGAATAACAACCACGTCGCCTTCTACCACTTTGCCACCGAGGATGGCGTCCACCGCTTCATCCTGGCTTTCGTACACTTTCGCCGGGCCGGTGAATTTAAGGATGCTGTCGTCCACGCCTGCCGTTTTCACGATGCAGCCGTTTTCCGCGAAGTTACCGTACAGCACGGCCAGACCGCCGTCCTTGCTGTAGGCGTGCTCCAGCGAACGGATGCAGCCTTCGGCGCGATCGTCATCCAGGGAATCCCAGCGGCAATCCTGCGAGAACGCCTGCGTGGTACGGATCCCGGCGGGACCGGCGCGGAACATCGTTTTCACCGCGTCGTCTCTGGTCAGCATCACGTCGTATTGGTCCAGCGACTCTGGCAGCGTCAGGCCGAGCACGTTTTTCACGTCGCGGTTCAGCAGCCCGGCGCGATCCAGCTCGCCCAGGATACCGATTACGCCACCGGCACGGTGAACATCTTCCATATGGTATTTCTGGGTGCTTGGCGCAACTTTACACAGCTGCGGCACTTTACGGGACAGCTTGTCGATATCACTCATGGTGAAGTCGATTTCGGCTTCCTGCGCGGCGGCCAGCAGGTGCAGAACGGTATTGGTGGAACCGCCCATGGCGATATCCAGCGTCATCGCATTTTCAAACGCCGCTTTGCTGGCGATGTTACGCGGCAGTGCACTGGCATCATCCTGTTCGTAGTAGCGTTTGGTGAGCTCAACGATGCGTTTACCGGCGTTGAGGAACAGCTGTTTACGATCGGCGTGTGTCGCCAGCAGCGAGCCGTTACCCGGCTGCGACAGGCCCAGCGCTTCGGTCAGACAGTTCATGGAGTTGGCGGTGAACATCCCGGAACAGGAGCCGCAGGTCGGACACGCGGAGCGTTCAACCTGGTCGCTCTGCTCGTCAGACACTTTCGGATCCGCGCCCTGGATCATCGCATCGACCAGGTCGAGCTTGATGATTTTGTCGGACAGCTTGGTTTTACCGGCTTCCATTGGGCCGCCGGAGACGAAGATCACCGGAATGTTCAGGCGCAGGGAGGCCATCAGCATCCCCGGGGTGATTTTATCGCAGTTGGAGATACAGACCATTGCATCGGCGCAGTGGGCGTTGACCATGTACTCAACCGAGTCGGCGATCAGCTCACGCGACGGCAGTGAATAGAGCATGCCCCCGTGGCCCATTGCGATACCGTCATCCACCGCGATGGTGTTGAACTCTTTCGCCACACCGCCGGAAGCTTCGATTTGCTCGGCAACCAGTTTACCGAGGTCGCGCAGATGCACATGGCCTGGCACAAACTGGGTGAAGGAGTTCACCACGGCGATAATTGGCTTGCCGAAATCGGCGTCGGTCATCCCGGTGGCGCGCCACAGTGCGCGGGCACCCGCCATGTTACGGCCGTGGGTGGTGGTGGCTGAACGATACTTAGGCATGCTTTATTTACTCCCGTCTGACTATTCAATGGGACGGTGCGTGCCGTCCCAAATTTATATTTAGTGATTAACCTGATCCAACCAGCCGTATTTATCTTCTGTTTCGCCAGTAAAGAGGCCAAAGAAGGCTTGCTGGATGCGTTTGGTGACCGGGCCACAGCGGCCTTCGCCGACCTGAATACCGTCTACGCTACGAACCGGCGTGATTTCAGCCGCCGTACCGGACATGAACACTTCATCAGCCAGATACAGGGATTCGCGAGACAGCACCTGCTCGCGCACTTCGATACCCAGGTCTTTCGCCAGCTTGATGATGGCGTCACGGGTAATACCCGGCAGCGCGGAAGATGTGAATGGCGGCGTGAACAGGATGCCATCTTTCACTTCAAACAGGTTTTCACCTGCGCCTTCCGAGATGTAGCCATTCACGTCCAGCGCGATACCTTCCTGATAGCCGTGACGGCGCGCTTCGCTACCGACCAGCAGAGAGGAAAGGTAGTTACCGCCCGCTTTAGCAGCGGTCGGGATGGTGTTTGGCGCCACGCGGTTCCAGGAAGAAACCATTGCGTCGATCCCCTGCTCCAGGGCTTCTGCTCCGAGGTAAGCCCCCCACGGGAACGCGGCAATGATCACATCGGTGTTGTAACCGGCTGGCGGGTTCACGCCCATACCGACATCACCCACGAAGACCAGTGGACGAATGTAGGCGCTGGTAAGGTTATTCTTGCGAATGACTTCGCGGCAGGCTTCCATCAGCTCATCAACGCTCTGTGAAACCGGGAAACGATAAATTTTGGCTGAATCATGCAGACGCTGCATGTGTTCGCGATGGCGGAACACCACTGGCCCTTTGTGAGAATCGTAGCAACGGATACCTTCAAAGACGGAGGTGCCGTAGTGCAGCGCGTGGGACATGACGTGGACCTTCGCGTCCTCCCAGCGAACCATCTCACCATTGAACCAAATGTAATCAGCTTTTTTTGTCGTCATTTTTTCGTCCTGTCACGCTTAAGCGCGGATTTGTTGTGATGTGGTTGTGCTCTGGCAGATGGCAACATGGGCAACGTCTACCAGTTTTGATAACTGACTAAACAGTAAGTCGACCGGCCGCGGGCTGGCAACGGTTAATTCGATACTGATGTTCTGCGCGTCGGTGGCCGTCTCCATATTCATAGAGCAAATCTGAAAACCACGATGACGGACCACACGCAAAACGCGTTCCAAGGTTTCCGGGTTGAAGCGAGCCTGCACGGCGACCTGATGTTGCATCATGATAATTTCTCCAGCATTTGTGAGTTACTGGCACCGGGCGGTACCAATGGCCAGACGTTCTCAAGCTCGTCGATTGAGACATGAAGCAGGTACGGCCCTTCGCTTGACAGCATGGTGTCGAGTGCCGCTTCAACCTGGTCTTTACGGGTGATGTGCTGGCCAGGAATGCCGAAGGCGCTGGCCAGGGTGAGGAAATCGGGGTTATCGGTCAGGGTGGTTTCGCTGTAACGCTCCTGGAAGAACAGCTGTTGCCACTGGCGAACCATCCCTAAACGCTGATTATCCAGCAACACGATTTTCAGCGGCAACTGCTTGCGCTTAACGGTTCCCAGCTCCTGAACGTTCATCATGAAGGAGCCGTCACCGGAGATACAGATAACCGTATCGTTCGGGCGAGCCACCTGCGCACCCACGGCGGCAGGCAGGCCAAAGCCCATGGTGCCTAAGCCGCTGGAGGTGATGAAGTTTTCCGGACGGGTGTAGGTCATGTGCTGGGCTGACCACATCTGGTGCTGGCCTACGTCGGTGGTGACGACGCTATCAGCCGGTTTACGGTCAGACAACTGTTTCAGCAGCAGCGGCGCGTAGATGGCATCGCCAGGATGGTCGTAACGCCAGGCGTGTTCGGCGCGCATCTCTGCGGCGTGCTGGCGCCACGCGCTGATATCCAGTGGCTGCGCCAGTGCAGGTAACAGCGTATTGAGATCGCCCTGCAGCGCGACGTGCGCCTGACGCAGTTTGTTCATCTCCGCCGGGTCGATATCCATATGGATAACTTTGGCATTTGGCGCGAAGGTATTCAGTTTGCCGGTAACGCGGTCGTCAAAACGCGCACCCACGGTGATGAGCAGATCGCACTCTTGCACCGCCAGGTTTGCGGCTTTAGTGCCGTGCATCCCCAGCATGCCGAGATAGTATGGGTCGTCTGCATCAACCGCACCAAGACCTTTCAACGTGCAGGTGGCAGGCATTTGCGTTACCGCGATAAATTCACGCAGGGCAGGCACGGCCTGCGCCATGCCGACACCCCCGCCGACGTACAGCATCGGCTGTTTCGCCTGCGCCAACATCTGGCGCGCCTCTTCAACCTCTGCATGCGGGAACGCATCGTCGCTTTCCACGGTGGAGAAGTGCGGTTCCAGTTCGCCGAGTGCAACCTGGATATCTTTCGGGATATCCACCAGAACGGGGCCAGGGCGGCCCGAGCTCGCTACTTCGAACGCTTCGGCCATTACGCGCGGCAGCTCATCCAGAGACTGGACAAGGAAGCTGTGCTTGGTGCAGGCCAGCGATAAACCAAGTACGTCCACTTCCTGGAAAGCATCGGTACCGATAAACGGGGAAGCCACCTGACCGGTGATCGCCACGACGGGCACGGAATCGAGCAGTGCATCAGCCAGGCCGGTAATCAGGTTCGTTGCGCCCGGACCTGACGTTGCCATGCACACGCCAGTTTTACCCGTCGCGCGGGCATAGCCGATAGCGGCCATTGCTGCCCCCTGCTCGTGTCGGCACAAGAGATGTTCCACGCCGCCGTCATACAGTGCATCGTAAATCGGCATGATCGCGCCACCCGGATAACCGAATACGGTCTCGACTCCCTGCGCGCGCAACGCATGTACAACCCATTGTGCCCCATTCATAGTTAGTTCCCCGTCATAAATCTGGAGAAACAGAATTTTATGCTAGTCGTCATGTCCTGCTCCTCGTTTACGTTTTTTAGTCATAAAAAAACCCCCGGACCTTTCGGTGCGGGGGTCTTAGTTCGTTAAGGCTTGATTTCTAAGCCTTTCCTCGTCCAAGTGCAGCCCCGCACGGTGGGATAATAATCACCACCACGCTAATCACGACCAGGCTAATCACTCGTAGAAGGGCTGTCATTTTCAGTTCTTTTTGCATCTTGTTCGAAGGAATACCTAAAGAGGTATCACAGTTTTTAAATCAAACACAAGATTTATTTATGACGCATTTGGTTAGGCCGCGAATCATATTTCTTAAAATCGTTGTTTTATATGGGGAAATTGAAGAATGAATATTTTTCATATTTTTACGACGGCGCTAACCATCAAAACGGCGCTTTTTACCTTCTGCGAGAAGTCTTCCACGGGTATGTAATGATTTCAGTGTGCGCTTAAAATCTCTGAATAAGAGCCGTAAATACACAAAATGACGCTAAACAGACAAAAGAGGCACTGGCATAGTCGTACCAGGAGGTAGTGCAAATGTCACTGTCAGTTGTTTATACGCGTGCGGCTCTCGGGGTGAAGGCACCGCTTATTTCTGTAGAGGTTCATCTGAGTAATGGGCTACCCGGGCTCACGCTCGTCGGGCTACCTGAAACGACGGTTAAAGAAGCCCGGGATCGCGTTCGCAGCGCAATAATAAATAGCGGTTATACCTTCCCCGCAAAGAAGATCACCATCAACCTGGCTCCCGCCGATCTGCCCAAAGAGGGAGGACGATATGATTTACCTATCGCGATTGCGCTTCTCGCAGCCTCTGAGCAGCTTAATACGACCAGGCTAGGCTCGTACGAGTTTGTGGGAGAACTCGCGCTCACAGGCGCGTTAAGGGGCGTTCCCGGTGCGATATCGGGCGCGCTGGAAGCTATACGTGCAGGACGGCAAATCATTGTCGCGAATGAAAATGCATCAGAAGTGAGTCTTATCGCCGAGAAGGGGTGTCTTGTCGCAGGGCATTTACAGGAAGTTTGCGCCTGGCTGGAAGGGCGCCATGAACTGTCCGAGCCGGAAGAGTGTGACAATGTTATAGCCGATACCCCAGAGGATCTCAGCGAGATTATGGGACAGGAGCAAGGGAAACGGGCGCTGGAGATTACGGCCGCAGGTGGACACAATCTTCTTTTGATCGGCCCGCCTGGTACGGGTAAAACGATGCTGGCGAGCAGGCTGAGTGGCTTGCTGCCACCGCTCAATAATCATGAAGCGCTGGAAAGTGCCGCCATTTATAGCCTTATCAGTTCTACCTCGTTGCAAAAACAGTGGCGCCGTCGCCCTTTTCGTTCACCTCATCATAGCGCTTCACTGACGGCGATGGTCGGCGGTGGGTCTATTCCCGGGCCGGGTGAAATATCACTGGCGCACAATGGCATTCTGTTTCTCGACGAGCTGCCTGAGTTTGAGCGCCGCGTCCTGGATGCCCTGAGAGAACCCATTGAATCTGGAGAGATACACATCTCACGCACGCGAGCCAAAATAAGCTATCCCGCGCAGTTTCAGCTGGTCGCTGCGATGAATCCCAGCCCTACGGGTCATTATCAGGGCAACCATAACCGCTGTACGCCTGAGCAGACGTTGCGCTATCTGGGAAAGTTATCCGGCCCGTTTCTCGACCGTTTCGATTTATCCCTCGAAATCCCCCTTCCCCCGCCGGGCCTGCTCAGGCAAAAAGGCATCACGGGTGAAAGCTCAGCAGATGTACGCGAGCGGGTCATTGCTGCCCAGACGCGACAATATGCCCGTCAGAACAGGCTGAATGCACGGCTGGATAATGCCGGGCTCCGGCAGTTTTGTTCTCTTAACATAGAGGATGCGGTTTGGCTGGAGGAAACCTTGACGCGTTTTGGTCTTTCTATACGCGCGTGGCAGCGTTTGCTGAAAGTGGCCAGAACCATTGCTGACGTGGAGGGTTGTAGTGACATTCAGAGGAAACACTTGCAGGAGGCGCTGAGCTACCGCGCTATCGATCGTTTGCTGCTCCATCTGCAGAAGTTGCTGGCGTAAAAAAGGGGCCGTAGCCCCTTCTCATCATCTTAGTCATCAGACTCAGTGTAGTCTTCTGCGCCTTCCATCTGCGGCTTACCGCCGGAGAGCGTATGGAAGCGTTTTGGACGCTTAATGCGCGCCATGTACTTGATCCATACACGTTCTGCTTCAGACTGTGGCTCACGCTCGCCACGGCACACTAAGACAAACTGCTTTTCATCTTCAGTTGCGGGCTCACGCTTACCCAGATCCAGCTCGTTGAAGGCATAACCATGACGCTCAAGCAGCTGCGCCTCTTTGATGGTGAAATCGCCGTGACGAGAGAACCCGCGCGGATAATGTTTATTGTCGAAAAAACGATTAGTCGTCGTAAAGCTTTCCGCCATCCTACACGCTCCTAATTCTTTGGCCGAGCTATTTATGGCGCGGAGTATTAGTTACGCTTGACAGAGTGTAAAACAAAACATTTAAATCATAACGACAAATTATTTTGCGGAGAAAGATGTGGATACGGAATTGCTAAAAACTTTCCTCGAAGTGAGCAGAACACGCCACTTTGGGCGAGCAGCTGAAGCCCTTTACCTGACGCAGTCAGCGGTCAGTTTTCGTATTCGACAGCTGGAAAATCAACTGGGTGTGAATCTTTTTACCCGCCACCGCAACAACATACGTTTAACGCCTGCCGGTGAGAAACTGCTCCCCTATGCGGAAACGTTGATGAATACCTGGCAGGCAGCACGTAAAGAGGTTGCCCATACGTCGAGGCACAATGAGTTCTCGATAGGGGCCAGCGCGTCACTGTGGGAATGTATGCTAAGTCAGTGGCTTACCCGGCTATATCGTTCTCATGAACATTTGCAATTTGAAGCCAGAATTGCGCAACGCCAGTCCCTGGTTAAGCAACTTCATGAGCGCCAGCTTGATCTTCTTATCACGACCGAAGCCCCCAAGATGGACGAATTTAGCAGCCAGATCGTAGGGCAGTTTGGTCTGGCACTTTATGCTTCTGAACCTTCAATGATGAAAGCCGATCTGACCTATTTGCGCCTGGAGTGGGGTCCTGATTTTCAGCAGCATGAGGCGGGATTGATAGCCCCAGATGATGTTCCACAGTTAACCACCAGTTCTGCCGAGATTGCCTGTCAGCAACTTCCCTTGTTGAAGGGTTGCACCTGGTTACCAGCCCGTTGGGCAGATACTAAAGCGGGGCTACATACCGTGATAGATTCCACCACCATTTCGCGCCCGCTGTATGCGATTTGGCTGCAAAACAGCGATAAGCAGTCGCAGATAAAAGATCTCTTAAAAATCAATATTATGGAATGATGCATCAGCCAGCAGGGAAGCTGGCTGAAAATTCAGGTGTGCCGTTGTATTTCAGGCAAAAAAAAATCCTTTGCCGAAGCAAAGGATTCGATATGGCAGGGGCGGAGAGACTCGAACTCGCGACACCCGGTTTTGGAGACCGGTGCTCTACCAACTGAGCTACGCCCCTAAAGTTTTTTGCCATTAAGCCTGCCAGTGAGGCAGGCTTAATGTCTTAATAAGTGGCGGAACGGACGGGACTCGAACCCGCGACCCCCTGCGTGACAGGCAGGTATTCTAACCGACTGAACTACCGCTCCACCGAAGACTGCTTGTAACCACCGGATTTATGCACCGGCTTACTACTTAATTTGATGCCTGGCAGTTCCCTACTCTCACATGGGGAGACCCCACACTACCATCGGCGCTACGGCGTTTCACTTCTGAGTTCGGCATGGGGTCAGGTGGGACCACCGCGCTAAAGCCGCCAGGCAAATTCTGTAATCTGTATCAGCTGAAAATCGTCTCTCACCGCCAAAACAGCTTCGGCGTTGTAAGGTTAAGCCTCACGGTTCATTAGTATCGGTTAGCTCAACGCATCGCTGCGCTTACACACCCGACCTATCAACGTCGTCGTCTTCAACGTTCCTTCAGGAGACTTATAGTCTCAGGGAGAACTCATCTCGGGGCAAGTTTCGTGCTTAGATGCTTTCAGCACTTATCTCTTCCGCATTTAGCTACCGGGCAGTGCCATTGGCATGACAACCCGAACACCAGTGATGCGTCCACTCCGGTCCTCTCGTACTAGGAGCAGCCCCCCTCAATTCTCCAGCGCCCACGGCAGATAGGGACCGAACTGTCTCACGACGTTCTAAACCCAGCTCGCGTACCACTTTAAATGGCGAACAGCCATACCCTTGGGACCTACTTCAGCCCCAGGATGTGATGAGCCGACATCGAGGTGCCAAACACCGCCGTCGATATGAACTCTTGGGCGGTATCAGCCTGTTATCCCCGGAGTACCTTTTATCCGTTGAGCGATGGCCCTTCCATTCAGAACCACCGGATCACTATGACCTGCTTTCGCACCTGCTCGAGCCGTCACTCTCGCAGTCAAGCTAGCTTATGCCATTGCACTAACCTCCTGATGTCCGACCAGGATTAGCTAACCTTCGTGCTCCTCCGTTACTCTTTGGGAGGAGACCGCCCCAGTCAAACTACCCACCAGACACTGTCCGCAACCCGGATTACGGGTCTACGTTAGAACACCAGCCATTAAAGGGTGGTATTTCAAGGTCGGCTCCACGCAGACTGGCGTCCACGCTTCAAAGCCTCCCACCTATCCTACACATCAAGGACCAGTGTTCAGTGTCAAGCTATAGTAAAGGTTCACGGGGTCTTTCCGTCTTGCCGCGGGTACACTGCATCTTCACAGCGAGTTCAATTTCACTGAGTCTCGGGTGGAGACAGCCTGGCCATCATTACGCCATTCGTGCAGGTCGGAACTTACCCGACAAGGAATTTCGCTACCTTAGGACCGTTATAGTTACGGCCGCCGTTTACCGGGGCTTCGATCAAGAGCTTCGCGTTACCGCTAACCCCATCAATTAACCTTCCGGCACCGGGCAGGCGTCACACCGTATACGTCCACTTTCGTGTTTGCACAGTGCTGTGTTTTTAATAAACAGTTGCAGCCAGCTGGTATCTTCGACTGATTTCAGCTCCACCCGCAGGGGCTTCACCTACATATCAGCGTGCCTTCTCCCGAAGTTACGGCACCATTTTGCCTAGTTCCTTCACCCGAGTTCTCTCAAGCGCCTTGGTATTCTCTACCTGACCACCTGTGTCGGTTTGGGGTACGATTTCGTGTTACCTGATGCTTAGAGGCTTTTCCTGGAAGCAGGGCATTTGTTACTTCAGCACCGTAGTGCCTCGTCATCACACCTCAGCGTTAAAAGGTACCGGATTTACCTGGAACCTCCGCCTACATGCTTAAACCGGGACAACCGTCGCCCGGCTAACATAGCCTTCTCCGTCCCCCCTTCGCAGTAACACCAAGTACAGGAATATTAACCTGTTTCCCATCGACTACGCCTTTCGGCCTCGCCTTAGGGGTCGACTCACCCTGCCCCGATTAACGTTGGACAGGAACCCTTGGTCTTCCGGCGAGCGGGCTTTTCACCCGCTTTATCGTTACTTATGTCAGCATTCGCACTTCTGATACCTCCAGCAACCCTCACAGGCCACCTTCAACGGCTTACAGAACGCTCCCCTACCCAACAACGCATAAGCGTCGCTGCCGCAGCTTCGGTGCATGGTTTAGCCCCGTTACATCTTCCGCGCAGGCCGACTCGACCAGTGAGCTATTACGCTTTCTTTAAATGATGGCTGCTTCTAAGCCAACATCCTGGCTGTCTGTGCCTTCCCACATCGTTTCCCACTTAACCATGACTTTGGGACCTTAGCTGGCGGTCTGGGTTGTTTCCCTCTTCACGACGGACGTTAGCACCCGCCGTGTGTCTCCCGTGATAACATTCTTCGGTATTCGTAGTTTGCATCGGGTTGGTAAGCCGGGATGGCCCCCTAGCCGAAACAGTGCTCTACCCCCGAAGATGAGTTCACGAGGCGCTACCTAAATAGCTTTCGGGGAGAACCAGCTATCTCCCGGTTTGATTGGCCTTTCACCCCCAGCCACAGGTCATCCGCTAATTTTTCAACATTAGTCGGTTCGGTCCTCCAGTTAGTGTTACCCAACCTTCAACCTGCCCATGGCTAGATCACCGGGTTTCGGGTCTATACCCTGCAACTTAACGCCCAGTTAAGACTCGGTTTCCCTTCGGCTCCCCTATTCGGTTAACCTTGCTACAGAATATAAGTCGCTGACCCATTATACAAAAGGTACGCAGTCACCTAACAAGTAGGCTCCCACTGCTTGTACGTACACGGTTTCAGGTTCTTTTTCACTCCCCTCGCCGGGGTTCTTTTCGCCTTTCCCTCACGGTACTGGTTCACTATCGGTCAGTCAGGAGTATTTAGCCTTGGAGGATGGTCCCCCCATATTCAGACAGGATACCACGTGTCCCGCCCTACTCTTCGAGTTCACAACCTGTGCATTTTCGTGTACGGGACTATCACCCTGTACCGTCGGACTTTCCAGACCGTTCCACTAACACACAAGCTGATTCAGACTCCGGGCTGCTCCCCGTTCGCTCGCCGCTACTGGGGGAATCTCGGTTGATTTCTTTTCCTCGGGGTACTTAGATGTTTCAGTTCCCCCGGTTCGCCTCGTTAACCTATGTATTCAGTTAACGATAGTGTGTCGAAACACACTGGGTTTCCCCATTCGGACATCACCGGGTCAAAGGTTCATATCACCTCGCCGGCGCTTTTCGCAGATTAGCACGTCCTTCATCGCCTCTGACTGCCAGGGCATCCACCGTGTACGCTTAGTCGCTTAACCTCACAACCCGAAGATGTTTCTTTCGATTCATCATCGGTTTGCGAAAATTTGAGAGACTCGAACACACATAACATGTGTGTCGTTTCAATTTTCAGCTTGATCCAGATTTTTAAAGAGCAAAACTTCGCAGTGCACCTTTTCAGGTTCACTCTGAAGTTTTCTTGTGTTCGCAGTAAAAGATGGTGGAGCTATGCGGGATCGAACCGCAGACCTCCTGCGTGCAAAGCAGGCGCTCTCCCAGCTGAGCTATAGCCCCATCGTTTGTAATCTCTGTACCGCTCATCCTTTAAAAGGAGTTTGGTAGGCCTGAGTGGACTTGAACCACCGACCTCACCCTTATCAGGGGTGCGCTCTAACCACCTGAGCTACAAGCCTGCAGAGATTTTTACTGCTGTTTTTTCATCAGACAATCTGTGTGAGCACTACAAAGGCAGGTTCTTTAAGGTAAGGAGGTGATCCAACCGCAGGTTCCCCTACGGTTACCTTGTTACGACTTCACCCCAGTCATGAATCACAAAGTGGTAAGCGCCCTCCCGAAGGTTAAGCTACCTACTTCTTTTGCAACCCACTCCCATGGTGTGACGGGCGGTGTGTACAAGGCCCGGGAACGTATTCACCGTAGCATTCTGATCTACGATTACTAGCGATTCCGACTTCATGGAGTCGAGTTGCAGACTCCAATCCGGACTACGACGCACTTTATGAGGTCCGCTTGCTCTCGCGAGGTCGCTTCTCTTTGTATGCGCCATTGTAGCACGTGTGTAGCCCTACTCGTAAGGGCCATGATGACTTGACGTCATCCCCACCTTCCTCCAGTTTATCACTGGCAGTCTCCTTTGAGTTCCCGGCCTAACCGCTGGCAACAAAGGATAAGGGTTGCGCTCGTTGCGGGACTTAACCCAACATTTCACAACACGAGCTGACGACAGCCATGCAGCACCTGTCTCAGAGTTCCCGAAGGCACCAAAGCATCTCTGCTAAGTTCTCTGGATGTCAAGAGTAGGTAAGGTTCTTCGCGTTGCATCGAATTAAACCACATGCTCCACCGCTTGTGCGGGCCCCCGTCAATTCATTTGAGTTTTAACCTTGCGGCCGTACTCCCCAGGCGGTCGACTTAACGCGTTAGCTCCGGAAGCCACGCCTCAAGGGCACAACCTCCAAGTCGACATCGTTTACGGCGTGGACTACCAGGGTATCTAATCCTGTTTGCTCCCCACGCTTTCGCACCTGAGCGTCAGTCTTTGTCCAGGGGGCCGCCTTCGCCACCGGTATTCCTCCAGATCTCTACGCATTTCACCGCTACACCTGGAATTCTACCCCCCTCTACAAGACTCTAGCCTGCCAGTTTCGAATGCAGTTCCCAGGTTGAGCCCGGGGATTTCACATCCGACTTGACAGACCGCCTGCGTGCGCTTTACGCCCAGTAATTCCGATTAACGCTTGCACCCTCCGTATTACCGCGGCTGCTGGCACGGAGTTAGCCGGTGCTTCTTCTGCGGGTAACGTCAATTGCTGTGGTTATTAACCACAACACCTTCCTCCCCGCTGAAAGTACTTTACAACCCGAAGGCCTTCTTCATACACGCGGCATGGCTGCATCAGGCTTGCGCCCATTGTGCAATATTCCCCACTGCTGCCTCCCGTAGGAGTCTGGACCGTGTCTCAGTTCCAGTGTGGCTGGTCATCCTCTCAGACCAGCTAGGGATCGTCGCCTAGGTGAGCCGTTACCCCACCTACTAGCTAATCCCATCTGGGCACATCTGATGGCAAGAGGCCCGAAGGTCCCCCTCTTTGGTCTTGCGACGTTATGCGGTATTAGCTACCGTTTCCAGTAGTTATCCCCCTCCATCAGGCAGTTTCCCAGACATTACTCACCCGTCCGCCACTCGTCACCCGAGAGCAAGCTCTCTGTGCTACCGTTCGACTTGCATGTGTTAGGCCTGCCGCCAGCGTTCAATCTGAGCCATGATCAAACTCTTCAATTTAAGTTTGATGCTCGTGAATTAAACTTCGTAATGAATTACGTATGTTCACTCAGAGACTTGGTATTCATTTATTGTCCGAAGACATTAAGAATCCATGTCACTTTGAGTGCCCACACAGATTGTCTGATAAATTGTTAAAGAGCAGTTGCAACGCGGCTTTCGCTCACCGTTGCGAGGTCCCGTATATTACGTTTTCCTCATTCAGAGTCAAGCGATTATTTTTGCTTTTCTCTGTTGGCGTTCATCTCTGAACCCCGCTAACCCGGCGGCCTGTAAGCCGTTGTTCCGTGTCAGTGGAGGCGCATTATAGGGAGTTCTCAGACGTTGACAACCCCTCTTTTAAAAAAAACTTTCAACCGTCTCTTTTTTGCTCAAAACCGTGCTATAGCGCCAGTTTTTCGAGCGTTTGAAAGCCATAACGGCGTAAAACGGGTAAAAGTTGCTCAGTCTCTTTCGTAATTGCCATACAAAAAGCAATATTCGCATCGGCTGATTTCGCATCAGGCGCTTCATGTTCCAGCAGCCAGGCCGTACGACGCGCGATAGCCGCACCGGAATCCACCAGCCGTGTTCCCTCCGGTAGTACCTCTAACAGCTCTTCCTGTAGTAACGGGAAGTGGGTGCAGCCGAGCACAACCGTATCCGGGGGTTCGGGCATCCGCAACCATGGACGAAGAATACGACGCAGCTCGTCGAGTGATACCGCCTGTCCATGCAATTTCGCTTCGGCCATCTCCACCAGCTCTGCCGAACCGAGCATCGCAATCTGGCATTCGTTAGCAAAACGCTCGATCAGCTCGCGGGTATAAGGACGCTTTACCGTACCTCGCGTGGCCAGCAATCCCACAATGCCATTCGCCGTCAAACGTGCCGCAGGCTTGATTGCAGGCACGACGCCCACAACCGGGAACGGGAATTTTTCACGCAGGGCGGGAAGGGAAACGGTGCTCGCCGTATTACAGGCGATGACGGCCAGTGCAAGGGGATAGCGCTTTTGCACTGCGGTGACGATTTCAACCACGCGCTCGACGATAAAGTCCTCACTCTTTTCCCCGTACGGGAACGCGACGTTATCGAAAGCGTAAATGTAATGGAGATCCGGCAGGAGATGCCGAATCTCATCATAGACCGAAAGCCCACCGACGCCGGAATCAAATACCAGCACGGTGGGACGCGGATTAGAAGGTGTAGCTGCCAGACAAGGTGTATTCCCGTCCTGCAGTTTGGTAGCCATAAACTGTCTCGTAATCTTTATCGAACAGGTTGGCTATTTTACCACGAACTGTGAGGTGTGAGGTGACAGGATACGAAACTGCGACATCCCACAGGCTGACACCACCCATTTTTACACGTTCTGTAGAATAGGTATTCGGATCGACCGCAACGTCATAGCGTGTACCCAAATAACGATAGGAAACATTCCAGTCGAGATCCCATACCTGCCAGTCAAGCTGGTACTTAACCTGCTGCTTAGAACGGCGCGCCAGAACTTCATTGGTTTTAGTATTACGTGGGTCAACATAGTCATAGGAAATTTGGTGCCCTACCGGACCGGTATCAAACTGCGCGGTGGCTTCAATCCCTTTGATACGGGCTTCGTCCACATTGTAGTACCGGTAGTTTGCGTCGTAGCCAATTAGGTTATCAATGTCGTTACGATAACCCGTTACGCGCCAGTTAACCGGCCCCGTCAGACCTTCAAAGCCTCCTTCCCACTGTTTACTCTCTTCAGGCTTAAGGTCAGGATTGCCATATTTCTCACTGTGAATCTGGCTCATCGTCGGTGCTTTATAAGCCGTGCCATATGAACCAATAATCCGGTAACCATCGATAAACTCCCACGCAGCACTGGTTTGCCACGTAGCATGATTGCCAAAATTCGAGTTATCATCGTTACGTGCCGCAGCTTCTAGCGTGATGCTGTCAAATTGCTGCATCGCCGAGAGGAAGACGCCCGTATTGCGCTGCTCATAGCCGTTATCCATAGTGCTAGAACCAGCCTGAGTTTTTTGTTTCTGCCAGTCCAGGCCCGCACCAATATTACCATGACCTACTTCAAGGGAATTTAACCACTGTGTGGTGTACTGCTTCACATCGTCCGTCGTTGCGGAATCTGAATAACGCCCTTTCTTCGGGTCATAGTTCTGATCTTTGCTGCGACCATAACCTATGGCCAACTGCGATTTAAATATCCCCTGACTGTAGCGCAGGCCAGTATCCCAATTTTGACTGTAGAGTTGGCGCGTATCCGGTCGTCCATCAACAACAAAATTAGCATCGTAATGGTCATAGCCGTCATACGCAGTGCGATTGTCGTAACCAAAGCCGCGGAAAAAACCACTGATGCTATCGGTAATTTGCTGTTCCACAGAACCGTAAAGTGACTTACTCATAAAACCGTCACGATCCGGCTGACGCGGAGCATCTTTCGCACCGATATCGAAACCACGGGTATAAGTGTAATTACCCGCCATGGTGATTTTGGTTTTATCCAGAACCTGCTGGAAAGAACCGTCATAAGTTTGATAACCCTTAGAACCCACTCCGGCAGAAATTTCCGCGCCCGGTTTATCGCGCCCGGTGATAATGTTGATCACACCGCCAATCGCGTCGGAGCCATACAGCGCAGAACGCGGGCCGCGGATGTACTCAATGCGCTGAATCAGCGAGGTGGGGATTTGGCTAAGATCGGGAACGTTGCTGATCCCGGCATTGTTCAGCGGTACACCGTCAATCAGAACCAGAACGTGACGGGACTCAGTACCACGAATAAAAGTAGAAGAGGTCGCACCCAGGCCACCACTTTGCGCGATGTCCACTCCCGGCAAACGCGACATGATTTCCACAACGCTCTTTGCCTGCCAGCGTTCAATATCTTCTCGCGTCACAACGGACGTCGGCGCCAGAACGGTTTTTGCCGGTTGTTCAAAACGATTTGCCGTCACCACCAACGAGTCGGCGCTATCCTGCGCCCAGCCCGAAAATGCCGTGACGGACAGCGCCGTCAACAGCGATACTTTTTTAATCATTGTTAAAGCATCCACAATATAAGAAGGATGCCGCAGGCCCCATCGATAGCACGCGATGATGAAACCAAATGCGACGTGATCCCGGCAGGTCTTCGGGCTAGGTGGCGTTATACGGATGAAGACTTCCCATTGTCACAGTGTCTACAACGTTCATCCCGCCAGTCTTTACCGCTGCGCGTCAGCTCCAGAATTACACTGGATTCCCTTTTCACTCTCAGGAGACCGGAAACAGAATGCTACAATTAGACACGTATAGATGTCCAGACAGCTATGAGCCATTAAATCTGGACATCCCCTGCACAATGCCTACAATCCCCGCGTAATTCTTTATCACTCAGGACGCATCATGACCCCAGAACACCTCCCGACAGAACAGTACGACGCGCAGCTGGCAGAGAAAGTCGTCCGCCTGCAAAGTATGATGACGCCGTTCAACGCGCCCGTTCCCGAGGTGTTCCGCTCTCCCGTCAGCCACTACCGCATGCGCGCCGAGTTCCGCATCTGGCACGACGGAGATGACCTGTACCACATCATTTTCGATCAGCAGACGAAATCCCGCATTCGCGTGGACAGTTTCCCGGCGGCGAGTGAGCTCATCAACCAACTGATGACCCTGATCATTGACGGTGTGCGCGATAATCCGGTGCTGCGTCATAAGCTGTTCCAGATTGACTATCTGACCACGCAAAGCAATCAGGCGATTGTCTCTCTGCTCTACCACAAAGCGCTGACCGACGAATGGCGCGAACAGGCAGAAGCCCTGCGCGATGCGCTGCGTGCGCAGAACATCAATGTCCACCTGATTGGCCGCGCGACCAAAACCAAAATCATGCTGGATCAGGATTACGTCGATGAGCGTTTGCCGGTGGCGGGTAAAGAGATGATTTATCGTCAGGTCGAGAACAGCTTCACTCAGCCGAACGCCGCGATGAACGTGCAGATGCTGGAGTGGGCGCTCAAGGCGACGGAAGGATCTAAAGGCGACCTGCTTGAGCTGTACTGCGGTAACGGCAACTTCTCCCTGGCCCTGGCACGTAACTTTGATCGCGTTCTGGCAACCGAAATTGCCAAGCCGTCAGTTGCCGCCGCGCAGTACAACATTGCCGCTAACCATATCGACAACGTGCAGATCATTCGTATGGCCGCAGAAGAGTTCACGCAGGCCATGAACGGCGTGCGGGCGTTTAACCGCCTGGAAGGGATCGACCTGAAGAGCTACCAGTGTGAGACGATTTTTGTCGACCCGCCGCGCAGTGGCCTGGACAGCGAAACCGAAAAGATGGTGCAGGCGTACCCGCGCATTTTGTACATCTCCTGTAACCCGGAGACGCTGTGCAAGAACCTCGAAACATTAAGCCAGACGCACAACGTTGAACGTCTGGCGCTGTTCGATCAGTTCCCGTATACGCACCATATGGAGTGCGGCGTTTTACTTACCGCACGGTAATCTGTAGGCCGGTTTTGGCAGGTGGCGCTTCGCTTACCTGCCCTACAAATAATTCATTACTCTGGTAACTGGCTCTTACGGCTACGCATGCGCGAGCCAATCCAGAATACCAGCGCCACAGACAGTACCGCAGGGAAGAAGTTAGATCCGATATCCGGATACTCCGCACGCACCACGGTGCTATACAGCAATACGCCCAGAATAAAGCAGGCAGCGGCCAGCCCCGGTAACCCCACCGGCATGGTGCGGTTCAGGTAACGTTGATGCAGGCAGTACACCGTCAGCACCAGCGCAATAAGCGGGAAAATCGAAAACGGAACAATTGAGCTAAAAATAGCGGCAAACGTCCCATTAATGGATAAGCCAGCGATCAATGCCAGCAACAGCGTCCCTTTATCCTGACCTGACTGTTTCATTACTCACCTTCACTCTTCGGTTTGATGTGCCAGTTTCTCTTGTTCACGGCGATACCAGTAGTACGCGCCTTTGGAGATCATCCTGAGCTGCAATACCAGTCGCTCTTCGAGCTGTTTGCGTTGTTCAATGCTGACATCCAGCGCTTCGGCACCCGCGCTGAAAACAATCGTCACCATCGCCTCAGCCTGTGCTTCAGTAAACGCACGCGGCATATGGTTTTCGAGTTCAAGATAGTCGGCAAGTTCCGCGATGAAGTGCTGAATTTCACGCGCGACGGCGGCACGAAACGCCGCCGATGTGCCCGAACGCTCGCGCAAAAGCAGACGAAACGCGTTGGGGTTATTGCCAATAAATTCCATAAAGGTCGACACGGAGGTGCGTATCACGCTACCCCCTTTGGCGATACGCTGACGTGCCTGGCGCATCAGCTGGCGCAGCATCAGACCGCTTTCATCGACCATGGTCAGGCCCAGTTCATCCACATCACGGAAATGACGATAGAAGGACGTTGGCGCAATCCCGGCCTCGCGTGCGACTTCGCGCAGGCTCAAACTGGCAAAACTCCGCTCGGCACTCAGTTGACTGAATGCGGCTTCCACCAGCGAACGCCGGGTTTTCTCTTTTTGTTGTGCTCTTACGCCCATCACGATAGTTGAATCCTTCCAAAGGCCTGCTGGCACTATACCAGAGAATAAAATTAATCTGTTTGCCTGGCTTTGTGAATGATTGTTTACGTGCGGTTTGTGCTCCACTGCCGGAAAAAAGCACAACGATAATTGGGTTACCCTGGCAATGATGTTATGATTCTGTTGCTTTTATGTATAAGAACAGGTAAGCCTTACCATGCCACATTCCTACGATTACGACGCAATAGTTATTGGTTCCGGCCCCGGCGGCGAAGGCGCTGCTATGGGTCTGGTGAAACAGGGAGCCAGAGTAGCGGTCATTGAGCGCTACCATAATGTCGGCGGCGGTTGCACCCACTGGGGTACCATCCCTTCAAAAGCCCTCCGCCACGCCGTTAGCCGCATTATCGAATTTAACCAGAACCCTCTTTACAGCGACCACTCCCGACTTCTTCGTTCCTCCTTTGCCGACATCCTGAATCATGCGGATACCGTCATTAACCAGCAGACGCGCATGCGCCAGGGGTTTTATGAGCGTAACCACTGTGAGATTTTGCAGGGCAACGCGCATTTTGTGGATGAACACACCCTGGCACTTGAATGCCACGACGGTTCGGTTGAGACACTCACCGCCGAAAAATTTGTGATTGCCTGCGGATCGCGCCCTTACCACCCGGCCGACGTCGACTTCTCGCACCCGCGCGTTTACGACAGCGACTCGATTCTGAGCCTGCACCATGAACCCCGCCACGTCATTATCTATGGCGCAGGGGTCATTGGCTGCGAATATGCGTCGATCTTCCGCGGAATGGATGTCAAAGTTGATCTCATCAACACGCGCGACCGCCTGCTGGCATTCCTCGATCAGGAGATGTCAGACTCTCTCTCCTACCACTTCTGGAACAGCGGCGTGGTGATTCGCCACAACGAAGAATACGAGAAGATTGAAGGTTGCGACGACGGTGTGATCATGCACCTCAAGTCCGGTAAGAAGCTGAAAGCGGACTGCCTGCTGTACGCCAACGGTCGTACCGGCAACACCGATTCCCTGCAGCTGGAGAATATCGGACTTGAGACCGACAGCCGCGGTCAGCTGAAGGTCAACAGTATGTACCAGACTGCCCTGCCGCACGTTTACGCGGTCGGCGACGTGATTGGTTACCCAAGCCTGGCCTCTGCCGCTTATGACCAGGGCCGTATTGCCGCACAGGCGTTGGTGAAAGGTGAAGCGACGGCGCATCTGATCGAAGATATCCCGACCGGCATCTATACCATCCCGGAAATCAGTTCCGTAGGGAAAACCGAGCAGCAGCTGACGTCAATGAAAGTGCCATATGAGGTGGGTCGCGCGCAGTTTAAACATCTGGCGCGGGCGCAAATTGTCGGAATGAGCGTGGGGACGCTGAAAATCCTGTTCCATCGCGAGACGAAAGAGATCCTCGGCATTCACTGCTTTGGTGAGCGCGCGGCGGAAATCATTCACATCGGCCAGGCGATTATGGAGCAAAAAGGCGGCGGTAACACCATTGAGTACTTCGTTAACACCACCTTTAACTACCCGACTATGGCGGAAGCCTATCGGGTCGCCGCGCTGAACGGCTTAAACCGCCTGTTTTAACGCGTTATCGAAATGGCCATCCATCGCACCGCGGATGGCCTCTGCCAGCTGCTCATAGCGGCTGCGCAGCGGTGACCCCGGACGATAAACAAGGCCGATCGTGCGACGCGGTTCCGGCTTAATGCACGGCAGATAAACCACGCCGTCACGCTTACGCTCGCGCGGCACGGCCAGCGCAGGCAGCAGCGTAATCCCGCTTCCCGCCGCCACCATATTACGCAGCGTTTCCAGGCTGGTTGCGCGGAAATGGGTATCTTCGTCGGCACCCGCTTCAAAGCAAAAGCCCATTGCCTGATCGCGCAGACAGTGGCCATCTTCCAGCATCAGCAGCTTTTCACCGGCCAGATCGGCCATCGGCACGCGATCGCGGTTCGCCCACGGGTGATCTTCATAGATCGCCAGCATCATTGGCTCATCGAACAGCGGCACTTCAATAAACGCTTCGCTCTCTTTCACCAGCGCCAGAATAGCGCAGTCAAGCTTGCCGCTATCTAACTGCGCCAGCAGTTGATGGGTTTGCGCTTCATGCAGGTACATTTCGAGTTTTGGGAAAGTCTGGTGCAACATTGGAATGATGTGCGGCAAAAGATACGGGCCAACGGTTGGGATCAGGCCAATATGCAGTGGGCCGGACATCGCTTCCCCCTGCTGGCTTGCCATTTCCTTGAGCACTTTGACCTCGCGCAGCACGGTGCGCGCCTGATCCACCAGCAACAAACCGGCCTGGGTGAACAGTACCTTACGACTGGTGCGCTCCAGCAGCATCACGCCCAGCTCATCTTCCAGCTTGCGGATCTGACCGCTCAGCGTCGGCTGGCTGACGTGGCAGGAATCTGCAGCACGGCGAAAATGGCGGTGCTCGGCTAGCGCTACCAGGTATTCAAGATCACGAATATTCATTATTCATCCTCCGTCGCCACGATAGTTCATGGCGATAGATAGCATAGCAACGAACGATTATCCCTATCAAGCTTTCTGTTGAATAATACACCACATAGACGAGGCGGCACGTGTTTGACCCTTGACGTCCCCGCACCGTCATCGAGTTTCTCTCAAAACTCGAACAACTAAAGCCAACGTGAACTTTTGCGGACCCCGTGGTCCGCTTTTTTTTTGCGCAAAAAAGCCCGAGGTAAACGCAAAATGGCAACCGAAGTTGCCATTTTTAGTGTTTGCTCCCTCTCCCTGTGGGAGAGGGCCGGGGTGAGGGCACCCACCCGCACCGATCAAACCAACCGGTTTTTCGCATCCGTAATCGCCTGCGCGACCTGCTTCGGCGACACGCCGCCTTTCGCGGCACGCTTATCCAGGCAGGATTGCAGCGCCAGAATCGGATAGACATCCTCCCCGATAACCGCACTGAACTTCTGCAGGTCAGCAAGCGCCAGGTCTTCCAGCGGTTTACCCTGACGAATCGCCTCCACCACCGCTTCGCCCACAATATGGTGCGCTTCACGGAACGGTACACCCTTCGCGACCAGGTAATCCGCCAGCTCGGTGGAGTTGGCATACCCCTGCTGCGCCGCTTCCTGGCAGCGCGGACGTTTCACCTGAATGCCATCCAGCACCAGCGCACCCATATGCAGACAATCCAGCCAGGTGTCGAGCGCGTCGAACAGCCCTTCTTTGTCTTCCTGCATGTCTTTGTTATACGCCAGCGGCAGCCCTTTCAGGGTCATCATCATGCCGGTCAGCGCGCCCTGCACGCGGCCACATTTGCCGCGGATCAGCTCCAGCGCGTCCGGGTTTTTCTTCTGCGGCATCAGGGAAGAGCCTGAGGTCACGCGGTCGGACAGCTCCACAAAACCGGCTTCACCGGAGTTAAAGAAGATCAGGTCTTCGGCAAAGCGCGACAGATGCACCATCCCGATAGACGCATTGGAGAGCAGCTCCAGTACATGGTCACGGTCAGAGACGCTGTCCAGGCTGTTACGGGTGGCGGACGCAAAGCCCAGCCAGCCTGCGAGCTGTTCACGGTCGATTTCATACGCGGTACCGGCCAGCGCGCCGCTGCCCAGTGGGCTGACATCCAGACGTTTCAGGGTGTCCTGCAGACGGCTTTCGTCACGCGCCAGCATCTCAACATAGGCCAGACACCAGTGGGCAAAGGTCACCGGCTGCGCGCGCTGCAGGTGGGTATAGCCCGGCATCACGGCGTCCTGGTTGTTCTGCGCGGTCTCTACCAGCGCGCTCTGCAGCTGACGGTTAGCTGCCAGCAGCTCGCCAACGGTCTCTTTACACCACAGCTTCAGGTCGGTAGCAACCTGGTCGTTACGGCTACGGCCGGTGTGTAGCTTTTTACCCAACTGACCGACTTTGTCGATAAGTTTGCCTTCCACCCAGCTGTGAATATCTTCGGCATCGCTCTGCAGGATTTGCTGCGGATCCAGACGCACCTCTTCCAGAAGGTTATTCAGCGCCTCTTCCAGTTGCAGCTGCTCCTCTGCGGTCAGCACGCCAACGGTTACTAGCGCTTTGGACCAGGCCACAGAGCCGACAATATCCTGTTCGGCCAGGCGGTAGTCGAAGCGCAAAGAGTCATTGAACTGTTTGAACCGCTGATCCGCTGCCTGTGTAAAACGCCCACCCCAAAGTGCCATAACATGCTTCCTTAATATCTTTGAATTTCACTGCCCGGTGACGCTGCGCTTACCGGGCCTACAAAACATTAAATCGATTACGCTAAAATACGCGTGCCAATCGGCGTGCCGTTAAACAGCGCCGGCAGTTGTTCCGCGTGACGCCAGGAGGCGATATCCACCGGGCGACCCAGCGTGCGAGCGGCATCCAGCGCGGCGTTCACTTTGACGATCATGCCGTCAGTAATGATGCCCTGCGCGATCAGCTGTTCGGCTTTGGCCGCGGTCATTTCCGCGATGCGCTGGCCTTTGCCGTCCAGAATGCCGCTCACGTCGGAAAGCAGGATCAGGTCTGCGCCCAGCGTAGCCGCCAGAGCCGTTGCCGCCTGATCCGCGTTAACGTTCATCAGCTCGCCCTCTTCGGTCACGCCGATAGAGCTCACCACTGGCAGGAAACCACCTTCCAGCAGCGTGTTAATCAGCTTAGGCGAACCCGGCTGCGCCAGTCCAACGTGGCCCAGTTCTTCATCGAGCTGGGTCACTTTTACGCTGTCGCCATCCCCCAGACAGAGGCCAACGGAGGCGATATGATGTTTCTTCGCCCATGCCAGTAGCGTTTTGTTCGCCGTTCCCGCCAGCGCGCCGGTAATGATGTCAATCTGGTCAGCGGGCGTGACGCGCAGGCCGTTTTTCTTTTTCACCGGCAGGTTGAGCCCTTTCATCAGCTCATCTACCACGCAGCCGCCGCCGTGCACAATCACCAGCGGACGTTGGTGTGATTCACGATAGTTCACCAGCGCGGTAAACAGACGCTCCAGCGCTTCTTCGCTGTCCAGCAGTACACCACCGAGTTTGATAATTAATGGGTTCATCATCACACCTTAAATAAGAGCCTGCGTTTCAGGGAAGCCGAAACGAATATTTGCACACTGCATTGCCTGTGCGGCAGCGCCTTTGAGTAAGTTATCTTCTGCAGCGACCACAATCAGGTGCTCGCCCTGTACGGCAAAGCCGATGTCGCAGAATGGCAGCCCGACCACATTTTTCAGCGCCGGCACGCCTTTGTCATACAGACGCACCAGCGGTTTATCCGCATACGCCTGCGTGAAGACCTCGCTCACCTGCTCTTTGGTCACGCCCGGTTTCAGGCGGCAGGTGATGGTTTCAAGGATCCCGCGCGGGAAGCTGCCCAGATGCGGCGTGAAAATGACGTCCGTACCCAGATGCGTCGTGATTTCAGGGTGATGGCGGTGATTAAACACGCCATACGGCTGAAGGCTCACTTCGCAGAAGCTATTAGAGATCGCCGCTTTGCGCCCTGCTCCGCTCACGCCGCTGGTGGCGTTGATCACCGGCCACTGATTCAGATCCAGCAGACCTGCGTCGATCAGCGGTTTCAGGGAAAGTTGCGCCGCCGTCGGGTAGCAGCCCGGCACGGCAATCAGATCCGCTTCTTTGAGTTTGTCTGTGCTCCACTCCGCCAGGCCGTAAACCGCTTTTTCAAGCAGATCGGGGTGCTGATGGGTGAAACCGTAATATTTTTCGTAGAACGCGCCGTCGTTAACGCGGAACGCGCCGGAGAGATCGAACACCACGCAGCCGGCTGCCAGGAACTGCGGTGCCAGGTCATGACTGACTTCGTGCGCAGTGGCTAAAAACACCACGTCAACGCCGTCGGTGAACTCACTGATGTCAGACATCGGCTGCAGCGGCAGATCGACAATGCCCAAAAGCCACGGATGCAAATCGGAAATTAACTTTCCTGCATCATTGCTTTGCGCTGACACGGTCAAAGCGGTTATGGTCATATGTGGATGGCGATTCACGTAGCTTACAAGCTCTGCGCCCGCATAACCGCTAGCGCCTACAATCAGCGTATTCAACATCGGGTTCCTTTATGCTCAACGTTAATGTATTTTTATTCACATTTATTGCATGAATATTGATACTATCACGACCTAAGGTGTGTCAACAATGAAAATGAACTTACCGCCATTTATCGAGATCTACCGCGCCCTGATTGCCACACCGTCCATCAGTGCAACGGAAGAAGCGCTGGATCAAAGCAATGAGTCTTTAATCAATCTGCTGGCGGGTTGGTTTAGCGATCTTGGGTTTAACGTTGAGGTACAGCCCGTCCCCGGAACCCGTCATAAATTTAACCTGCTGGCCAGCACCGGAACCGGTGCGGGCGGCCTGCTGCTTGCCGGTCATACCGACACCGTGCCGTTTGACGATGGCCGCTGGACCCGCGATCCGTTCACCCTGACCGAGCACGACAACAAACTCTATGGTCTCGGCACCGCCGACATGAAAGGCTTCTTCGCCTTTATCCTCGACGCGCTGCGTGACGTGGACGTGACAAAACTGAAAAAGCCGCTCTACATTCTGGCGACCGCCGACGAAGAGACCAGCATGGCGGGCGCGCGCTACTTCTCTGAAAACACGTCGATTCGCCCGGATTGCGCCATTATCGGCGAACCGACTTCACTGCAACCGATTCGCGCGCATAAAGGCCATATCTCGACGGCCGTGCGCGTGCTGGGCCAGTCCGGCCACTCCAGCGATCCGGCGCGCGGCGTAAATGCGATTGAGCTGATGCATGACGCCATCGGCCGCATCATGACCCTGCGCGACTCGCTGAAAGAACGTTATCACTATGACGCGTTCACCGTGCCGTATCCGACCCTAAACCTCGGCAGCCTGCACGGCGGCGATGCCTCCAACCGTATCTGCGCCTGCTGCGAACTGCATATGGATATCCGCCCGCTGCCGGGTATGACGCTGAGCGATCTCGACGGCTTGCTGAATGAAGCGCTGGCCCCGGTGAGCGAGCGCTGGCCGGGCCGCCTGACGGTCTCCGAACTGCATCCGCCGATCCCGGGTTATGAGTGCCCTCCGGATCACCAACTGGTTGAAGTGGTGGAAAAACTGCTTGGTGAAAAAACCGACGTGGTGAACTACTGCACCGAAGCGCCGTTCATTCAGACGCTGTGTCCGACGCTGGTCCTTGGCCCTGGCTCCATTAACCAGGCGCACCAGCCGGATGAGTATCTGGAAACCCGCTTCATCAAGCCCACTCGCGAGTTGATTACCCAGGTTGTGCACCACTTCTGCTGGCATTAAAACCGCACCGACTCTAACCCTCTCCCGGTGGGAGAGGGTTAGAGTGAGGGCAACAAATCGCATGATCTCCGTCACATTCCCATAAGCATCTCTTATCTGACGCAATGCGAATTAAATTTCGTAAATTGCCCGCATTTATTCGTTTGCTGAACCGTTTTCGCAGCAATTGACGACGGGGGTTTTACGTGGCTTTATAAAGGGAGATGACAAAATATTGTCCAGCAGATTTTCGCATGGGCATAAACAAAAATGATGGGGTGACTGGGTTTTTATGAACGAACAATATTCCGCGTTGCGTAGTAATGTCAGTATGCTCGGCAAAGTGCTTGGAGATACCATCAAAGATGCGTTGGGGGAAAACATCCTCGAACGCGTTGAAACCATCCGCAAGCTGTCTAAATCTTCCCGTGCCGGTAACGAGGCCAGCCGTCAGGAACTGCTCACCACCTTGCAGAACCTCTCCAACGATGAGCTGCTGCCCGTTGCCCGTGCCTTCAGCCAGTTCCTGAACCTGGCCAACACCGCTGAGCAATACCACAGCATTTCGCCTAATGGCGAAGCTGCCAGCAACCCGGAAGTGATTGCCCGTACGCTGCGTAAACTGAAAGACCAGCCCGATCTCACCGAAGCCACCATCAAAAAGGCGGTGGAGTCTCTCTCGCTGGAGCTGGTTCTGACCGCTCACCCAACCGAGATCACCCGTCGTACCCTGATCCACAAAATGGTGGAAGTGAACAACTGCCTCAAGCAGCTGGATAACAAAGACATCGCCGACTATGAACGCAACCAGCTGATGCGCCGTCTGCGCCAGCTGATTGCTCAGTCCTGGCATACCGACGAAATTCGTAAGCAACGCCCCAGCCCGGTCGACGAAGCCAAATGGGGCTTTGCGGTGGTGGAAAACAGCCTGTGGGAAGGGGTGCCGAACTACCTGCGCGAGCTGAACGAACAGCTGGAAGAGAACCTCGGCTACCGCCTGCCGGTCGACTTTGTGCCGGTACGCTTCACCTCCTGGATGGGCGGCGACCGCGACGGCAACCCGAACGTCACTGCGGAAATCACCCGTCACGTTCTGTTGCTGAGCCGCTGGAAAGCGACCGATTTGTTCCTGAAAGATATTCAGGTGCTGATTTCCGAACTGTCGATGGTCGAAGCGACGCCGGAACTGCGCGCGCTGGCCGGTGAAGAAGGCGCCAGCGAGCCGTACCGTTTCCTGATGAAAAAACTGCGCGGTCAGCTGATGGCGACTCAGGCCTGGCTGGAAGCGCGCCTGAAAGGCCAGCGTCTGCCGAAGCCGGAAGGCCTGCTCAGCCAGAACGAACAGCTCTGGGAACCGCTCTACGCCTGTTATAAATCACTCCAGGCCTGCGGGATGGGCATCATCGCTAACGGCGAACTGCTCGACACTCTGCGCCGCGTGAAATGTTTCGGCGTGCCGCTGGTGCGTATCGACGTTCGTCAGGAAAGTACCCGCCATACCGAAGCGCTGGGTGAACTGACCCGCTATCTCGGCATCGGCGACTATGAAAGCTGGTCCGAAGCCGACAAACAGGCATTCCTGATCCGCGAACTGAACTCCAAGCGCCCTCTGTTGCCGCGCAACTGGGAGCCAAGCAACGAAACCCGCGAGGTGCTCAACACCTGTAAAGCGATCGTGGACGCACCGAAAGGATCGGTGGCCGCCTATGTGATCTCCATGGCGAAGACCCCGTCCGACGTGCTGGCCGTTCATCTGCTTCTGAAAGAAGCGGGCATCGACTATGCCCTGCCGGTGGCGCCGCTGTTTGAAACCCTCGATGACCTGAACAACGCCAACGACGTGATGACCCAGTTGCTGAACATCGACTGGTATCGCGGCTTTATTCAGGGCAAGCAGATGGTGATGATTGGTTATTCCGACTCCGCCAAAGATGCGGGCGTGATGGCGGCATCCTGGGCGCAGTATCAGGCGCAGGATGCACTGATCAAAACTTGCGAGAAAGCCGGTATTGAGCTGACGCTGTTCCACGGACGCGGTGGCTCAATCGGCCGCGGCGGCGCGCCTGCACACGCGGCACTGCTGTCGCAGCCGCCAGGCAGCCTGAAAGGCGGCCTGCGCGTGACCGAGCAAGGTGAGATGATCCGCTTCAAATACGGCCTGCCGGAAGTGACCATCAGCAGTCTGTCGCTTTATACCAGCGCCATTCTGGAAGCAAACCTGCTGCCACCGCCGGAGCCGAAAGCGTCCTGGTGCCATATCATGGACGAACTGTCGGCGATCTCCTGCGATCTGTACCGTGGCTACGTGCGTGAAAACAAAGATTTTGTGCCTTACTTCCGCTCGGCAACACCTGAGCAGGAACTGGGTAAACTGCCGCTGGGCTCGCGTCCGGCGAAGCGTCGCCCGACCGGCGGCGTAGAGTCACTGCGCGCGATTCCATGGATTTTCGCCTGGACGCAGAACCGTTTGATGCTGCCTGCCTGGCTGGGTGCCGGTGCCGCGCTGCAGAAAGTGGTGGAAGACGGTAAACAGAACGAACTGGAAACCATGTGCCGCGACTGGCCATTCTTCTCTACCCGTCTGGGTATGCTGGAGATGGTCTTCTCGAAAGCTGACCTGTGGCTGGCGGAATACTACGATCAGCGTCTGGTTAAGCCTGAGCTGTGGGCGCTGGGTAAAGAGCTGCGCGAACTGCTGGAAGGCGACATCAAAGTGGTGCTGGATATCGCCAACGACTCACACCTGATGGCGGACCTGCCGTGGATCGCCGAGTCTATCCAGCTGCGTAACATCTACACCGACCCGCTGAACGTCCTGCAGGCAGAGCTGCTGCACCGTTCTCGTCTGGCGGAAGAAGAAGGCAAAGAGCCGGATCCTCGCGTTGAGCAGGCGCTGATGGTGACGATTGCGGGCGTTGCGGCGGGTATGCGTAACACGGGCTAATCGGCTATGCCGGGGTGGGCTTGCGCCCACCCGGCAATACCCCGGTATCCATAACATGTTCCACGATATTACGCACATCCTCACGGCTCTGATTAAAGGCGCATTCCCCCTGGATCAAGTGCATTTTGTCACGCCTGCCGAGAATAACCGCACATCACCTTGTCTCTCAGTTATCCTGGAAACCCGCTGCGAAGCATTCTTTTCCGCAACCGGGAACGTCCCGCAGTATTCTTCAAACTCGCTCAGAATAAGCTTCGGCAAACAGCAGCTGACGCTTCAGCTCTACCGGGGCAACGCTCTTATACAACAGCAGCAGATTGCCAGAAGAGGGCCCCGGACGGGCGCGTTTCTCCTGCAAACGCTCAATGAGCTGCAGATGCAGCCAACTGAGCAGGACACGGCCAGGCTGGTGATATTAAGTCTGCTCAGCCACTGCCGCGATCTGCTTGGCAGTGATATCCACACTGATAGCCGCAGCCGCGCATTATTCGAAGCCGTTCGTCGCTTTATTGATGAAAACCATGCCTCGGCGCTGACCCGGGATTCCGTTGCCGGGGCATTTTATATTTCCCCTAACTATCTCTCTCACCTTTTTCAGAAGACCGGGAACGTCGGGTTCAATGAATACCTGACGCAGACCCGTCTGGAACACGCCCGCCAGCTGCTGAAAGGCTATGACCTCAAAATTAAAGATATCGCCGCACGCTGCGGATTTACCGACAGCAACTACTTTTGCCGTCTCTTTCGTAAGCACACCGAGCGCTCCCCTTCCGAATATCGTCGTCAGTATCACAGCCAGCTGATCGCCAAAAAATAGCATTGTGATCGTTCTCTCACTTCACTAAGGACATTACATTTGTCCAGTATTTGGCAAAATTGACCTGTATCCGCCGTACTCTGCCGCGCCTTATCCTTTATTCAACCTTTCTGACTTAAGGAAAAATAATGGAACTGTACCTGGACACCGCCAACGTGGCGGAAGTTGAGCGTCTGGCGCGGGTATTCCCGATCGCGGGTGTGACCACTAACCCGAGCATTATTGCCGCCAGCCGAGAGTCCATCTGGAGCGTGCTGCCGCGCCTGCAAAAAGCCATCGCTCCCCGGGGCACTCTGTTTGCCCAGACCATGAGCCGTGACGCCGGGGGAATGGTGGCAGAAGCCAAACGTCTCAGTAATGCCCTGCCGGATATCGTGGTGAAAATTCCGGTAACGGCAGAAGGACTTGTAGCGATTAAGGCATTGAAAAACGAGGGGATCACTACACTCGGGACGGCCGTATACAGCGCCGCACAGGGTCTGCTGGCTGCGCTGGCGGGCGCGTCGTATGTCGCACCGTATGTGAACCGCGTCGATGCCCAGGGCGGTGATGGTATCCGCATGGTCCAGGAGCTGCAGTCTCTTCTGGAAATGCATGCCCCTGAGAGCAAGGTGCTGGCCGCCAGCTTCAAAACGCCACGTCAGGCGCTGGACTGCCTGCTGGCCGGATGCGACGCAATCACGCTTCCTTTAGATGTAGCGCAACAAATGCTCGGCACGCCGGCGGTAGAGTCAGCCATAGAGAAGTTCGAGCAGGACTGGAAAAACGCGTTTGGTAACCTCAACCTCTAAGGGAGAAATGTTATGGACCGTATCATTCAATCGCCCGGAAAATATATCCAGGGCGCTGATGTGCTTACCCGTCTCGGCGACTACCTGAAACCGCTGGCAACGCGTTGGCTGGTTGTCGGCGATAAATTTGTGCTGGGTTTTGCTGAAGAAACCTTGCGCCAGAGCTTTAAAAACGCAGAGCTGCATGCAGAAATCGCACCGTTTGGTGGCGAATGTTCACAAAATGAAATCGATCGTCTGAAAAAACTGGCCGATAGCGCCGACTGTCTGGCCGTGCTGGGTATCGGCGGCGGGAAGACGCTGGACACCGCCAAAGCGCTGGCACACTTTATGGACGTGCCGGTTGCGATTGCCCCGACCATTGCCTCCACCGATGCACCGTGCAGCGCACTTTCCGTAATCTATACCGACAGCGGCGAGTTCGATCGCTACCTGATGCTGCCACACAACCCGAACATGGTGATTGTGGATACCAAAGTCGTCGCGGGTGCGCCGGCTCGTCTGCTTGCCGCGGGTATTGGCGATGCGCTGGCGACCTGGTTTGAAGCGCGCGCCTGCTCGCGTAGCGGTGCCACGACGATGGCGGGCGGTAAATGCACGCAGGCGGCACTCGCGCTGGCGGAGCTGTGCTACAACACGCTGCTTGAAGAGGGTGAGAAAGCCATGCTGGCGGCGGAACAGCATGTCGTAACGCCTGCGCTGGAACGCATTATTGAAGCCAACACCTATCTCAGCGGCGTAGGTTTTGAAAGCGGTGGACTGGCTGCGGCACATGCGATTCACAACGGTATGACGGCGGTGCCGGATGCGCATCACTTCTATCACGGTGAAAAAGTAGCGTTTGGTACGCTGACGCAGCTGGTGCTCGAAAATGCGCCGGTAGAAGAAATAGAGACCGTCGCGGCGCTTTGCCACAGCGTGGGACTGCCGATCACGCTGGCGCAGCTGAATATTAAAGAGGCTATTCCGGCCAAAATGCGTCTGATCGCAGAAGCGTCCTGCGCAGAAGGGGAAACTATTCACAACATGCCGGGCGGAGTAACGCCAGATCAGGTGTATGCGGCGCTGCTGGTGGCTGACCTGTATGGACAGCGGTTCCTGCAGGAGTGGGAATAATAAAAAAAGCCGGGTGGCGCTACGCTTACCCGGCCTACGAATGACATGCTTTTGCAAGCCGGGTAAGGCGTAGCCGCCACCCGGCATACTGGTTACTTCACGTCAAACCGATCCAAATCCATCACTCTCGCCCAGGCGGCAACAAAATCACGCACAAACTTCTCGTGTGCATCGCTGCTGGCGTAGACTTCAGCCAGCGCGCGCAGGACGGCGTTTGAACCGAACACCAGGTCCGCGCGGGTCGCGGTGTATTTCACTTCGCCACTGGCGCGATCGCTACCGGCAAACAGCTCGTTTGAGTCGTCGGTCGCCTTCCACTGGGTATTCATATCCAGCAGGTTCACGAAAAAGTCATTGCTCAGCACGCCCTCACGGTCGGTGAACACGCCATTCTTGCTGCCATCGAAGTTTGCCCCGAGTACGCGCAGACCGCCGACCAAAACCGTCAGTTCGGGTGCGGTCAGCGTCAGCTGCTGCGCTTTGTCGATCAGCAGTGATTCGGTGGTTGACGTATCCACCTGCGCACGGTAGTTGCGGAAGCCATCGGCAATCGGCTCGAGCAGGTTAAACATCTCGATATCCGTCTGGTCCTGGCGCGCATCCACGCGGCCCGGCGTGAACGGTACGGTAACGTAAACGCCCGCCGCTTTTGCCGCCTGCTCAACGCCTACCACGCCCGCCAGCACGATGATATCGGCCAGGGAAGCTTTATTGGTGGTGCGCTGGATGGCTTCCAGAGCCGGTAATGCACGTACGGCAGCGGCGTTCACATCCCAGTCGCGCTGAGGCGCCAGCGCCAGACGCGCACCGTTGGCGCCGCCACGCTTGTCGCCACCGCGGAAGGTCGACGCAGACGCCCAGGCAACGGAAACCAGCTCACTCACGGAGAGACCCGAGGCAATGATTTCCGCTTTCAGGCTTTCAATGTCTTCTTTCGAAGGATTGAACACCGGCTGAGGCAGCGGATCCTGCCAGATCAGATCTTCTTTCGGCACTTCCGGACCAATGTACCGCGCTTTTGGGCCCATATCGCGGTGAGTCAGTTTGAACCACGCGCGCGCAAAGGCTTCGTTGAAAGCCTGCGGATCGTTCAGGAAGCGGCGAGAAATTTTCTCGAATTCCGGATCAAAACGCAGCGTCAGGTCGGTGACCAGCATCGTTGGTTTGCGTTTTTTCGACGGGTCGAACGGGTCCGGCATAATTTCTGGCGCATCCACGGCTTCAAACTGAATGGCACCTGCCGGGCTGCGGGTCTGGACCCACTCATATTTGAACAGGTTCTCGAAGAAGTAGTTGCTCCACTGGGTCGGAGTTTGTGACCAGATAACTTCCAGACCGGACGTAATGGCATCTGCACCAACGCCTGTACCGTGCGTACTCGCCCAGCCCAGGCCCTGCGCTTCAATCGGTGAGGCTTCAGGGTCGGTGCCCACATGTGTGGCTTCACCTGCGCCATGGGTTTTACCGAGCGTATGACCACCGGCGATCAGCGCCACGGTCTCTTCGTCGTTCATGCCCATATTGCCAAAGGTCGCGCGGATGGCTGCCGCCGCGGACAGTGGTTCACCGCTGGCGTTTGGCCCTTCCGGGTTAACGTAGATCAGGCCCATTTCGGTTGCGGCCAGAGGACGCTTCGCCAGCGCTTCCGGGTCACGGTGGGTCAGCCAGGCTTTTTCATCGCCCCAGTTCACGTCCAGATCCGGTTCCCAGACGTCTTCACGACCGGCACCGAAACCAAAGGTGCGGAAACCGGAGTTTTCCAGCGCCACGTTCCCCGCCAGGATGAACAGGTCAGCCCAGGAAATTTTTTGCCCATATTTTTGCTTGATGGGCCACAGCAGACGACGCGCTTTATCCAGACTGACGTTATCGGGCCAGGAGTTCAGCGGTGCAAAACGCTGTTGACCGCGTCCTGCCCCGCCGCGTCCATCAACGGAGCGATAAGTACCCGCGCCGTGCCACGCCATGCGAATAAACAGGCCAGCATAGCTGCCCCAGTCAGCAGGCCACCACGGCTGAGAGTCGGTTAAAAGCGCTTTGAGATCGCCTTTGAGGGCAGAGTAGTCGAGTTTGCTAAATTCTTTGCGGTAGTCGAAGTCTTCACCCAGCGGGTTAGAACGGTTGGAATGTTGGTTAAGAAGGTCAATGCGGAGTTGCTTTGGCCACCAGTCACGGCTGCTTGTACCTGCTCCCGCGCTGTGATCGGCGCCGCCGTGATGGAACGGGCATTTGCCGGCTGATGCTGCGTTATTGGTCTCGTCTGACGTGCTCATCGCTATGCTCCCTTGTACAGTGTTACCGTTACGATATACACCACTAGCAATAAGATATAGTTGAAATAATCCACAGATTCGATAGTTAATACCTTTTAACTATCTGTTTGATTAAAAAGCCCTCATTTTATAAGGGCTTTCTATTTTTTTATGCCGGACGAACGCCCAGGGTGTGACAGATGGCATAGCTCATTTCCGCGCGGTTGAGCGTGTAGAAGTGGAAATCCTTCACCCCTTCGCGGCTTAAGATCTTCACCATGTCCATCGCGATGTTAGCGCCCACCAGCTTGCGGGTCTCCGGGTCATCGTCCAGCCCTTCATACATTTTGGACATCCACAGCGGAATGCGCACGTTGGTCATATCAGCAAATTTCTTCGCCTGTTTGAAGTTAGAGACCGGCAAAATTCCCGGGATAATTTCGACGTCGATGCCCGCGGAAACGCAGCGGTCACGGAAACGCAGGTAGCTCTCCACATCAAAGAAGAACTGGGTAATCGCGCGATTGGCACCCGCATCCACTTTACGCTTCAGGTTGAGCAGGTCCGCCTGGGCGCTTTTCGCTTCCGGATGAACTTCAGGATACGCGGCGACGGAGATATCAAAGTCGGCCACGTCTTTCAGCAACGCGACCAGGTCGGCGGCATACATTTCCGGCTTACCGCTTCCCGGCGGCAGATCGCCGCGCAGGGCGACAATATGACGGATACCGTTGTTCCAGTAGTCCTGGGCAATGGCACGTAACTCGTCACGGGTGGCGTCGATACAGGTGAGGTGCGGCGCAGCTTCCAGACCGGTACGGTCTTTAATGCCTTTGATGATGCTGTGCGTGCGGTCGCGCTCGCCGGAGTTCGCACCGTAGGTCACGGAGACAAACTTTGGCTTCAGGCTGCTCAGGCGATCGATAGAGCTCCACAGGGTTTGCTCCATTTCACTGGTGCGCGGCGGGAAAAATTCAAAAGAGACGTTAATCTGGCCGTTTACTTCGGCCAGGCTCTGATTCAGTGCTTCCCGCTGGTTGGCGTGAAAAAAGCTCATACCTTACCTCTATCTGTCGCGTGTCATTGTTTGTTGTATTGTGAACTTCTATACGTTTAGACGTCCAGATGTAAAAATGACGGAAAAGCGGAGGGACGTCAACATAAATAATCAACAATAACGGTGAGGTTTGCTCAGGGAAGATGAAGGAAATTCATGATGGGGTGAGCGCGGTCCGATGCCCTCACCCCGGCCCTCTCCCACAGGGAGAGGGAAATGTAGACGTTACAGCAGCTTAGCCAGACGGTTGATGTCGGACTGGATCGCTCCGGCGGTGACATCGCGCCCCGCGCCCGGGCCACGGATCACCAGCGGGTTATCGCGGTACCAGCGGCTTTCGATCGCGAAGACATTATCGCACGGCAGCAGCGCCGCCAGCGGATGGTCAGGTCGCACCGCCTCGACGCCGACACGGGCTTTACCGTTGGCCTCAAAACGCGCCACATAGCGCAGCACCAGTCCCATCTCGTTCGCCGCTTCCAGACGCTGCACCATCTGCTCGTTAAGCTCTTCACCATTTTCAAAGAAATGGTCCACAGACCCTTCTTCACAGCCAGCAGGCACCAGGGACTCGACGCGGACGGCATCCGGTTCGATGTCGTAACCCGCTTCGCGCGCCAGAATCACCAGCTTACGCATCACGTCTTTACCGGAGAGGTCAACACGCGGGTCAGGCTCGGTTAAGCCCTGCTGCCACGCCTGATCCACCAGGTCGGTAAACGGTACGGTGCCGTCAAACTGCAGGAACAGCCAGGAGAGCGTGCCGGAGAAGATCCCGCTCAGCGCCAGAATGCTGTCGCCGCTTTCAATCAGGTCACGCACGGTGTGGTTAACCGGCAGGCCCGCCCCAACGGTGGCGTTATACAGCCAGTGGCGGCCTGTTTTTTCAAACGCGTCGTGGATCTGACGGTATTTATCCGTGCTGCTCGCCCCCGCCAGCTTGTTGGCACTGATAACGTGGAAACCGTGGCTGGCGAAATCCAGATACTGATCGGCAAGCTGTTCGCTGGCGGTGACGTCCAGCACCACCAGATCGTCATACGGGTGCGCGCGCATCCACAGGAACAGCGACTCTTCATCCTGCTCGACGGCCTCATCGTTAAAGAAGGCCAGCGCCCGGCTGGCGTCCAGCCCTTCGTAATTCAGCAGGCTGCGGCGGCTGTCCACCACGCCTGCGAGAATGAATTCAAACCCGGTACGTGCCGAAAGCGTCACCTGCTCACGGGCGAACAGCTCCAGCCAGCGGGAACCGATGTTGCCTTTACCAAACAGCACCAGGCCGATGCGTTTTTCCGCGCGGAACAGGGAGGTGTGCAGACCCTGAATCAGGCTTTCGGTTGGCCCTTTACGCAGCACGGCGACCAGGCTGATGCCCTCTTCTGACTGCCAGGTAAATTCAACCGGCTGGCCTTTCAGCTGCTGCCAGAAGCGGTGGCAATGCAGCGGGTTACGGGTGACGCCCGCCCCCACCATCGCCACCAGCGCCAGCCCCTGACGCAGGCGAAGCTCGCCCGGCAGGCCCGCTTCATCCAGAATCTTCAGGGCGCTGTCCGCCACTTCAGCGGTATAGCAGAACTGCAGCAGCTGGCGGTCGTTATGCACGCCAACGGCCAGCGGACGCACCTGGGCACGCTTTAACACCAGGTCGATATCTTTATGCGCCAGCTTGAAATCCTGGCCCGCGGGCACCTGGAACTCAATCAGACAGATGTCGTCGTGGCTGGTGACAATACGCGCCCCGGTACCGGACGCCAGCACGCGCTCGATACGCGTAGAGCCTTGATCCGGGGTATAGCTGCAACGCAGCTGGAGGTCTATATCGCTGCCGGACACCGGCTGCAGCGTGCGCGCGTGCAGTACCGGCGCGGCCAGACGCGCCAGCTCGCTGGCTTCGTCGAGACGCAGCAGCGGCAGCAAACAGGCATCTTTCACTTTACGCGGGTCCGCGCTGTAAACGCCGGCCACGTCGCTCCAGATGGTCACGCGGGATACGCCCGCCAGCGCACCGATTTGCGTTGCTGAATAGTCAGAACCGTTACGGCCCAGCAGCACGGTTTCGCCCGCGTTGCTGCGGCTGATAAAGCCGGTGACAACAATACGTTTGCCGGGATGCTGCACCAGGAGCTGTTGCAGCAGCGGATAGGATAACCCTTCATCCACCTGCGGCTGTGCGGCGCGTTCGGCGCGGAGGAAATCACGGGCGTCGAGCCAGGCGGCATCCACACCCAGATGTTGCAGCACGGCAGCCATCAGACGTGCAGACCACACTTCACCGTGGCCCACCACTTCGGCATACACCGCGTCGGTGATCCCGCTGTCCAGCAGGGCCGCCAGACGTTCAAGATCGTGCGTAAAAGCGCTGATCAGCCCGTCGGCAACGTCCGCTGGCAGCAGGCCAGCAATCAGTTCGCTCTGATAGCGGCGTAAGGACTGTTGCACCTGATGCGCAGAAAGGCGATCGGTCTGGCTCAGTTTCAGCCAGCTAATCAACTGGTTGGTGGTGCTGCCCGCCGCGGAGACAACCATCATGTCACCCGGCTGTGAATACTCCGTCATGATCCCTGCAACGCGCAGATAACATTTCACATCAGCAAGACTACTACCACCAAACTTGTGCAGCTGACGACCCTTCGCCCCTGCCTGCGCTATCACACTCATGATTACCCCTTGGCTGCGACCCGGAAGCCATTTTCCAGATCGGCAATTAAATCTTCAGAATCTTCAATACCGGTCGAGATACGCAGCAGCGTCTCGGAAATCCCGGCGGCGGCACGTGCTTCCGGTGCCATACCGGCGTGCGTCATGGTTGCGGCGTGGGAGATCAAGCTTTCAACCCCACCTAATGATTCCGCCAGCGTAAACAATGACAGCCCGCTCAGGAAGCGACGCAGCGTTTGCTCGTCGCCGTCCAGTTCAAAACTTAACATCGCGCCAAACCCTTTCTGCTGGCGCGCGGCAATCTCGTGCCCCTGGTTTTTCGGCAGCGACGGGTGATAAAGCTTCTTCACCAGCGGCTGGGTTTTCAGGAAATCGACAATGGCCTGGGCATTGCGCTGCGCCACTTCCATACGCGGAGAAAGCGTACGGATGCCGCGCAACAGCAGGTAGCTGTCGAACGCCCCGGCGGTGACGCCAATGTTATTGGCCCACCATGCCAGTTCCGTGACAACGTCGGGATCTTTTGCAATCACCACGCCCGCTACCACGTCAGAGTGGCCGTTCAGATATTTAGTGCATGAATGCAATACCAGATCAGCACCCAGTGCGAGTGGGTTCTGAAGGGCCGGACTGAGGAACGTATTATCCACTACACTTATCGCTCCCGCATCCCTTGCGAGCTGACAAATTTTCGCAATATCGACAACGCGCAACAATGGGTTGCTTGGACTTTCCACCAGAACGAGCTTTGGTTTCTCTGTCAGCGCCTGTTTCAGCGCCTGTTCGTCGTTTTGATCGACAAACAGCACGCGATAGCAGCCGCGTTTTGCGAGGCTGTCAAACAGGCGATAGCTGCCGCCATAGCAGTCGTGCGGGGCGACCAGCAGGTCTCCCGGCTTCAGGAACACGGTCGTCACCAGGTGAATCGCAGACATCCCGGTGTTGGTCAATACGGCCCCTGCGCCCCCTTCCAGCTCGGCCAGCGCACGCTGGGTCACATCACGCGTAGGGTTGCCACGACGCGAGTAGTCGTGCGCGCGGGGTTCATTAAATCCGGTGAAATTGTAGGTACTGGAAAGATGAATCGGCGGGACAACGCAGCCGTACTGCTCGTCATCATTTAATCCGCTACGCACTGCAATAGTGGCCTGTTTACGCGTCATGGTGAGGGCTTCCTGGCGAATGAGGTGAAAAGTCAGGCACCAGAGTAAACATTCAAATTATGGACGTCAATACATCTGGACATCTAAACTTCTTTGCGTATAGATTGAGCAATGCGCAAATAGCCGTTAAAATTATATGCTTTAGTGCACGCTGCAGCGGCAATATCCGTGCCACGGTATCGTCTCTACGGTAAACTACGCAAGATTACGGTTCAAAACGGGCAGTGACCGGTTTGCACCTTTAGATTAATGACTGAGAGGATTAAAGGTATCTCATGGCTGAATGGAGCGGCGAATATATCAGCCCATACGCTGAGCACGGTAAGAAGAGTGAGCAAGTAAAGAAAATTACGGTTTCCATTCCTCTGAAGGTGTTAAAGATCCTCACCGATGAACGTACGCGTCGTCAGGTGAACAACCTGCGTCACGCGACCAATAGCGAACTGCTGTGCGAAGCGTTCCTGCATGCGTTTACCGGTCAACCGTTGCCGAACGATGACGATCTGCGCAAAGAGCGTAGCGACGAAATCCCGGAAGAGGCGAAGGTGATCATGCGTGAACTGGGTATTGACCCGGATACGTGGGAATACTGAGAAGCGGATACAAAAAAGGCACCTTGCGGTGCCTTTTTTTCGGGAAACTTATTTAGCGCCCGGGATGCTGAAACGCTTGTTGAAGCGGTCAACACGGCCACCGGTTGCAACATCACGCTGCTTACCAGTGTAGAACGGGTGGCATTTGCCGCACACGTCCAGGTTCAGATCGTGACCCACGGTGGAGCGGATCTGGATAGAGTTACCGCAAGAACAGTTTGCAGTAATCATTTCGTATTTCGGGTGAATATCTTTTTTCATGGGAGAACCTCAGTTAAGGCCGCGTCGCTCTTCCAGCCCTAACGCCAGACACCACGCGATGTTGAATGTAAGTTCTTTGGCGTAAAGTACACCAAAGGCGGCGAATCATACAGAATTTGACCAACGTATGCAAACTGATCCGCACGCCGCTTTCACTAATGTGTATACTAACGCGCCACTTTTCAAGTCAGGAAGATTCGATGCCCGTCGCTCACGTTGCCCTGCCCGTTCCGCTTCCCCGCACCTTTGACTACCTGCTGCCCGACAGCATGAGCGCCAAAGCGGGCTGTCGCGTGACCGTGCCGTTTGGCAAACAACAGCGTGTGGGGATCGTTGTTTCCGTCAGCGATAAAAGCGAACTCCCCCTTAATGAGCTGAAATCGGTCATTGAGGTACTGGACAGCGAACCGGTTTACTCCACCAACACCTGGCGACTGCTACTGTGGGCGGCTGATTACTACCATCATCCGATTGGGGATGTCCTGTTCCACGCCCTGCCTATCCTGCTGCGCCAGGGTAAGAGCGCCAGCCATGCGCCGATGTGGTACTGGTTTGCCACCGAGCAAGGGCAGGCCGTAGACATTAATAGCCTCAAACGATCGCAGAAACAGCAGCAGGCGCTGGCCGCTCTGCGCCAGGGTAACATCTGGCGGCATCAGGTCGACGAACTTGAGGTGAGCGAAGCCGCTTTACAGGCCCTGAGAAAGAAAGGTCTGAGCGAGCTGGCAAGCCAGGCCCCAGCCCTTCACGACTGGCGCGACGGCTTCTCCGTTTCAGGGGATCGTCTGCGCCTGAATACCGAGCAGGCCACCGCGGTCGGCGCCATTCACAGCGCCTCGGACCATTTTTCTGCCTGGCTGCTGGCGGGCGTCACCGGTTCCGGTAAGACCGAAGTGTATCTGAGCGTGCTGGAAAACGTGCTCGCGCAGGGCAAACAGGCGCTGGTCATGGTGCCGGAAATTGGCTTAACCCCTCAAACCATCGCTCGATTCCGCGAGCGCTTTAACGCGCCGGTTGAGGTCCTGCACTCCGGTCTGAACGACAGCGAACGCCTCAGCGCCTGGCTGAAAGCGAAAAATGGCGAAGCGGCGATTGTGATCGGCACCCGCTCGTCGCTGTTTACGCCGTTTAAAAATCTTGGCGTGATCGTGATCGACGAAGAGCACGACAGCTCCTATAAGCAACAGGAAGGCTGGCGCTACCATGCCCGCGATCTGGCAGTTTATCGCGCCCACAGCGAGCAAATTCCGATTATTCTTGGCTCCGCCACCCCTGCGCTCGAAACCCTGCACAACGTGCGCCAGCGCAAATATCATATGCTGCGTCTGACGCGTCGTGCCGGGAATGCCCGTCCGGCCATTCAGCACGTGCTCGATCTAAAAGGTCAGCAGGTTCAGGCCGGGCTAGCACCCGCATTGATTACCCGCATGCGTCAGCATTTGCAGGCGGGCAACCAGGTGATTCTGTTCCTCAACCGCCGCGGATTTGCACCCGCCCTACTGTGCCACGACTGCGGCTGGATTGCGGAATGCCCACGCTGTGACCACTACTACACCTTCCATCAGGCACAGCGCCACCTGCGTTGTCACCACTGCGACAGCCAGCGTCCGGTGCCGCGCCAGTGTCCATCGTGCGGGTCAACGCATATCGTGCCGGTCGGACTAGGAACGGAACAGCTTGAGCAGGCGCTGGCGCCCTTCTTCCCTGACGTTCCAATCTCTCGTATCGACAGAGACACCACCAGCCGCAAGGGCGCGCTGGAACAGCAGCTCGCGGAAGTACATCGCGGCGGGGCGCGCATTCTGATTGGTACCCAAATGCTGGCAAAAGGACACCACTTCCCGGACGTCACGCTGGTCGCCCTGCTGGACGTGGACGGCGCGCTGTTCTCTGCGGATTTCCGCGCGGCCGAGCGTTTTGCCCAGCTCTATACCCAGGTGGCCGGACGGGCAGGGCGCGCAGGCAAACAGGGCGAAGTGGTTCTGCAGACGCACCACCCTGAGCACCCGCTGCTGCAAACCCTGCTGCACAAAGGCTATGACGCCTTTGCCGAGCAGGCGCTGGCCGAACGACAGACCATGCAGCTGCCGCCGTGGACCAGCCACGTCATCATCCGCGCGGAAGATCATAACAACCAGCAGGCACCGCTTTTCCTGCAGCAGCTGAGAAATCTCCTGCAGGCCAGCCCCCTGGTGGATAATCAGCTGTGGATCCTGGGTCCGGTACCGGCGCTGGCGCCGAAACGCGGCGGACGTTTCCGCTGGCAAATTTTGCTCCAGCATCCTTCGCGGATCCGTTTACAGCACATTGTTAGCGGCACGCTGGCGCTGATCAACACCCTGCCTGAAGCACGTAAAGTGAAGTGGGTGCTGGACGTCGATCCCATCGAAGGCTGAAGACGGATCGAAAAATTTAACGCTCCTCACACTTTTTATGAAAATTCTGTAACCGATTCCATTAACTATCTGTAAAAATGGTGATGTCAGAAGTTCGGTGTTCAGGCGAGGAGAAGACGTTGAAGTCCAGGAAAGAGGTTGCCACGGCGACCATGAAAGACGTTGCCGAGAAAGCACAAGTCTCAACGGCAACCGTGTCCCGCGCATTAATGAACCCGGATAAAGTCTCCCAGGCGACCCGCAACCGGGTAGAGCAGGCTGCGCTTGAAGTGGGTTATTTCCCACAGGCGATGGGGCGCAACGTCAAACGCAATGAATCACGCACAATCCTTGTGATTGTGCCGGACATCTGCGATCCCTTCTTCAGTGAGATTATCCGCGGTATCGAAGTGACGGCGGCGGAACAAGGCTACCTCGTTCTGATTGGCGACTGCGCCCATCAGAACCAGCAGGAAAAAACCTTTATCGACCTCATTATTACCAAGCAGATCGACGGCATGCTGCTGCTTGGCTCGCGCCTGCCGTTTGACGCCAGCATCGAAGAACAACGCAATTTACCGCCGATGGTCATGGCCAATGAGTTTGCCCCTGAACTGGAGCTACCGACGGTCCATATCGATAACCTCACCGCCGCATTCAACGCGGTGAACTATCTTCAGGAGCTGGGGCATAAGCGCATTGGCTGTATTGCCGGGCCAGAAGAAATGCCGCTGTGCCACTACCGCCTGCAGGGCTACGTTCAGGCACTGCGCCGTACTGGCGTTATCGTCGATCCGCACTACATTGCCCGCGGTGATTTTACCTTCGCAGCCGGTGGCCAGGCGCTGGAGAAGCTTCTGGACCTGCCTGAACCGCCAACCGCCGTATTTTGTCACAGCGACGTGATGGCGCTGGGCGCGTTATCGTACGCCAAACGCCGCGGCCTGCGCATACCGAAAGATTTATCCATCATCGGATTCGATAATATTTCGCTTTCAGAATTTTGCGATCCGCCGCTCTCAACGGTCGCGCAACCGCGCTATCAAATCGGTCGCGAAGCGATGCTGCTTCTGCTGGATCAGCTTCACGGTCAAACAGTTAGCAGCGGCTCGCGGTTGCTGGACTGCGAACTGATAGTCCGGGGCTCTACCCAGGCATTGACTTAACGTAAACGTCTTTAGGACACCCTTATCTGGTCAAAGCCCCGCCGCTTAAGTAACATGGCGGGCTGACGAACGAATAAATACAGCGAAACGATAGTGGCACAACGAGATTATGTACGTCGCGGCCAGCCGGCACCTTCGCGACGCAAAAAGAGTAGCTCAAGGAAAAAGCAACGTAGCCTGCCTGCTGTCTCGCCAGCAATGGTCGCTATTGCTGCGGCTGTTGTCGTCGCCTTTATTGGTGGTCTGTACTTCATCACGCACCATAAAAAGGAAGAGTCCGAGGCGCTTCAGGCCAGTAAAGTGGCCGGTAATGGCCTTCCTCCGAAACCTGAAGAGCGCTGGCGCTATATCAAAGAGCTGGAAAGCCGCCAGCCTGGCGTGCGTGCGCCTACCGAGCCCTCTGCCGGTGGTGAAGTGAAGAATGCCGATCAACTGACGGACGAGCAGCGCCAGTTGCTGGCACAAATGCAGGCCGATATGCGCCAGCAGCCGACGCAGTTGAACGAAGTGCCATGGAATGAACAAACGCCAGCGCAGCGTCAGCAAACGTTGCAGTTGCAGCGTCAGCGCCAGGCTCAAATTCAGCAGCAACAGCAGCAGCAGTGGACGCAAACTCAGCCGGTACAGCAGCCGAAGGCACAGCCTTACCAGCAACCGCAGCAGCAGACGCGTACGGTACAATCTCAGCCTGTTCAGCAGCAGCCAAAAGCACAGCCGCAAAAACAGGCGGCTCAGCCGTATCAGGATCTGCTCCAGACGCCAGCGCATACCACTGCACAGCAGCCGAAAACGCAGCAGGCTGCGCCGGTCACCAAAGAGACCGAAGCGCCGAAGCAGACGGCTGAGAAAAAAGACGAACGCCGCTGGATGGTACAGTGCGGTTCGTTTAAAGGTGCGGAGCAGGCCGAAACCGTGCGTGCTCAGCTGGCATTTGAAGGGTTTGATTCACGCATTACCACCAATAACGGCTGGAACCGCGTGGTGATTGGCCCGGTCAAAGGCAAAGAAAACGCCGATGGCACCCTTTCTCGTTTGAAAGTGGCCGGCCACACAAACTGCATTCGACTCGCCTCTGGGGGTTGAAACCCCCAAAATCTCCCCCATCTATCATTTAATTCAGCCCTGAGCACAGGCTCAGGGCTTCTGTTTCCCGAATTTGTAACCAGGGGGTCTGCTCGTGACAACAATAGTAAGTGTACGCCGTAACGGCCATGTGGTAATCGCCGGTGATGGCCAGGCCACGCTGGGTAATACCGTCATGAAAGGCAACGTGAAGAAAGTCCGTCGTCTCTATAACGACAAAGTGATCGCCGGTTTTGCAGGCGGTACAGCTGATGCCTTCACGCTGTTTGAACTGTTTGAACGCAAGCTTGAAATGCACCAGGGTCATCTGGTGAAAGCGGCCGTTGAGCTGGCAAAAGACTGGCGTACCGACCGTATGCTGCGCAAGCTCGAAGCGCTGCTGGCGGTAGCCGATGAAACCGCTTCGCTGATCATCACCGGTAACGGTGACGTTATTCAGCCGGAGAATGACCTGATTGCCATCGGCTCTGGCGGCCCTTATGCCCAGGCTGCAGCCCGCGCGCTGTTGGAAAATACCGACATGAACGCACGTGATATCGCGGTGAAGGCGTTGGATATTGCAGGTGATATCTGCATCTATACCAACCATAACCACACCATCGAAGAATTGACCTCCAAAGCGTAAGGATCTCCCATGTCTGAAATGACCCCACGCGAAATTGTCAGCGAACTGAACAAACACATTATCGGCCAGGATAACGCCAAGCGCTCCGTGGCTATCGCTCTGCGTAACCGCTGGCGTCGTATGCAGCTTGACGAAGAGCTGCGCCATGAAGTGACGCCGAAAAACATTCTGATGATCGGCCCAACCGGTGTCGGTAAAACCGAAATTGCCCGTCGTCTGGCGAAGCTGGCGAACGCGCCTTTCATCAAAGTCGAAGCTACCAAGTTCACCGAAGTGGGCTATGTGGGTAAAGAAGTGGACTCCATCATCCGCGATCTGACCGACTCGGCAATCAAAATGGTGCGCGTCCAGGCGATTGAGAAAAACCGCTATCGCGCGGAAGAGATGGCCGAAGAGCGCATTCTCGACGTGCTGATCCCACCGGCGAAAAACAACTGGGGCCAGGCTGAGCAGCAGGCTGAACCGTCTGCCGCGCGTCAGGCATTCCGCAAAAAACTGCGTGAAGGCCAGCTGGATGATAAAGAGATTGAGATCGATCTTGCTGCCGCGCCAATGGGTGTAGAAATCATGGCACCTCCTGGCATGGAAGAGATGACCAGCCAGCTGCAGTCCATGTTCCAGAACCTGGGCGGCCAGAAGCAGAAAGCACGTAAGCTGAAAATCAAAGACGCGATGAAGCTGCTGATTGAAGAAGAAGCGGCGAAGCTGGTGAACCCGGAAGAGCTGAAGCAGGATGCTATCGACGCGGTTGAGCAGCACGGCATCGTGTTCATCGACGAAATCGACAAAATTTGTAAGCGCGGCGGCAACAGCTCCGGCCCGGACGTGTCCCGTGAAGGCGTTCAGCGCGACCTGCTGCCGCTGGTTGAAGGCTGCACCGTCTCCACCAAGCACGGTATGGTGAAAACGGACCACATCCTGTTTATCGCTTCCGGCGCGTTCCAGGTTGCCAGCCCGTCTGACCTGATCCCGGAACTGCAGGGTCGTCTGCCGATCCGCGTTGAACTGCAGGCGCTGACCACCGAAGATTTCGAACGCATCCTGACCGAGCCAAACGCCTCTGCGACCGTACAGTACAAAGCGCTGATGGCGACCGAAGGCGTGAACCTGGAGTTCACCGAAGACGGTATCAAACGTATCGCCCAGGCCGCGTGGCAGGTTAACGAAACCACCGAAAACATCGGTGCGCGTCGTCTGCATACCGTGCTGGAACGCCTGGTGGAGGATATCTCTTATGATGCGAGCGACCTTAACGGTCAAACCATTACCATTGACGCTGAATATGTGAGCAAACATCTTGATGCGTTAGTGGCAGATGAAGATCTTAGCCGTTTTATCCTATAATCGCGGTTATTGCATTCTCATCACCGTTAATGGGGGCTAATGCCCCCATTTTTATTGGCTAAATACTTATGACTGATATCAGCCGTACTCAGGCGTGGCTCGAAAGTCTACGCCCTAAAACGCTTCCTCTGGCCTTTGCCGCCATTATCGTCGGCACGGCACTTGCCTGGTGGCAAGGTTATTTTGATCCTCTGGTCGCTGCGCTGGCATTGATTACCGCAGGGCTGCTGCAAATTCTCTCCAATCTCGCTAACGACTACGGTGATGCGGTGAAAGGCAGTGACAAACCTGACCGTATCGGACCGCTGCGCGGGATGCAGAAAGGGGTGATTACCCAGGCACAGATGAAGCGCGCGCTGATTATCACCGTGGTACTGATTTGTTTATCGGGTCTGGCACTGGTGACGGTCGCCTCGAAAACCACCAGCGACTTCATCGGCTTCCTGGTGCTGGGCTTGCTCGCAATTATCGCGGCCATTACCTACACCGTCGGTACGCGTCCTTACGGGTATATTGGCCTCGGGGATATCTCCGTGCTGGTGTTCTTCGGCTGGCTGAGCGTGATGGGGAGTTGGTACCTGCAGGTGCATACCGTTATCCCTGCCCTTTTCCTGCCCGCAACCGCCTGCGGTCTGCTGGCGACGGCGGTACTCAACATCAATAACCTGCGCGATATCGACAGTGACCGTGAGAACGGTAAAAACACGCTCGCGGTACGTCTGGGGCCGGTCAATGCGCGCCGCTATCATGCCTGCCTGCTGATTGGTGCCCTGGTTTGTCTGGCACTGTTTAATCTGATCTCGCTGCACAGCGTATGGGGCTGGCTGTTTATACTCGCCGCGCCGCTGCTGATTAAGCAGGCCCGCTTCGTCATGCGTGAACTTAGCCCGGCCGCGATGCCGCCGATGCTGGAACGAACGGTAAAAGGCGCCCTGCTGACTAACCTGTTGTTCGTCATTGGGATTGTCTTAAGCCAGACGCTCAGTTAGCTGACAAATATCAATTAACAATTGATGATTTTGCCAACAACGCATTTAGCACGATATACTGAACACATTCGCAGCAACTGAGCGGTAAACCTATGAAATACGATACCTCCGAGCTTTGTGACATCTACCAGGAAGATGTCAACGTCGTTGAACCGCTGTTCTCCAACTTTGGTGGACGGTCGTCGTTTGGCGGACAAATCGTCACGGTGAAATGTTTCGAGGACAACGGGTTGCTGTACGATCTGCTCGAACAGAATGGTCGTGGCCGCGTTTTGGTCGTCGATGGCGGCGGTTCCGTGCGTCGTGCTCTGATAGATGCAGAGCTGGCCGGCATTGCCGTGCAGAACGAGTGGGAAGGCATTGTGGTGTACGGTTCCGTGCGCCAGGTGGACGATCTCGAAGACCTGGATATCGGGATTCAGGCGATTGCGGCCATTCCGGTAGGCGCAGCAGGTGACGGTATCGGTGAAAGCGACGTCCGCGTCAATTTTGGCGGCGTGACCTTCTTCTCCGGCGACCATCTTTACGCTGATAACACCGGGATTATTCTTTCGGAAGATCCGCTGGATATTGAGTAATAAAACAGTAAGCATAAATCATAAAAAAACCGCCAATAACAATGTGGCGGTTTTTTTGTCCCTCGGGATTCGCGGTCCGTTGGATTATCTTGCAACCTTTAACCAGGATTTTTATCTTACCCTGGTTCATCCCTCCGGTAACCCCCGTCGACCCTTTATAAATTCCTAATTTCCGCTGAAGACCTTAACTACACTGCTGTTGCTCATTATGATGCATCGTTCCTTTCCGCCATCTCGCACATGGGCATCGGTCCAGGGAAAGGTGTATTCACAACCGTAAAGCAACCTTTAACCGGGCTTGTGTCCGCCGACTTATCACCGGTGGTGAACGGTGGAGCGGTTAGCTGCAGGGACCGCATGATGAAACGCTATTTATGTATCGCGTTCATTGTCGCCAGCGTACTCGTTGTAAAGAGTGATGAACCGAGTGGATTTGTCGCTTTTGCTATGACAGCGCAGGACAAGTAGCGTTAAGGCCGCCGATGGCGGCCTTTTTTATGGTTTGATGTCAGTGAGCAGAAACCATAAAAAAGCCGGGTGGCGGCGTCGCCTTACCCGGCCTGGTCAGTTAATCCCAATGGGAATCAGACCTCTTCCATACGTCCCAGCAGCGCCTGCAGGCGATCCTGCCAGCCGTTCTGCTGTTCGCGCAGCTGGTTGTTTTCACGCTCCAGTTCTTCGCGGCTGTGCTGCGCGTTCTGCACTTCCTGCGCCAGGCTGTTGTTTTTCTCTTTCAGCTCTTCAATTTCCATTTGCAGCAGCGTGATGGTGTCAATCGCCTGCTGTACTTTCGATTCCAGTTTCTCAAACACTTCTAAAGACATGATGCTACCTCTCCTGAATTGCAAGGCGACGCTTTAACGTAAACGCGCACGACATATTCCATCGATTGTATGGAGCGCGGCGCTCTGTGTCCAGCGACACGCCGCGCAGATCGCGGTTTGCAACACTTTTCGGTCTCGTCCTGGTGCGTTCGCGGCATATACCACTAAGTTGTTAACTCATTCGTTAATGAAATGATTCAGCTCACATTCCATTTCTGATGCAAAAACGCGCTTTATGGCGCGAAAACGCTCATTTTATTGACACAGACCACACATTTTGATTTCGATATTTCTCGTTTTTGCTCGTTAACGATAAATTAACACTATGTCTACAGGGCATCGTGGCTGTCACGGGCGACCACGCTAACAATAAACATCAATTTCTTCAGGATTCCGATTATGAGTCAGACATCAACCTTAAAAGGCCAGTGCATTGCCGAGTTCCTTGGTACCGGGTTGTTGATATTCTTCGGAGTGGGCTGTGTCGCTGCACTGAAAGTGGCGGGTGCCAGTTTTGGTCAGTGGGAAATCAGTATCATCTGGGGTCTGGGCGTGGCGATGGCCATCTACCTGACTGCAGGGGTTTCTGGTGCACATCTTAACCCGGCGGTGACTATCGCACTGTGGCTGTTCGCGTGCTTCGACGGACGCAAAGTTGTTCCCTTCATTCTTTCTCAGTTTGCCGGCGCGTTTTGTGCAGCGGCGTTAGTTTACGGGCTTTATTACAATCTTTTCATCGACTTCGAACAGACGCATCATATGGTGCGCGGCAGCGTCGAAAGTCTGGATCTGGCAGGCATCTTCTCAACCTATCCAAACCCGCATATCAATTTTGTGCAGGCGTTCGCAGTTGAAATGGTGATTACCGCTATTCTGATGGGCGTTATCCTGGCGCTGACCGACGACGGAAACGGCATTCCGCGTGGCCCGCTGGCCCCCTTGCTGATTGGTCTGCTGATTGCGGTGATCGGCGCATCCATGGGCCCGCTGACCGGGTTTGCGATGAACCCGGCGCGTGATATCGGACCGAAAGCCTTCGCGTTTATCGCGGGATGGGGCGACGTGGCCTTTACTGGCGGGAAAGATATCCCTTACTTCCTGGTACCGCTTTTTGCGCCGGTGGTTGGGGCCGCGCTGGGCGCGTTTAGCTACCGCAAATTAATTGGTCGCCACTTACCGTGCGACACCTGTGTGGAAGAGGAGAAGGAAACGACTTCTACCGCACAACAAAAAGCTTCGCTGTAATCTGACTACGGGACACATACCATGACCGAAAAAAAATATATCGTTGCGCTCGACCAGGGCACTACCAGCTCCCGCGCTGTCGTAATGGATCATGACGCGAACATTGTCAGCGTGTCTCAACGTGAATTTGAGCAAATTTACCCTCGTCCAGGCTGGGTAGAACATGACCCAATGGAGATCTGGGCTTCACAAAGCTCAACGCTGGTTGAAGTACTGGCGAAAGCCGATATCAGTTCCGACGAGATTGCCGCTATCGGTATTACCAACCAGCGTGAAACGACGATTGTCTGGGAACGCGAAACCGGTAAGCCTATCTACAACGCTATTGTCTGGCAGTGCCGCCGTACCTCAGAAATCTGTGAACAGCTGAAGCGTGACGGGATGGAAGAGTACGTGCGCAGCGCCACCGGTCTGGTGGTTGACCCGTACTTCTCCGGCACCAAAGTGAAGTGGATCCTCGACCACGTGGAAGGTTCACGCGAACGAGCAAAACGCGGCGAGCTGCTGTTCGGAACCGTTGATACCTGGCTTATCTGGAAGATGACCCAGGGACGTGTTCACGTCACCGACTACACCAACGCCTCGCGTACCATGCTGTTCAACATCAACACCCTGGAGTGGGATGACAAGATGCTGGACGCGCTGGATATCCCACGCGCGATGCTGCCTGAAGTGCGCAAGTCTTCAGAAGTCTACGGTCAGACCAACATTGGCGGTAAAGGCGGCACCCGTATTCCTATCGCCGGTATCGCCGGTGACCAGCAGGCGGCACTGTTCGGCCAGCTGTGCGTCAAAGAAGGGATGGCGAAGAACACCTACGGCACCGGCTGCTTTATGCTGATGAATACCGGTGAGAAAGCGGTGAAATCAGAAAACGGCCTGCTGACCACCATCGCCTGCGGCCCTCGCGGTGAAGTGAACTACGCCCTGGAAGGTGCGGTGTTTATGGCGGGTGCATCTATTCAGTGGCTGCGTGACGAGATGAAGCTGATTAGCGATGCCTTCGACTCCGAATACTTTGCGACCAAAGTGAAGGACACCAACGGTGTGTACGTGGTGCCAGCGTTCACCGGCCTGGGCGCACCGTACTGGGATCCCTATGCACGCGGTGCGATTTTCGGTCTGACGCGTGGTGTGAACTCGAACCACATTATTCGCGCCACCCTGGAATCCATTGCCTACCAGACGCGCGACGTGCTGGAAGCGATGCAGGCAGACTCCGGCATTCGTCTGCACGCCCTGCGCGTGGACGGCGGCGCGGTAGCGAATAACTTCCTGATGCAGTTCCAGTCCGACATTCTGGGTACCCGCGTTGAGCGCCCTGAAGTGCGTGAAGTCACGGCGCTGGGTGCGGCATATCTTGCCGGTCTGGCGGTAGGCTTCTGGCAGAACCTGGACGAGCTGCAGGAAAAAGCGGTTATCGAGCGCGAGTTCCGCCCGGGCATCGAAACCACCGAGCGCAACTTCCGCTACAGCGGCTGGAAGAAAGCAGTGAAGCGCGCCCTGGCGTGGGAAGAGCACGACGAGTAATCCTATATTCCCTCTCCCTCTCCCATGAGGAGAGGGAGAGGGGCCCAAACCGCACCGGTCCCCTCTCCCCTCCCCACTCTGTGATAAACTTCGTGCAATTCCTTTTGATTGCACGAGTACCTCATGAAACGTGAACTTGCTATCGAGTTTTCCCGCGTCACCGAAGCGGCCGCCCTCGCAGGCTATAAATGGCTGGGGCGTGGCGACAAAAATACCGCGGACGGTGCTGCTGTCCATGCCATGCGCATTGTACTTAACCAGGTCAACATCGACGGCACTATCGTCATCGGCGAAGGCGAGATCGACGAAGCGCCAATGCTCTATATCGGTGAAAAAGTCGGTACCGGCAAAGGGGATGCGGTGGATATCGCCGTAGACCCGATTGAAGGCACCCGCATGACGGCGATGGGTCAGGCCAACGCGCTTGCGGTTCTGGCCGTGGGCGATAAAGGCTGCTTCCTTAACGCGCCGGATATGTACATGGAAAAGCTGATAGTCGGTCCTGGTGCGAAGGGCGCAATCGACCTCAGCCTGCCGCTGGAAGAGAACCTGCGCAACATCGCCAGAGCTTTGGGCAAACCCCTGAGTGAACTGACCGTGACGATTCTGGCAAAACCGCGCCACGACGCCACCATCGCGCAGATGCAAAAGCTCGGCGTGCGCGTGTTTGCCATTCCGGATGGCGATGTTGCCGCCTCAATTCTGACCTGCATGCCGGACAGCGAAGTAGACGTGCTGTACGGCATCGGCGGTGCGCCGGAGGGCGTGGTCTCGGCGGCGGTGATCCGCGCGCTGGACGGCGATATGCAGGCGCGCCTGCTGCCTCGGCATGAGGTGAAAGGCGACAGCGACGAGAACCGCCGTATCGGTGAAAACGAGCTGGCGCGCTGCGAAGCAATGGGTATCGAAGCCAATAAGGTTCTCGCGCTGAATGAAATGGCACGCAGCGACAACGTTGTCTTCTCCGCCACCGGCATCACCAAAGGTGACCTGCTGGACGGCATCACCCGCAAGGGCAATATGGCGACCACCGAAACGCTGCTGATCCGCGGTAAATCGCGCACCATTCGCCGCATTCAGTCCATTCACTATCTCGATCGTAAAGACCCGGACGTACAGACGCACATTCTGTAAAACCGTTTGATCGATAGAGCTTTCCGGCCCGAAGGGGCTGGAAATGTTTCCCACAAGTACGGAAGATAGAACAGAGAAACAGCACAGGAGAAGATCATGGCGGACTGGGTAACAGGTAAAGTCACAAAGATAGAGTTCTGGACCGATGCGCTATTTAGTCTCACCCTGCATGCTCCCGTTCACCCGTTTAAGGCCGGGCAATTTGCGAAGCTGGGGCTGGATGTCGACGGCGAACGCGTGCAGCGCGCCTACTCTTACGTTAACGCGCCGGATAATCCGGATCTTGAGTTCTATCTGGTGACCGTCCCGGACGGTAAGCTCAGCCCGCGCCTTGCCGCCCTTAAGCCCGGTGACGATGTGCAAATTGTGAGTGAAGCAGCAGGTTTCTTTGTACTCGAAGAGATCCCTGATTGTGACACGCTCTGGATGCTGGCAACCGGCACGGCCATTGGCCCCTACCTCTCCATTCTGCAATATGGCAAAGACCTTGAGCGCTTTAAAAACATCGTGCTGGTGCATGCTGCGCGCTACGCCGCAGACCTGAGCTACTTGCCACAGATGCAGGCGCTGGAACAGCGATATGGCGGGAAGCTGAAAATTCAGACCGTCGTCAGCCGCGAAACCGTAGCAGGTACGCTGACCGGTCGCGTGCCGGCGTTAATTGAGAGTGGTGTGCTGGAAAACGCAGTGGGTTTGCCGATGACTGCCGACACCAGCCACGTCATGCTGTGTGGTAACCCGCAGATGGTTCGGGATACGCAACAGCTTCTGAAGGATACCCGGCAGATGACGAAACATCTTCGCCGCCGACCGGGTCATATGACTGCCGAACACTACTGGTGATCAGCGGTACTTCACCTCAAGGGTGTCTTTACCGTATTTATTTTCGCTCTGGGTGCCGATAAACGCGCCCAGATCGACAATCATCATCACGAAGATAACGGACGGCAGCAGCCTGCCCACCACCCAGGGAAGAATGGACGGCAGCATCCCCCAGTTCCCTGCGACCAGCATCCACGCCAGAATAATCAGAAAAGCCCACGCGCCGGAACGACCACGATCGTGAAGACGTTTCACCACCACGGCCGCCGTTGGCCACAGCAAACAGACCAGCGCAAAAGCCGCCGTTTGCGTGCTCAACCAGGCATTGTACGCAACGAAAAACAGAAGCAGCATGGCGACAACCCACGTCACCATCCAGACCCAGAAATCACGGCGTCCGATACGCCCTTTGAATGAAAACAGCCACTGCTGTATGGTCATGTAAGGTTCCTTATTATCATTTAGTCCGCATTTTACCCTGGAGTTGTGACCTTTTGACAAGCCGGGCAGATATCGTTTTAATCATGAGCACTTACGGCCAGGGGCAATGTTGATGAAAAGTTCGGCACACACTCTCTTCCTGTGTATAGCGATGCTTGGCGCGGGTTTTCCGCTGCACGCCGCCGACACGTCGGCCCCTACCACGGCACCCTATTTGCTGGCAGGCGCGCCGTCGTTCGATCAATCCATCAGTCAGTTTCGTGAAACCTTCAATCAGACCAACCCTACGTTGCCGCTGGATGAGTTTCGCGCCATTGATACTTCTCGTGACACCCCAACCCTGACCCGCGCGGCGAGCAAGATAAACGAAAACTTGTATGCCTCCACGGCGCTGGAGCGTGGGACGTTAAAAATCAAAAGTATGCAAATCACCTGGCTACCGATCCAGGGCCCAGAGCAGAAAGCGGCAAAAACGAAGGCGCAGGAGTACATGAGCGCGGTATTACAGGCGTTTACGCCCGCGCTGACGAAAAAGCAAAGCCAGCAAAAGCTGCAAAAGCTGCTGGCCGCGGGTAAAAACAAGCGGTACTACGCCACAACTGAAGGGGCAATTCGCTATGTGGTGGCGGATAACGGCGAAAAAGGACTGACCTTCGCAGTTGAACCGATTAAGCTGGCGCTATCTGACACCCTCGGCGGGGCGAATTAATGACAAAAAGCAAAGCCTTTCGAGGGAAAATCTCTATACTGATTCACAGACCATGCTGCCCGACAGGGCGGCCATATTCCTTAATTCGCTTATTTAGCGTGGAGAATTGAAATGCGACATCCTTTAGTGATGGGTAACTGGAAACTGAACGGCAGCCGCCACATGGTAAACGAACTGGTTGCGAACCTGCGTAAAGAGCTGGCTGGCGTAACGGGCTGCGCGGTTGCTATCGCTCCGCCGGATATGTACCTGGACCTGGCTAAACGCGCCGCTGACGGCAGCCACATCATTCTGGGTGCACAGAACGTTGACGTTAACCTGTCTGGCGCGTTCACCGGTGAAACTTCCGCTGAAATGCTGAAAGATATCGGCGCAAAATACATCATCATCGGCCACTCAGAGCGTCGCACCTACCACAAAGAATCCGACGAGTTCATCGCGAAGAAATTCGCTGTGCTGAAAGAGCAGGGTCTGATCCCGGTTCTGTGCATCGGTGAAACCGAAGCAGAAAACGAAGCGGGCAAAACCGAAGAAGTGTGCGCACGTCAGATCGACGCGGTTCTGAAAACGCAGGGCGCAGCAGCGTTCGAAGGTGCAGTCATTGCTTACGAGCCAGTCTGGGCGATCGGTACCGGCAAATCTGCAACGCCAGCGCAGGCTCAGGCCGTGCACAAATTCATCCGTGACCACATTGCTAAAGCCGATGCGAAAGTGGCTGAGCAAGTGATTATCCAGTACGGCGGTTCCGTAAACGCTTCCAACGCTGCTGAGCTGTTCACCCAGCCAGACATCGATGGCGCGCTGGTTGGCGGTGCATCCCTGAAAGCTGACGCTTTCGCGGTGATCGTTAAAGCGGCAGAAGCGGCTAAACAGGCGTAATTGCCTTTGCGGCGGGTGGCGCTTCGCTAACCCGCCCTACGCTCTTCTCCTCCCTCTCCCTTCGGGAGAGGGTTGGGCGGACTACACTTTCCCCAGCAAGCTAAACCACAGATAATCCAGCGGCAGCAGCACCAGATACGTCGCAACAGCCAGCGCCAGACAGAGCATCATCCCCGCCTTTGCAGGCACCTTCCCTAGCCCCATCGCCACAACAATCGGCGACGCCTGATACGGCAGCAGCGGCGTGGAATAACCCAGTACCTGAATCATAATCACCGACAGCAGCGGGAAGCCGGTGGCATCTGAGAAGCTCTGTGCCAGGGTGGTATACAGCGCCGGAACGCCGTTGGCAGTCATAATGAAGTTGAGCGCGGTGGTGATACCGGTCAGCGCCAGGAAACTGGTGAACGGTTTGTCTGCGTCCAGCGGCATAATGCGGAGCAACGCTTCGCCCACCGCCGTACCGATACCGGTTTGCGTTACCACGATGGCCAGCCCAAGAATGCCTGCAACATAGAGGCAGGTACGCATATTCACCCCCGCAGAAAACTCTTCCCCGGTGATAAAACCAACGCGCGGCAGCATAACGATGACGGACGCCGCCAGCCCAGTCCATGCCGGCCCAATACCATGCCAGCTCTCCGTGACCCACATCACCAGCACCACCGCCAGCAGCCAGGCGAGGCGCTTTTCATCCTGCCCCATGGGTTCAGATGGCGCCAGATCCTTCGGCGGTTTTGGGCTGCCGGGGAATAACCAGCAGATGAGGCCAATCAGGATCAGTCCTTTGAGAATGCCCAGCACCGGGGTGTGCAGCAGCAGATACGGAACATAGTTCAGGTGGATGCCGTACGAGCCTTCCGCCGCACCGCTCATCACCAGGTTAGGGACGTTAGCAGGCAGGATAGTTGCCGAGAGCTGGAAAGTGCCGAACCCCACAGCCAGCGCCAGACCAAACCAGGCGCGGGAACCGTCAGGGATACCGGCACGTTTCGCCATCGCCGCAACAATCGGCATCAGCAGCGCAATACGCCCCATATTTGACGGCATCACAAACGCCAACGCATAGCTCAGCAGCACCACACTCGCCACCATCACTATCCAGGAATCGGTAAGCTTTGCTGACAGCGCCCGGGCGGCCCTGTCAGCCAGACCGGTTTTACGGATCGCCACCCCCAGTACAAAACCGCTGAATACCAGCCAGAAAGCCGACGAGGCAAAGCCGCCGAAAATGGCTTCCGGCGGGGCGATTCTGGCGGCCATCGCTGCCGTGAAAAACAGCAGCGCGGTGATAAATTCTGGCAGTAGCGACGTCGCCCATAGCACGATGGTGACGCCAACAATCAACGAAGGCAGCAGCAGAGGATGAGATAACCAGAGCGACATACCTGTCTCCTGTAGATTTTTTCAGCAAGTCTACGGCGACAGGCAGGACGAGTAAACGCTATTTATGGTGGGGTCACTTCAGGATAGTGCATTGATGATCCTGCAATTCCTCAGCCGAGGCGCGGTTAAGCATGAGCAGGTTTCGCTCGGTCGCCAGCAAAACAAACGAACCATCCGACTGCTGCGCCATCGCCAGCGCAAAGCGCCCCATGTGGTCGCGCGCTTCGGGTAGCTCTTCCGCCAGCATCATAAACGGGCTGCGCTGGACCAGTTCATTCTCCGTTACCCGTCGGGCAAGATACTCGTGCCCCTCCAGCCCACCGGGTAGAGGTAGCCACTGGGTGCTGATGTCGCCCTGTGCCGCATTGAGTTTCTCACGTACGTCCGGGCGCAGACAGGAGATATGAATATGGAAATGGTTCTGCGTACGGCCAGTCGGCGAGTTAATCGTCAGTGAAATGGCGCTGTCAGGCACCTCAGATCCCCGCTTCAGGGTCATAAAGCTGCGCGACTGCCACGCCAGCCAGAAGAAATTTGGCGTGTGAGGCTCGGTCAGGAGCGGGCTTTCGGTTCCATTAATGCGGTATGTCGGCATCAGCAGATACTGCAACGGCCCGTTGCGGTCTTTAAATACGACATAGCCCGCATCAGGCTTCACCTGTGCGCAGGGTGCCGGGTTACGGTGTTGCAGTTGATTAGGCAGGCACTGGTCGAGAACGATATGACGCAACGCATTCGGATTACCCGCTTTTATCCAGTACACGCCGCCAGCGGCAAGGGCGATGATAATAAGGATCAATAAGATAATTTTTTTCACAACGCGTTCCCTGTTTTCGATAGAGGCGAAAGAGTAACGCAAAATGATGACCAAATAAAAAACCCGGTGGATTTCTCACACCGGGTCACCGTGCCGTTTGATAACGCTTAGCGCTGGCTAATCTGATCGAAGGTGCCGCCATTAGAGAAGTGCTCTTTCTGCGCTTTCGTCCAGCCGCCGAACACATCATCAATGGTGAAGAGTTTCAGTTTCGGGAATTCCCCTTCATATTTCTTCGCAACAGCCGCATCGCGTGGACGATAGTAGTTTTTCGCCGCAATTTCCTGGCCTTCAGGCGAGTAGAGATATTTCAGGTAGGCTTCCGCCACCGCTTTTGTCCCTTTCTTATCAACCACTTTGTCGACCACGGAAACAGTCGGCTCGGCAAGAATAGACTCGCCTGGGGTCACAATCTCGAACTTGTCTTTGCCCAGCTCGTGGGTGGCCAGCAGGGCTTCGTTTTCCCATGCGATCAGCACGTCGCCGATACCGCGCTCGACGAAGGTGTTGGTGGCGCCACGCGCGCCGGAGTCCAGCACTTCGACGTTTTTGTACAGCGCTTTCACGAACTCCTGCGCTTTGGCCTGGTCACCGTTGTTGTGATGCAGCGCGTAACCCCAGGCCGCCAGGTAGTTCCAGCGAGCGCCGCCGGAGCTTTTCGGGTTTGGTGTAATCACTGACACGCCCGGTTTTACCAGGTCGTTCCAGTCTTTAATCTGTTTCGGGTTGCCTTTACGTACCAGGAAGACGATGGTCGAGGTGTGTGGCGCAGAGTTATCCGGCAGGCGTTTGATCCAGTTTTTGTCGATACGACCACGCTCGGCAATGGCGTCGACATCGTAGGCCAGCGCCAGGGTCACCACATCGGCTTCGATACCGTTGATGACGGAGGTCGCCTGTTTACCGGAGCCGCCGTGAGACTGGCGAACCACGACATTGTCGCCAGTTTCCTGTTTCCAGTGCGCCGCAAATGCTTTGTTGTACTGCTCGTACAGCTCACGCGTCGGGTCGTAAGACACGTTCAGTAACTGGATGTCCTTCGCCAGAACGCTGGTCGATGCCAGCAATAATGTTAAACCCACGCCCCATTTATTCATCGCCCGGCTCTCTTGTGTAGTGTTTTGATGAATGCAGCGTGCCAGAAAGCGATTCGATGATTAAAGAATAAAAAAAGATTGGCTATAACGTAGAGGAATAAAAAGAAGAATGTGAGCAGCCAGATGCCCTCACCCCAACTCTCTCCCACGGGAGAGGGAGCAAACATAAAAAACGGTAACCCAAGGGTTACCGTTTTGCATTTACCTTGCCACCGGGCAACAGAGCCGATCAGTACAGTTTTTTCGCGCAGTCCAGCCAGTCACCTTTGAACGGACGCTTCATATTTTCAATCGCGTCGATGATGTCATGGTGAACCAGTTTTTCGTTCTGAATACCGACGCAACGGCCGCCGTGACCCTGCAGCAGCAGATCGATAGCGTACGCGCCCATACGGGACGCCAGAATGCGGTCGTAAGGGCCAGGGGAACCGCCACGCTGGATGTGACCCAGTACGGTCGCGCGGGTTTCGCGCTTGGTTTCGGCTTCGATGTACTTCGCCAGCTCGTCAACGTCACAGATGTGCTCGGTGATAGCCACGATCGCGTGTTTTTTACCTTTCGCGATGCCGGCTTTGATTTCAGCGACCAGATCTTCACGGCTGAATTCCACTTCCGGAACCACCACGAACTCACAACCACCGGCAATCGCCGCGGCCAGGGTCAGGTCACCGCAGTAACGCCCCATCACTTCAACGATAGAGATACGCTGGTGAGAAGACGAGGTATCGCGCAGACGGTCGATCGCTTCAACAACGGTACCCAGTGCAGTAAAGAAGCCGATAGTGTAGTCAGTACCTTTGATGTCGTTGTCGATGGTGCCCGGCAGACCGATGCACGGGAAGCCCATTTCGGTCAGACGTTTTGCACCCATGTAAGAGCCGTCACCGCCGATAACCACCAGCGCGTCCAGACCGCGTTTTTTCATGTTCTCGATAGCCACTTCACGGATGTGTTCGTCACGGAATTCCGGGAAGCGCGCAGACCCAAGGAAGGTACCGCCACGGTTAATCATGTCGGACACGCTGTAACGGTCGAGCTGAACCATACGATCTTCATACAGACCCAGGTAACCATCATAGATACCAAAAACTTCCAGACCTTCCGTCAGCGCTGCACGGACAACACCACGAATTGCCGCGTTCATGCCCGGCGCATCACCGCCGCTTGTCAACACACCGATTTTCTTAATCATGACTACCTCTGAACTTAGGAATGCAAAATTGAAATCTGTTGCCGGAAGAAACTTATCGACCAACGAATACTGCAAATAGTATATCAATCCCTTCCAGCTGAATTGATTCAGGTCAGACCAAATGGCGGTAATTTATACACAAAATGCTGGCCTGGCTCACTTTTTTACAACCAATTACGAAAGCCCCACGTGTCCGGGTACAACCGAGCAGGGATCCTGGTGAATAATGACGTCTGAACCAGGAAAACGCTGCAAAATTGCCTGCTCGACCTGCTCAGCAATCACGTGAGCCTGTACCAGTGGCAGGTTGTCTTCCATTTCAATATGAATCTGAATAAAGCGGGTCGGCCCTGACTGCCGCGTTCGAAGATCGTGTGCACCGCTGACGCCAGGCCAGGAGGTCACAAGAGAAAAAATTTCATTGCGTTCTGCGTCCGGAAGGGCTCGGTCAAGCAACGATTGCACCGCGTCATACCCCATCCGTAAGGCGCTATACAAAATATAGATGCCGATACCTAACGCAAATAGCGCATCGGCCCGGTGCCAGCCATACCAGGCCAGGCCCAGCGCAATAAGAATTGCCCCATTCATCATAACATCAGATTGATAATGAAGCATATCCGCCCGTACAGCCTGGCTTTGCGTTTTGCGAACCACCCAGCGCTGGAACGTTACCAGAACAAGTGTGCTTATAAGTGCAACGACCGTCACCACTACGCCCACACCGGGATCGTTCATAGGTGTCGGCGAGACGAGATGCTGAATGCCGGTCAAAAACAGGAACAGTGCAGAACCGGAAATAAACATGCTTTGCGCCAGCGCGGCCAGCGACTCCGCTTTACCGTGCCCAAACGTGTGCTCTTCATCCGCGGGCTGCAGTGAATAGCGCACCACCAGCAGGTTGGTCAGCGAGGCGGCAATATCCATTAGCGAATCCACCAGCGCCGCCAGAATACTGACCGAACCGGTATACCACCAGGCAAAGATTTTAATCAGTAACAGGCCAGACGCCACAACGGTTGCCGCAATAGCGGCCCGGCTTACCAGCCTTCCATAGGATTGATTCATAAACGCTCCTGTCATGTCTTGCCGCTAGTATAACGGAAGCATAGGGGGACGGAGGATGAATAAACGGTTAACAAATCAGAATGCGGGGCAAAAAAAACCCCCACATCATGTGGGGGAAGACAGGGATGGTGTCTATGGCAAGGAAAACAGGGTTTACTGGTTACTACGGGTACTGCTATTGCTACTGAAAAGCGTCGCATCCAGGCTTCGCTGCATCCGTGCAACCTCACGCAACTGGTCCATTCGTTGCTGATGTCGGGTGTTCAAAACCGCTTGCTGCTCGGGCGTTAGCAGGTGGAACATCTGGTTACGGACCTTCGCCATCTCTACCTGGCGGGCAACCTGTTCCTGTGCCATTTTTTCGGCCTGAGCGCGTACAGCGCTTTCGTCAAAATTTTCTGCGGTGACAAGGCGATGCATTGTCTCCATTTCGCTAACATTAACAGGGGGCTGGTCGTGTCGTGCCCTCTGCATCAGATCTCGCATCTGTTGACGCTGATGTTCGGTTAAACTTATGCCGTCAAACATATGGCTTTGGCTACTGAGCTGCGTTGCGCCCTCTGGTGAGGGACCGGTATCGCCGTTGATAGCTACAGCGGCCTGGCTAAACGCACTGAACGCCAGCGTTGAGGCCATGACGGCAGCGGTAACTTTGCGCATCGCTTGCTCCCAAAATCTTTCGTGTCGCGATTCAACGAGAGACAGTCTACGATTCAGGCTGCAAACATGCGTCAGGGGGTGTAAAACAACGTAAAGTCATGGATTAGATAGCCTTGATGTCGTAATTTCTGCCTCGGAGGTATTTAAACAATGAATAAAATCCTGTTAGTTGATGATGACCGAGAGCTCACATCCCTTTTAAAGGAGTTGCTCGACATGGAAGGTTTCAACGTCCTGGTTGCCCATGATGGCGAGCAGGCGCTGAGTCTCCTTGACGACAGCATCGATTTACTTTTGCTCGACGTCATGATGCCGAAGAAAAACGGTATTGATACGCTGAAAGAGCTTCGCCAGACACACCAGACCCCCGTTATCATGCTGACCGCCCGCGGCAGCGAACTTGACCGCGTTCTCGGCCTTGAGCTGGGTGCGGATGACTATTTACCGAAACCGTTCAACGATCGTGAACTGGTGGCCCGTATTCGCGCTATCCTGCGCCGTTCCCACTGGAGCGAGCAGCAGCAGAATACCGACAACAGCTCACCCACGCTGGAAGTGGACTCCCTGAGCCTGAACCCAGGTCGTCAGGAAGCGAGCTTCGACGGTCAGACCCTGGAGTTGACCGGCACAGAGTTCACCCTGCTTTATCTGCTGGCGCAGCACCTCGGCCAGGTGGTATCGCGTGAACACCTGAGTCAGGAAGTGCTGGGCAAACGTCTTACCCCGTTTGACCGCGCCATCGACATGCACATCTCTAACCTGCGCCGCAAGCTGCCGGAGCGTAAAGACGGTCACCCATGGTTTAAAACCCTGCGTGGTCGCGGCTATCTGATGGTTTCCGCTTCATGATAGGCAGCTTAACCGCCCGCATCTTTGCCATCTTCTGGCTGACGCTGGCCCTGGTTTTAATGCTCGTGTTGATGTTGCCAAAACTCGACTCACGCCAGATGACGGAGCTTCTTGACAGCGAGCAACGTCAGGGCGTGATGATCGAGCAGCATGTTGAAGCGGAGCTGGCAAACGATCCGCCGAACGATTTGATGTGGTGGCGCAGGCTGTTTCGCGCTATCGACAAGTGGGCGCCGCCCGGGCAACGCCTTTTGCTGGTCACCAGCGAAGGCCGCGTCATTGGGGCCGATCGCAATGAAATGCAGATTATCCGTAACTTTATTGGCCAGGCGGATAATGCCGATCACCCACAGAAAAAGAAATATGGTCGGGTAGAGATGGTGGGTCCTTTCTCGGTACGGGATGGGGAAGACAATTACCAGCTCTATTTGATTCGCCCTGCGAGCAGTTCCCAGTCCGATTTCATCAACCTGCTGTTTGACCGTCCGCTCCTGCTGCTGATTGTTACCATGCTGGTCAGCTCGCCGCTGCTGTTATGGCTGGCGTGGAGTCTGGCAAAACCCGCACGTAAGCTGAAAAACGCCGCCGATGAAGTGGCGCAGGGTAACCTGCGACAACACCCTGAGCTGGAAGCGGGGCCACAGGAATTCCTTGCCGCCGGGACCAGTTTTAACCAGATGGTCAGCGCGCTCGATCGAATGATGACCGCACAGCAGCGTCTGCTATCGGACATCTCGCACGAGCTGCGCACCCCGCTTACGCGTTTGCAGCTTGGCACCGCGCTGTTGCGCCGCCGCAGTGGGGAAAGTAAAGAGCTGGAACGTATTGAAACGGAAGCTCACCGCCTGGACAGCATGATTAATGACCTGCTGGTGATGTCACGCAACCAGCAGAAAAACGCGCTGGTCAGCGAAACGGTGAAAGCCAATCACCTGTGGCATGAGGTGCTGGACAACGCGGCGTTCGAAGCGGAACAGATGGGCAAATCGTTCACCGTCAACTTCCCGCCGGGTCCATGGCCGCTGTACGGCAACCCCAACACGCTGGAAAGCGCGCTGGAGAATATTGTGCGTAATGCTCTGCGCTACTCGCATACCAAGATTGAGGTGGCGTTCTCGGTCGATAAAGACGGGATCACCGTTATCGTGGATGACGACGGTCCTGGCGTCAGCCCTGAAGATCGGGAGCAGATTTTCCGTCCGTTCTACCGTACTGACGAAGCGCGCGACCGTGAATCCGGCGGTACAGGTTTGGGTCTGGCAATTGTTGAAACCGCCATGCAACAGCATCGCGGCTGGGTGAAAGCTGACGACAGCCCGCTGGGCGGGTTGCGGTTAACGCTGTGGCTGCCGTTGTATAAGCGTTCGTAACGGTATGTGCCGGGTGGCGGCTTCGCCTTACCCGGCCTACTTTCTGCGGAGCACTATTTTCCCCACAATCTCCGCGAATTATCTTCGATCTTGTTGCTTAACCGCCGCTTCTGCATTGTTCTGGTCCAGCTGGTCGATAACCCCGCCGCAGACAGCAACCGATGATATTGTTCATCATCAAACGGCATATGCCAGGCGATGGCGCAGGCGTCATACACCGACACGTCGCTCAGGCGCGAAGCCAGCTCAAGCGGCGCATCCGCCGAAACCTGCCCGGCCAGCACCACACGGTACAGCCAGCCGGTTTTACCCGCGCTTTGCAGCTGGGCCGACATATCCTGAATGCCGAAGTGGTAGTTGAGCTTGAAGCACGGCGAGCGAGGCTGCGTCACCTGAATCAGGGCGTCGCCCCAGCGATAAATATCGCCGATAAACACGTTCTTTTCCGTCAGCCCTTCCGTCGAGAGATTCTCACCAAATGCAGGCGCGACGAAGAGGTCCGCCTGGTCAGGAAATTCGGTTTTCCAGTGCTGATAGTGCTCGCGAGGATAGTGACACAGCGCGCGATCCGGCCCGCCGTGGATTTTCTTTTCGGCCTGCTCATCGCCTGCCAGCCCAAGGTCGGTTAAGGTCAGTTCACCGTCAACCTGCACTTTCGCGATGGCGCTCGGGCGGCTGCCGTCGTACTCCCTTACCTTGCCTGTAAACACATTCACCGGGTAATGCATCGCTGCCTCCATTACGCAGATACAAAAAAAGCGAGTCATCAGACTCGCTTCTCACAGGCGTCAATGCAACCTTATTTTTTAGCGGCGAAACGCGCTGCTGCTTCGTCCCAGTTCACCACATCCCAGAACGCTTTGATGTAGTCAGGGCGACGGTTCTGGAACTTCAGGTAGTAAGCGTGTTCCCACACGTCCAGACCCAGGATCGGGAAGCCGGATGCGCCAGAGATCGCTTCACCCATCAGCGGGGAGTCCTGGTTAGCAGTGGAAACCACCGCCAGTTTGTCACCTTTCAGAACCAGCCACGCCCAGCCAGAGCCGAAACGGGTTGCAGCGGCTTTTTCGAATTCCGCTTTGAAGTTGTCAACGGAGCCGAAGTCGCGCTCGATAGCCGCTTTCAGGTCGCCCTGCAGGGTGGTACCGGTTTTCAGGCCTTTCCAGAACAGGCTGTGGTTAGCGTGGCCGCCCGCGTTGTTACGCAGAACGGTTTTCTTGTCCGCTGGCAGCTGGTCCAGTTTAGTGATCAGTTCTTCAGCAGACAGGTTAGCGAACTCTGGCAGGCTTTCCAGCGCAGCATTCGCGTTGTTCACATAGGTCTGGTGGTGTTTAGTGTGATGGATTTCCATCGTCTGCTTGTCGAAATGCGGTTCCAGTGCGTCGTAGGCATACGGCAGGGATGGCAGTGTATAACTCATAATCCTCTCCATTATTGTCGGGCGGCACAGCTGTTAATGCCGCGTAAGCAGTTGGTTCATTATAGTTAATTAAATGATATTGAAAATGATTATCAATGCCGTAGTTTTTGTAAGGTCATTCCTTTTCTGATGAAGCGTGAAAATGTGAATCTGCTCACCCGCTTAACGCGTTGATTGCCATTTAAAACCAAAGTGCGGCAGCCTCCCGAAGGTGGTCGTTCTGCTTAATTTTTACACTCATCGGGTCGGTGGGATGCCATTGACCGATAAAAACGATGAGGACGTAAACATGAATCATGCGATTACGATGGGTATTTTCTGGCATTTGATAGGTGCGGCCAGTGCAGCCTGCTTCTATGCTCCGTTTAAAAAAGTCAGGCAGTGGTCATGGGAAACCATGTGGTCGGTTGGCGGTGTGGTCTCCTGGATCCTGCTTCCCTGGGCCATCAGCGCCATGCTACTCCCGGATTTCTGGGGCTACTTCTCCTCTTTTAACGCCTCCACTCTGCTGCCGGTGTTTCTGTTTGGTGCCATGTGGGGCATCGGTAATATTAACTACGGCCTCACCATGCGCTATCTCGGCATGTCGATGGGGATCGGCATCGCGATTGGCATCACGCTGATTGTCGGCACCCTGATGACGCCCATCCTCAACGGTAACCTCTACGTGTTACTGAATACCGAAGGCGGCAGAATGACGCTGCTGGGCGTGCTGGTAGCGGTTATTGGCGTCGGAATAGTGACCCGCGCGGGCCAGTTGAAAGAGCGCAAGATGGGCATTAAAGCCGAGGACTTTAACCTGAAAAAGGGTCTGCTGCTGGCGGTAATGTGCGGCATCTTCTCCGCCGGAATGTCGTTTGCCATGAACGCCGCCAAACCGATGCACGAGGCGGCAGCCGCGCTGGGCGTCGACCCGCTGTACGTGGCGCTGCCCAGCTACGTGGTGATCATGGGCGGCGGTGCACTGGTTAACCTCGGCTATTGCGTAATTCGTCTGGCAAAAGTTGAGAGTTTGTCGCTAAAAGCCGACTTCTCACTGGCAAAACGGGTCATCATCACCAACGTACTGCTTTCGGCACTCGGCGGACTGATGTGGTACCTGCAGTTCTTTTTCTACGCCTGGGGACACGCCAGCATCCCGGCACAATATGACTATATGAGCTGGATGCTGCACATGAGCTTCTACGTGCTGTGCGGCGGACTGGTGGGTCTCATCTTGAGGGAGTGGAACAATGCCGGACGCCGACCGGTGGGCGTTCTGAGCCTGGGCTGTGTGGTGATTATCATTGCGGCCAACATTGTCGGCCTCGGTATGGCGAACTGATTACGCCGCCCTGCGACTGTGATGACGCCATTGCACCGGCGTCATCCCTACCTCGCGATTAAAGACCACCGAAAAGTAGTTACTGTCCTCAAAGCCGCAGCGCATTGCCACGTCACTGACCATGAACTCTGTATGCTGGAGCAAATACTGGGCGTGGCAAATGCGCAGCTGGCGCAAATAGTGATTTACCGTCATGCCCGTCTGGGTACGGAACTGCTGACGCAGGGCACGTTCGCTGCACTGCTCCTGCTCGCAGAACTTTTCCAGAACAAAGCTTTTATTCAGGCTGGCCGCCAGCGTGGCAATCAGCTTATCGAGCAGGGTCTCCTGCTGCGTTGCGGAGGGGTTATCCGTCTCGTAGCGATGCCGTTTAAGCATCATCACCAGCTGTGCGAAGAGGATCTCCGCCATCGGGTTAGCCAGCGGATCGGTTTTATAGCTCTCCTGTTCAAGGAGGGAAATGGCCTGACGGATGGCAGTCATGCCGCTGCTGCTTAAACGCCAGTGCGGTGAGCCTTTCGCACCGTTGAAGCCGGGAATGCATGCTGCCCAGTCAACGTTAAGGCTGAGCCGATCGGGGCAGTAGATAACGTTCTGTAAAACCAGGTCATTCACCGAGGCGTAGGCGTGTTTATCTTCGGCACGAATGTAAAACAGATCCCCCCGGGTAATGCGGTAAGGCCGATCGTTGAGAATGTGCAGACCGTTGCCGCGCCACACCAGCACCAGCTCATAAAATTCGTGCGTGTGTTCAGCAAAGACGTTTTGCGGATAGCGATCCGCCACCGCAACAGCTTGTTCAGCGGAGGCAAAAAAGTCATCTTTGCGAAGAATTAACGGTGCGGCCACATCACCACCTCAACGGCGAAAACCTGACATTATTACCCGCTTTACGGCAGCAAAACGTTGACTGGGCTCGCGTTACTGTAGTGAGGTGTCCCTCCCCTGGCGAATATCACGCGGAGACCAGCTGAACTCCCGACGAAACAGCGTCGAAAAGTGGTTACTGTCGCCGAAACCGCAGCGATAAGCGATATCCGTGACGCTTTCATCACTGTGGCGAAGCAGGTGGCGCGCTTTTATCAGCCGCAGTCGGTTAAGGTAACGCTGGGGCGTCTGCCCGGTTCGCTGCTTAAGCTGGCGGTGCAGGGTGCGCAGGGAGAGTGAAAAATGACTCGCCAGCATTTCCCAGCAGATATCCTCGGCAAAATGTTCCTCCAGCCAGGCCATCAGCTGGTTCAGGCGGGCTTCGCTGCTCTCCCCCTCCACCGGGTTACTGCGGCGCAACGCCACCAGCAGCTGCATAAACAACATCTCGCGCGTGGCGAGCGCATGCATCTCCTGTCCGTCCTGACTCTGCTCCATCTGGAGCAAAATCTGGCGAACCTGCTGCAGCGTGGCCTGATTCACGCGCCAGTGCGACGGATAATGTCCTTCCTTCTCCTGCGGCAGTAGCTGATGAAGCCCCGCGAGAAACTGGAATGCGTCCGGGGATCGATAGAGCACGTTCGTCAGGCACAGGTTGTCGGTATGCTCATACAGATGCCGATCGTGGTCGCGCACAAAGCAGACTGTGCCGCCGCTGATGGTGTAGGGCTGACCGTTAAAGACATGGATGCCCGTGCCATGCTCAACAATCACGATTTCATGAAAATCATGATGATGCTCCGGGAAAGCCGCCTGCGGCAGCCGCGGCTCTATCGCCACAGGCGAGCCACCCGCCGGAAAAAAGTCCACGCTGTGCAGTATGGTCATAACGCCCCCCACCAATGAGAAATGTTCTCAAAATAGTAAATAAGGCCTCTCACCCTCACCTTAAATTTTCGACAGCAAACGCCGCAAAACCTGCCTGTTTTTCAAGAATAAGCGGGAAAGATCCGGAATTGCGGTCAACGTCACAGTGGCTGAACGGCGCGCCTTCGCGGAAAAGTGTGAACCCCCTCACGTTCATCTTTGCTTTCTTGCCAGCACGGGTTGCGGACTGTCAGTGGCGAGAAGGTGGTCTTTTCGCCCCTTTTTTACACTCAGCGCTAATGATTTCAAGAAGGATCCGACCATGACCTTTCGCCATTGTGTCGCTGTGGATTTAGGCGCATCCAGCGGCCGTGTAATGCTCGCCACCTGGGACTGCGACCAGCACACCCTTTCCCTTCACGAGATGCATCGTTTTGCGAACTGCCTGCAAAAACAGGACGGCTTTGATACCTGGAACATTGATGAACTTGAGACGGAGATCCGTACCGGGCTCAAAAAAGTCTGCGATAGCGGGATCCTCATCGACAGCATCGGCATAGATACCTGGGGCGTCGATTATGTCTTGCTGGACAGCAGCGGCGCTCGCGTTGGCCTGCCCGTCTCCTACCGCGACAGCCGCACGGATGGCCTGATGGCGCACGCCATCGCCCGGCTCGGTAAGGATGATATCTACGGGCGCAGCGGCATACAGTTTCTGCCGTTTAACACGCTGTATCAGCTGCGCGCGCTGGTCGAGCAGCAGCCAGGGCTGGCAGCAGACGTTGCCCATGTGCTGCTGATCCCGGACTACCTGAGCTATCGCCTGACCGGCAACATGAACTGGGAATATACCAACGCCACCACCACCCAGCTGGTCAACATCAACTCGGATAACTGGGATGAGCACCTGCTGGCCTGGACGGGCGCATCCCCGGCGTGGTTCGGTACGCCGACCCATCCCGGCAACGTCATCGGCCAGTGGGTGTGCCCGCAGGGGAATGCGATCCCGGTCGTTGCCGTGGCGAGCCACGATACCGCCAGCGCGGTTATTGCCTCACCGCTTTGCGGTAAAGATGCCGCCTATCTCTCTTCCGGCACCTGGTCGCTGATGGGCTTTGAAAGCAAAACGCCTTACGTCAGCGAGGAGGCAATGGCCGCAAATATCACCAACGAAGGCGGGGCCGAAGGGCGCTATCGGGTGTTAAAGAACATTATGGGGTTGTGGCTGCTCCAGCGGGTGCTTAAGGAGCAGAAAATTACCGATCTGCCCGGGCTTATCGCCGACACCGAAAAGCGCAAAGCCTGTACGTTCCTGATTCATCCCAATGACGATCGCTTTATCAATCCGGCGCACATGAGCACCGAGATCCAGGCCGCCTGCCGCGAGGCCGGACAGCCTGTACCATCAAGCCCGGCCGAACTGGCGCGCTGTATTTTTGACAGCCTTGCCCTGCTTTATGCGGATGTGCTGAGCGAGCTGGCCAGCCTTCGCGGCAGACCGTTCGACACGCTGCATATTGTTGGCGGCGGTTGCCAGAACGCGCTGTTAAACCAGCTTTGTGCCGATGCCTGCGGCATCACCGTGGTGGCGGGCCCGGTCGAGGCCTCCACGCTCGGCAATATCGGCATTCAGCTGATGACCCTTGACGAACTGGCCAGCGTGGACGATTTCCGCTCGGTAGTCACCGCCAGCGGCAGCCTGACCACGTTCCTTCCCGATCCCTGCCATGAAATTGCCCGCTACCGGGCGCAGTTTCAGCAAAACCGACTGACTAAGGAGCTTTGCGCATGACCACTCAACTTGAACAAGCCTGGAACCTGGCTAAACAGCGTTTCGCCGCCGTCGGCGTGGATGTCGAAGCGGCACTGCGTCAGCTCGACCGTCTGCCGGTCTCCATGCATTGCTGGCAGGGCGATGACGTCGCCGGCTTCGAAAACCCAGGCGGTTCCCTGACGGGGGGTATTCAGGCAACCGGTAACTATCCCGGGAAAGCGCGCAACGCGACCGAACTGCGCGCCGATCTGACGCTGGCGCTCAGCCTGATACCCGGTCCGAAGCGCCTGAACCTGCACGCGATTTATCTCGAATCCGACGAGCCGGTCGCGCGTAATGAAATCCAGCCGAAACACTTTAAAAACTGGGTGGCGTGGGCAAAAGCCAACGGTCTGGGCCTGGACTTCAACCCGTCCTGCTTCTCGCACCCGCTCAGCGCTGACGGCTTTACCCTCGCCCATCCCAGTCACGAGATCCGTCAGTTCTGGATCGACCACGTGAAGGCCTGCCGCCGCGTTTCAGCCTGGTTTGGTGAACAGCTTGGCACCCCGTCGGTGATGAATATCTGGATCCCGGACGGCATGAAGGACGTCACCATTGACCGCCTCGCCCCGCGCCAGCGCCTGCTGGCTGCACTGGATGAAGCCATTAGCGAGAAGCTTAACCCGGCGCACCATATTGATGCCGTGGAGAGCAAGCTGTTCGGCATTGGCGCGGAGAGTTATACCGTCGGCTCGAACGAGTTCTATATGGGTTACGCCACCAGCCGCCAGACTGCCCTGTGTCTGGATGCCGGACACTTCCACCCGACGGAGGTCATCTCCGACAAAATTTCTGCCGCCATGCTCTACGTGCCGCGCCTGCTGCTGCACGTCAGCCGTCCGGTGCGCTGGGACAGCGACCATGTGGTGTTGCTGGATGACGAAACGCAGGCCATTGCCAGCGAGATCGTTCGCCACGACCTGTTCGACCGCGTCCATATTGGCCTCGACTTCTTTGACGCCTCCATCAACCGCATCGCGGCGTGGGTTATTGGCACCCGCAACATGAAGAAAGCGCTGCTTCGTGCCCTGCTGGAGCCCACTGAAGCACTGAAACAGCTGGAGCAGGAAGGTGACTACACGGCCCGCCTGGCGCTGCTGGAAGAGCAGAAATCGCTGCCGTGGCAGGCCGTGTGGGAAATGTACTGTCAGCGCAACGACGTTCCAACAGGCAGCCAGTGGCTGGAGAACGTGCGGGCGTATGAGAAAGACGTGTTGAGCACACGCGGGTGATTCAACCCTCCCCGCAGTATAAGTAGGCCGGGTAAGCATAGCGCCACCCGGCATTTTCAAAGGAACCACAGTATGCAGACCATCACCCATTCCTGGTTCGTCCAGGGCATGATTAAAGCCACCTCTGACGCCTGGTTGAAAGGGTGGGATGAGCGTAACGGCGGCAACCTGACGCTGCGCCTGGACGATGCCGACATCGAGCCGTACGCCGCTGATTTCCATCAAAAACCGCGCTATATCGCCCTGAGCCAGCCGATGCCGCTGCTCGCTAACACGCCGTTTATCGTCACCGGATCCGGCAAGTTCTTTCGCAACGTCCAGCTCGACCCGCAGGCCTGTCTCGGCGTCGTGAGGGTGGACAGCGACGGCGCGGGCTACCACATTCTTTGGGGGCTCACGGACGAGGCAGTACCCACCTCTGAACTGCCAGCGCACTTCCTCTCGCACTGCCAGCGCATCAAGGCGACCCACGGTAAAGACCGCGTCATCATGCACTGCCACGCCACCAATCTGATTGCCCTGACCTACGTGCTGGAAAACAACGCCGATCTCATCACCCGCAAGCTGTGGGAAGGCAGCACCGAGTGCCTGGTGGTCTTCCCGGACGGCGTCGGTATTCTGCCGTGGATGGTGCCCGGTACCGACGAGATCGGCCAGGCAACCGCCAAAGAGATGCAAAAGCATTCTCTGGTGCTGTGGCCGTTCCACGGCGTTTTCGGCAGCGGCCCGACGCTGGATGAAACTTTCGGCCTGATCGATACCGCTGAAAAATCAGCTGAAGTGCTGGTGAAGGTCTATTCCATGGGCGGTATGAAGCAGACCATTACCCGGGAAGAGCTGATTGCACTCGGTAAACGCTTTGGCGTTACGCCGATGCAGTCGGCACTGGATTTGTACCCATAGCCGTCCGCGAAAGCGACTGGAGGCATGATGATCCGTAAAGCGTTTGTGATGCAGGTAAACCCGGACGCGCACGAGGAGTATGCGCGTCGCCATAACCCCATATGGCCCGAGCTTGAAGCGGTGCTGAAAGACCACGGCGCGCACCGCTACGCCATTTATCTCGACAAAGCACGCAACCTGCTGTTTGCGACCGTGGAGATTGAATCGGAGGAGCGCTGGCGCGCGGTAGCGAATACCGACGTCTGCCAGCGCTGGTGGGAACATATGGACGACGTTATGCCGTCAAACCCGGATAACAGCCCGGTGAGTACCGAGCTTACCGAAGTGTTTTACCTGGACTGATGTGTTAACGCTGCTGCCCCCGAGGCGGCAGCAATCTCCTGCCTGCTGCTCAACGTAAACGCCGACACCACCGTAATTGCCAGCACGAAACAGCCCAGCATCAAATACGTCTCCTGGAAACCGATCCGGTCATACATATTTCCGGCAAAGGCAGAAAGGAAAATCGCCGCCGACTGTTTGGCAAACTGGAAGCCGATCAGATAGATAGTCGCCGACAGTCGGGTATCAAAAACCCCGGTGATGTACTTAAAGGCGCCCACCAGCAGGAACGGGACTTCCAGCGCGTGCAGCATCTTCAGGGCAATCACCTCCACGGCGGTGGTGGCGAACGACGAGCCGATAATACGCGTCGCCATTATCACCCCGGCGATCAGCAGCGTATTTTTCGCGCCGATACGGTTAATGATCCACGGCGAGCAGAACATAATGATGGCGTTACAGATTTCCCCCGCAGTGGTGGCAAAGCCAAAGGCGCGAGTGCCTTCCTGCGGCGTGGCGAAGAAGGTTTTAAAGAAGGTGGCAAACTGCTGATCGAAAACGTCATACACGCAGGCAACGCCAATCACGTACAGAATGAACATCCACATTCTGCGCTGGCGGAACAGCTTAAAGACGGTTCTGGCAGTGATCTGCGGCTGGTTGGCTCCCAGGGCGTTCATCACCTGCGCCGTCTGGTTGGGCTTCGGCTTCGCGACCACCAGCAGCAGCATCAACAGCAATGCGGCCCCTGATCCCATCCAGAATACATACGACGGATCGATGCCGAACAGGATGCCGCCCGTAGACGCGCATAGCCCCCAGCCGAGACAGCCGAACATGCGCGCCTTGCCGTATTCGAAGAAACTGTTGCGGCTCACGCGTTCGATGTAGGCCTCGATTGCGCCCGATCCCGCCGAGAAGACAAAACCGATATATAACCCGCCGCTCAACGCCCCCAGCCAGATACTGGTTTTCAGCAGGGGCGCGAAGACGTACAGGAAGAACGGTGCGAACAGGAATAACAGCACCGAGATTATCCACAGCAGGTGTTTTTTCAGCCCCAGCTTGTCCGAAATCACCCCCAGCACCGGCTGGAACGCAATGGCCGACAGCGAGATGCAGGAGAAAACAATTCCGGTATGGGTTTTATTCAGGCCGATGATATCCGACAGCCAGATCGGCAGGAACGGAAAGCAGGTGGCCATGATGAAGAAGTAGAGAAAGAAGAACAGCCCGAAGATCCAGAAATTTGGGTTGTCTTTGTGGGTACAGGTTGTTGTATTCATTATTTTTATCCTCAACGGAGGGCCAGTTTCCCGGCCCATCACCTTTACACGCGTTCCACGCCAATCAGAATGGCGGTTTCCGGATCGAGAATCGGCAGCGCAATGCCCGCCTGCATCAGCCACTCACCGCTCACCGTTTGCGGTGTTTCCATCCACGCCGGCAGCTTGCGCATGGTGTGCCCGCCTTCGCCCGTAATTTGAATATTCGGGTGATCGAGCAGCGCGACGCGGTACTGCGCGCTGGCCTCCAGCCCCGGCATGCGCAGCGGCATCATCAGGCTGTAATCCGGCATCGCGAGCTGGCTGACCATAAATAGCCCCTGCGCCTTGTCTTCGCTCACAATCCCCTGCGCCAGCGTGGTGGCGTCCGGCATATCAATCCGCCATTGGGTGCCGTGGTGGATCACCTCTCGCCACTGCTTGTGCAGCGCGGCGTAATGTCGGTACCCCTCGCGCTCCTGCGCGTCCACGGTGAGCGGATCCAGCTCCAGCCCCATATGGCCAAACATCGCCGTCAGGCCACGGAATTCAATGCTGTGCTGGCGGAAGGTGGCGTGGCATTTATGATGACCGATATGCGCCCCCATCACCTCCGGCGGGAAAAAATAGCTCATGCCACGCTGGATGGTGCTGCGCTCCAGCGCGTCGTTGTTGTCGGACGTCCAGAAGCGATGGCTCCGGCTTAGCACTTCGTAATCAATGCGCCCGCCGCCGGAAGAGCAGGATTCGAATTCAATATGCGGGAAGCGCTCGCCCAGCACGTCCAGCAGCCGGTAAAACTGACGGGTCTGGGCGTCGGCGGCGGCTTTACCGTTGTGTCCCGGCTGCACCAGCTCGCGGTTCATGTCCCACTTCACGTAGTCGATCGCATGCTCGCCCAGCAGCCAGCTCATGCGTTCCACAAGATAATCAAAAGCCTGCGGAATGTTGAGGTTGAGCACCAGCTGATGACGCCCGGTCGCCTGGGCATAGCCCGGCAGCGCCAGCACCCAGTCAGGATGCGCGCGATACAGATCGGAGTCCGGGTTGATCATCTCCGGCTCAACCCAGATGCCAAACTCCATGCCGAGCCGTTTGACGTGGTCAATCACCGGCGTCAGGCCATTCGGATATTTTTTCTCATCCAGATACCAGTCGCCCAGCGCGGCGTGGTCGTCATTGCGGCCTTTGAACCAGCCGTCGTCAATAATAAAGCGCTCCACGCCCAGCGTGGCGGCCTCGTCAGCCATGCGCATGATGTAATCCGGATCGTGGTTGAAGTAGATCCCCTCCCAGGTATTGAGGTGTACCGGACGCGGTTTATTTTCCGGGAAGCGGATGACGTTGTCGCGCAGGTAGCGATGGAAAGACTGGCTCATGCCGTTCAGGCCCCGCGGGGAGTAGCTGGCATACAGGCGCGGTGTCCAGAGCGTATCGCCCTCTTCTATCGCCATTTCCCCCGACAGGTAGAGCGCTTCGGCCTGAATATAACGGCGACCGTCGGTTTTCGCTTCCGCGCGCAGGCGATGGTTCCCGCTCCAGCCCAGATGCACGCCCCAGACGTCACCCTGCATTTCGCTGAACGACGGCGTACCGGCTATCAGTGCAGGAAAGTGTTCGTGGGAGGTTTTACCCCGGCGGTTTTCAATCACAACGCTGTCGTGCTCAAGGTTTACGCGGTGCGGCTGGAACTCTCTGATCCAGCGTCCGTGGAAGGCCATCACCTCCCGGGCGCGCTCGGCCACCGGCAGCGTGACGGCAAAGCGGTCAACCTGCCAGGGACGTGCTTTCAGGTTCGTTAAACCGTGACGAACCACCAGCACGCCGCTGTCGTCCAGCGCCAGCTCGCTGGTCAGACGCAGGCCCGCATAGTCATCTTCAGCGGTAATCGTCAGGGTGTTTAATTCCTGCTGTACCCGCGTAGTTCTGAATACCGGGGAACCGTCCAGCCCCTCTCGGTGCCCCTCAATACCCGGCGAGCCAAACAGGCCGTGCCCGAGTTCAGCCATCAGCGTAACCGGAGAATCGACATCCAGCCTGCCGTTAGCAACGGGCCGCGAAAGGGTTTCAGCATTTTGCGGCAAAAAGTGCTGAAGATGCGGCCCCCAGTAAATAATTTCGGCGAACGGGCGCGTTTTTATCACCACATCTACCGTTGCGCTTTCAAGTCGTAAAATAGAATCTTGCATCAGACATCTCCTGTCATGGGATGACTTGAGTTTTGATCCGAAACGTTTCGGATACAAACCAAAACGTTTCGGATTTGTGATCGGGTTTAGAAAATGGAGATATTCAGGCCGTCTGGCCGGGGGAGAATTCCGGTTGCCAGAGCACCTGAAGCTGCGCAATATCGTCGCCGTTAATCAGCCGGCGGACCATGTCGGCAATCTGTTTTCCGACACCCTGACGGGTAGACTGGATCACCGACGCCACGTCGGTATCGACGATACTGTCCTGCGGCAGTCCGTCGTAGACCACCAGCGACACGGCGTTGTCGCCGGATAAACGCCCCAGCTGTTCGAGCGCCATCGCCGCCCCGTCGCCGTGGGTGTTGCAGTCAGTAATGATCGCCGTGGGCGGTTGCGGCAGGGCAAGCAGTTCTTTCGTGGTGGCATATCCCACGCGGCGCGACGGCGGCATGGCGCGCAGCCATTCGCTGGAAAGCCCGGCTTCCCGCAGAGCGTCCAGATAGCCCTGACGGCGCTGGGTGATAAATGCCTGATTATTGCTTTCGCCGAGCAGCGCAATACGCTGATGGCCTTTCTCAATCAGCCAGCGGGTAGCATTGTACGTACCGGCATAGTTATCGAAATCAAACCACGCGTAAGGCTGCGGCAGCTGGCTGCGCCCAAGCGCCAGGAAAGGGAACCCGGCGGCCTGCAGCTGCTCAAGCCGCGGATCGCGATCCAGCGTATGCGCCACAATCAGCGCGTCGACGCGCCGGCTCTGTACCATGCGCATATAGCTGTGCTTATCCGCCAGATCGTCATCGGCAATGAGCAGTAAGTCGATCTCATGTCGCGCCAGTTCGTGGCTAATTTCGCCGACCATGTCCATAAATACACTGTTATTGAGCGGAACAGGATGGACGGGAAACACCAGCCCGACCGCGTCAATTTTGCCCATCTTCAGGCGGCGGGCGAAGGTGTTAGGTCGGTAACCACGGCGCTGAGCCTCGGCTTCCACGCGGGCGCGCGTCTCAGCAGAGACGTCGTCATAGCCGTTGAGGGCGCGGCTGACGGTCGTAATGGAGAGTCCCAGCTCTTTGGCAATGGCTTTAAGCGACATGATTTTCCGTATCTACGTTAATTTTGTTCCGCCACCAGCAACGCATGCGTGTCTGGCTCCAGCGCCTTAAAAATGTGCGGCTGGTCGGCGGGGTAACAGATGTAATCCCCGGCGGCGAGCTCTTCTGCCGCATCCAGCAGGCCGACCAGGGCCCTTCCCTGCATGACGATAATATGTTCTACCGAGCCAGGCGAATGCGGCTGAGAAATGCGGTCTGCACCCGGCTGGGTCATCAGGAGATAGACATCCCGTCGCGCGCCTGGCGGGCACGCCGCCAGCAGTATGGCTTCATAGTTTGCCTGTCCGGCAACCACTTTCGTTCCTTCACCACGGCGGATCACCTGCGTGCTCGGCAACTGCGGCTCCAGCAAACGGGCGAAGGGAATATCCAGCGCCACGCAGAGCGACCACAGCGTCTCCAGGCTGGGGTTGCCGTTGCCGGATTCCAGCTGGGAAAGCGTGGATTTAGCGATCCCGGCACGGCGGGCAATTTCCGCCAGTGAAAGCCCGGTTCGCAGGCGCTCTCGCACCAGGCTTTTGGCGATTACGCTAATTGGCTGCGTCATATAACGGCCCTTTTTGTTCTATAAATCGAACGAATCGTTCGTCTTGAAAAACATTTCTGTTGCGTTCATTATAATGGATACACGTTCGATATGGCTAAAATTGTATGAAGCATCATCTCTCCTGCCTTAAAGGCGACACGATAAAAGCAATCATCCTGGTTTGCCTCGCGGTCGGCGTGGTCGGGATGTCTTACGGCTCACTGGCGATGGCCTACGGTTTCCCGCTTTGGGTGCCGTTTGTTCTCTCGCTCACCGTCCTCGCGGGCGCATCGGAATTTATGTTTATCGGCATTGTGGCCAGCGGCGGTAACCCTCTGGCGGCGGCGGCAGCCGGTTTGCTGGTCAACGCACGCCATGTGCCGTTTGGCGTGACGGTGCGTGAACTGGTAGGCAAGCGCGGCCTGAGCCTGTTGGGCTGCCACATTATGAATGACGAAAGCGTGGTGTTTGGCCTGTCGCAAAAAACGCCCGAGCAGCGTAAGGCGGCGTACTGGTTATGTGGTTTAGGCGTGGCAATTATCTGGCCGGTGGGCGCCTTGCTGGGCGCCATGGTCGGTAAGCTGCTCCCGGCCCCGGAAACCATCGGGCTGGATGCGGTCTTTCCGGCCATTCTGCTGGCGTTAGTGGTTCCCGCGTTTAAAAACCGTACCACGTTAATCCGCGCCTGTAGCGGTGCCGTGCTATCCCTGGCTGCCGTACCGTTTTCCCCGGTGGGATTACCGGTGCTGCTCTCTTTACTCGGTCTCGCTGCGAGGAAGAAATAATGGGAAATATGACGATTTTTATTCTCGGCATCGCCATTTTGTCTGCGGGAACCTATTTGATGCGTCTCGGCGGAGCAAAACTCGGCAACCGACTGGCACTCTCTGAACGATCTCAGGCACTGCTGTCAGATGCGGCAACGGTGTTGCTGTTTTCTGTGGCGCTGGCGACCACATTTTATGAAGGGGAACATTTCGCCGGGATGGCGCGCGTGCTGGGCGTGGCGTTTGCGGTATTTCTGGCGTGGCGAAAAATGCCATTGATTGTGGTGATCATCGCGGCGGCAGTAGTGACGGCGCTACTGCGCGTGGCGGGCATAAACTAAAAAAGCGCCCCGGGGGCGCTCTTTCGACGGTGTGACTGGCTTATTTATTCAGTTCAGCAGTCATGTGTACGCGGTTACCCGTGAATGCCTGGGTAATTTTGTAGGATGATGCACCCGCTTCCTGAGCCTGCGCCGCGATTTTAGCTTCTGCACCGTCAATGGTAGAGGCGGTTGCGGTCACAGTCTGTGCAGCGAAAGAACCGAAAGAAGCAGCCAGAGCGATTACAGCGACAAAAGTTTTGATGCTTTTCATGATATAAACCCTTTCGTTAATTTGTTTTGGTAAGGCACCGTGCCTTGATGAGATAAATACTAGACCTCATCCCGAACAACTAAAAGCGGAAGGATTTGCTATTATCATTCAAAATTACTGAACTCAAAAAAAACGTTATGCATTGCGCTGATATCTGTTTCCTGATGTCCTGAACGTCAGCCTTTTTCAGGGAGAAAAACGCCAATGCAAAGCATAAAACAACCCTCATTCCTCATCAGACATAGTACTGCCGTCCATTTTATCGCTTATGCGGGCGCCATTTTTGTCATAACGCCCTTTAACAGTAAAGCGATGCCCGTCTTCGTCTGGATGGCCATGCTGATAGCCTGCGCTATCATCATTTCCTCACGCATAAAACCCCTCACGCTGTTGCAGCTGTCCCAAATGGAATGGGGTGAATACAAAAAAATAGCGGGCTCGACGCTGATGTCTTCTCTGCTGTTTTTAACATCGTGCGTGGCATTTAAATATTTCGCCGGAAATGGCCTGGAGCTACCCGTCACGCTCGCGATCGGGACGGTGGGATGTATCTACTATTCCATCACCCTCTATCTGGACGCCGTGGATGATGACAGAAAGAAAATTGCGAAAAAGGCTTTCACCCTTACACGTGGTGTATGGCTGTTAATTTCCTTCATCTGCTACATACTGGCGCGAAAGGTCTTTATGGACGTCACGGATGTCACCTACGAGGCGACTTTCAATAAAATTACGTCGTTTGGGTTCTTTTTAATCTTCTGCACCTTATTCTTTTCCATGGTATTTCTGCTATTCACGATGGCGCTTCCCTTGTTGCAGAATTCATCGGTCCAGTTTAACGTCATGGCGATTTCTGCCCCCCTTTTCTGCGCTGGCTATATCTTCTTTATTGCCTATAACGTCAATACCAGCCGGGTGCTTGAATACGTCCTCAATGTGACAATCGATTACGACACTCGGGATACGTTTTACTGTAACAATGAATATCGAATTCTCAACGACTATCCCAATGCGCGCTTTATGATGGTAGGTGAAGGTAATTATCGCGTGTTTACGCCAAAAAAGCGGGATTACGGGATCTGGCGTCTGACCTGTAAAAACGTCGCGCCTTTTTATTCCCTGGTAGAGGTTCAGGATAGAAAAGATATTGTTAAAAAAGAGAAAAAATAAAAAAGCGCCCCGGGGGCGCTCTTTCGACGGTGTGACTGGCTTATTTATTCAGTTCAGCAGTCATGTGTACGCGGTTACCCGTGAATGCCTGGGTAATTTTGTAGGATGATGCACCCGCTTCCTGAGCCTGTGCCGCGATTTTAGCTTCTGCACCGTCGATGGTAGAGGCGGTTGCGGTCACAGTCTGTGCAGCGAAAGAACCGAAAGAAGCAGCCAGAGCGATTATAGCGACAAAAGTTTTGATGCTTTTCATGATATAAACCCTTTCGTTAAGTTGTTTTGGTAAGGCACCGTGCCTTGATGAGATAAATACTAGACCTCATCCCGAACAACTAAAAGCGGAAGGTTTTGCCTGAAACATTCAAAATTATTGATCAACTATTAATCGCTGCGGATGGGTATAGATTGTTGCCCTTCCCGGCTTGCAGAACCCGACCAGCGTCAGGTTGCAGCGCTCCGCCACTTCCACCGCCAGCGTTGTGGCCGCCGATACCGCAAACAGGATTTCCACACCGCACATTGCGGACTTTTGCACCATCTCATAACTTGCACGGCTGGAAACAAGCGCCGCGCCCTGTTGCCAGACCTCGCTTTCTCGCGCCCGGCGTCCCAGCAGCTTATCCAGCGCGACATGGCGGCCCACGTCTTCATGCCCTCCGGCAATATCGCCCGACGGCAACACCCACGCCGCCGCATGCGTACAACCGCTCAACTGGCCGATGGGCTGTACGTCGTTGAGATGCTCAAGCGCATGATCAAGGTGTGCCAGATTGAAGGTCTGGGTAAACGGCAATGGCGCAACGGGCTTGCCGATATCATTGAGCTGCTCAACGCCACACACGCCGCAGCCGGTGCGTCCGGCCAGCGCGCGGCGGCGCTCTTTCAACCCCATAAAGCGACGGCTGGAGAGTTCGATTTGCACTTCAAGACCGTTACACGCCTTCACCACGTCCATCCCGTAGATCTCCTGCGGATGCGCAATAATGCCTTCCGAGAGAGAAAAGCCAATGGCGAACAGGTCGAGATCTTTCGGCGAAGCCATCATCACCACATGCGAAATACCGTTGTAAACAAGCGCAACAGGCACTTCTTCCGCCAGCAAATCGGGCGTGGCGTGGGTAATGTGGGGCGGTCTGCGTACCGACAGTTCCACAATGCCTGCAGGCAGTGGCGACGAGTGGGTAGCACGGTTTTGTTTAGACACAGCGGTATTCCTGAACAACCACGGAGGTGAGCCTGCTATTGCAGCATAAACAACAGGCCTTACGCATAGTATGGATCAACTTTTCGACAATCATTCTCCTACTCATTTAGAAGGGGTGCAACCCGGCCAGCGCTACACCGCTTTAACATGCAGAAGCAATAGCGTGATCTGTATCACACTTTATAATCAACATGGTGATAATACGTTCACTTTGTATTAACGCCATTAGAACAGGTGTACCGACATTGTGGTATTCTGATGATATCCCTCGGAGAAATGAGGGATTAACGCAAATTTTTTCCTTTGCGGTCATTCTTCAACCGCGAAGTCAAAACTACATATGTAAGCAATGTCGAAACAAGGAGTGACCCATGCAGGTCAGCAGAAGGCAGTTCTTTAAGATCTGCGCTGGCGGTATGGCAGGCACAACGGCAGCAGCACTGGGCTTTGCGCCCGGCGTCGCGCTGGCGGAAACGCGGCAGTATAAACTGCTGCGCACCCGTGAAACCCGTAATACCTGTACGTACTGCTCTGTCGGTTGCGGGCTGTTAATGTATAGCCTCGGCGACGGTGCTAAAAACGCCAAAGCGTCTATTTTCCATATCGAAGGTGACCCGGATCACCCGGTCAACCGCGGCGCGCTGTGTCCGAAAGGGGCCGGTCTGGTGGACTTTATCCACTCTGAAAGCCGCCTGAAGTTCCCTGAATATCGTGCGCCTGGCTCCGACAAATGGCAGCAAATCAGCTGGGAAGAGGCGTTTGACCGCATCGCTAAACATATTAAAGAAGACCGTGATGCGAACTTCATTGAGAAGAACGCCGACGGCGTGACGGTCAACCGCTGGCTCTCCACCGGGATGCTGTGTGCTTCAGCGTCCAGTAATGAAACCGGCTATTTAACCCAGAAATTTACGCGCGCACTCGGTATGCTCGCGGTCGACAACCAGGCGCGTGTCTGACACGGACCAACGGTAGCAAGTCTTGCTCCAACATTTGGTCGCGGTGCGATGACCAACCACTGGGTCGACATCAAGAACGCCAACCTTATTGTGGTGATGGGCGGTAACGCCGCTGAAGCGCACCCTGTCGGGTTCCGCTGGGCGATGGAAGCCAAAATCCACAACGGTGCGAAACTGATTGTGATCGATCCCCGCTTCACGCGTACAGCGTCAGTGGCGGATTTCTACACCCCTATTCGTTCAGGTACTGACATCACTTTCCTGTCAGGCGTATTGCTGTACCTGATGACCAACGAAAAATACAACCGCGAATACACCGAAGCCTATACCAACGCCAGCCTGATCGTGCGTGAGGATTACCACTTCGAAGATGGCCTGTTCAGCGGTTACGACGCCGAAAAACGCAAGTACGACAAAACCAGCTGGAACTACGAGCTGGATGAGAAAGGCTTTGCGAAACGCGATACCACCCTGCAACACCCGCGCTGCGTGTGGAACCTGCTGAAAGAGCACGTCTCCCGCTACACGCCGGAGGTGGTCGAAAACATCTGTGGTACGCCGAAGGCGGACTTCCTGAAGGTCTGCGAGCTGATCGCCGAAACCAGCGCGAAAGATAAAACCGCGTCGTTCCTCTACGCCCTCGGCTGGACGCAACACTCCATCGGTGCGCAGAACATCCGTACCATGGCGATGGTTCAGCTCCTGCTCGGCAACATGGGCATGGCAGGCGGCGGCGTGAACGCCCTGCGCGGTCACTCCAACATTCAGGGTCTGACCGACCTCGGCCTGCTGTCTCAAAGCCTGACAGGTTATATGAACCTGCCAAGCGAGAAACAAACCGACCTGCAAACCTACCTGACGGCCAGCACGCCAAAACCGCTGCTCGAAGGCCAGGTGAACTACTGGGGCAACTATCCGAAGTTCTTCGTCTCGCTGATGAAAGCCTTCTACGGCGACAAGGCGACGGCGGAAAACAGCTGGGGCTTTGACTGGCTGCCGAAGTGGGACAAAGGCTACGACGTGCTTCAGTACTTCGAGATGATGCATCAGGGCCAGGTCAACGGCTATATCTGCCAGGGCTTTAACCCGGTGGCCTCGTTCCCGAACAAGAACAAGGTTGTTGAGTCCCTGTCGAAACTGAAGTTCCTGGTGACGATTGACCCGCTCAATACTGAAACCTCGACCTTCTGGCAGAACCACGGCGAATCGAACGACGTCGATCCGTCGAAGATTCAGACCGAAGTGTTCCGTCTGCCATCCACCTGCTTCGCGGAAGAGAACGGGTCTATTGTCAACTCCGGCCGCTGGCTGCAGTGGCACTGGAAAGGTGCGGACGCCCCGGGCATCGCCATGAACGACGGCGAGATCCTGGCCGGTATTTTCTTACGCCTGCGCAAGATGTACGCGGCTGAAGGTGGCGCGAACCCGGAACCGGTGTTGAACATGACCTGGAACTACTCGACGCCTGAAAATCCTGCGCCGGAAGAAGTGGCGATGGAGAGCAACGGCAAGGCACTGGCGGATGTTATCGACCCGGCCACCGGCACCGTGCTGGCGAAGAAAGGCGATCAGCTCAGTACCTTCGCCCATCTGCGCGATGACGGTACAACGTCAAGCGGCTGTTGGATCTTCGCTGGTAGCTGGACGCCGAAAGGCAACCAGATGGCCAACCGCGACAACGCCGACCCGTCGGGCCTCGGCAATACGCTGGGCTGGGCGTGGGCGTGGCCGCTTAACCGTCGCATCCTCTATAACCGTGCCTCCGCTGACCCGCAGGGCAACCCGTGGGATCCGAAGCGTCAGCTTCTGAAGTGGGACGGCGCGAAATGGGGCGGCGTAGATATTCCGGACTACAGCACTGCCGCACCAGGCAGCGATGTCGGACCGTTTATCATGCAGCCTGAAGGGATGGGACGTCTGTTTGCCATTGATAAGATGGCAGAAGGGCCGTTCCCGGAACACTACGAGCCGTTTGAGACGCCGCTGGGCACTAACCCGCTGCACCCGAACGTGGTCTCTAACCCGGCAGCGCGTATCTTCAAGGGCGACTTTGAAGCGCTGGGTAAAAAAGACAAGTTCCCGTACGTGGGCACCACCTATCGTCTGACCGAGCACTTCCACTACTGGACCAAGCACGCGCTGCTTAACGCCATCGCGCAGCCGGAGCAGTTTGTGGAGATCGGCGAGAAGCTGGCGAACAAGCTCGGCATCGCTCATGGCGATACCGTGAAGGTCTCCTCTAACCGCGGCTACATTAAAGCCAAGGCGGTGGTGACCAAGCGTATTCGCACGCTGAACGTTCATGGTCAGCAGGTGGATACCATCGGTATCCCAATTCACTGGGGTTATGAGGGCGTGGCGAAGAAAGGGTTCATTGCGAATACCCTGACGCCGTTCGTCGGTGATGCGAACACGCAGACGCCGGAGTTTAAGGCCTTCCTCGTGAACGTGGAAAAGGTGTAACGGAGACGACTTATGGCTTATCAATCTCAAGACATTATCCGTCGTTCCGCGACTAACGGTTTCACGCCCGCGCCTCAGGCGCGGGACCACCAGCAGGAAGTGGCGAAACTTATCGACGTGACCACCTGTATCGGCTGTAAAGCCTGTCAGGTGGCCTGCTCTGAGTGGAACGATCTGCGTGACGAAGTGGGTCACAACGTTGGGGTGTACGACAACCCTGCGGACCTGACCGCCAAGTCCTGGACGGTGATGCGTTTCTCGGAAGTGGAGCAGAACGACAAACTGGAATGGCTTATCCGCAAAGATGGCTGTATGCACTGCGCGGATCCGGGCTGCCTGAAGGCATGCCCGTCAGAAGGGGCTATCATTCAGTATGCCAACGGCATCGTCGACTTCCAGTCCGAGCAGTGCATCGGCTGCGGCTACTGCATTGCGGGCTGTCCGTTCGACGTACCGCGCCTGAACCCGGAAGACAACCGCGTCTACAAATGCACGCTGTGCGTTGACCGCGTCACTGTCGGCCAGGAGCCCGCGTGCGTGAAGACCTGCCCAACCGGCGCTATCCACTTTGGCTCTAAAGAGGATATGAAAACGCTGGCGGCAGAGCGCGTGGACGAGCTGAAAACCCGTGGTTACGACAATGCGGGCCTGTACGATCCGGCCGGTGTTGGTGGTACGCATGTGATGTATGTGCTGCACCATGCCGACAAGCCGAATCTGTATCACGGCCTGCCGGAGAACCCGGAAATCAGCGCCACCGTGAAGTTCTGGAAAGGCATCTGGAAACCGCTGGCCGCGGTAGGTTTTGCTGCCACCTTCGCAGCGAGCATCTTCCACTACGTCGGCGTCGGTCCGAACCGTGCGGAAGAGGAAGACGACAACCTGCATGAAGAGAAAGACGAGGTGCGCAAATGAGAAAACGTGACACCATCGTGCGCTACACCGCGCCGGAACGCATCAACCACTGGGTCACCGCCTTCTGCTTCATGCTGGCGGCGATAAGCGGGCTGGGGTTCTTCTTCCCCTCCTTCAACTGGCTGATGCAGATCATGGGGACACCACAACTGGCGCGTATACTGCACCCGTTTGTTGGCGTCATCATGTTCGCGTCGTTCATCATCATGTTTTTCCGCTACTGGCACCATAACCTAATCAATCGGGATGATATCTTTTGGGCGAAGAATATTCGTAAGATCGTCGTCAACGAGGAAGTAGGTGATACCGGGCGTTATAACTTCGGTCAGAAATGCGTATTCTGGGCGGCGATTATCTTCCTGGTCCTGTTGCTGGTCAGCGGCGTGATCATCTGGCGTCCGTATTTTGCGCCTGCTTTCTCAATCCCGGTGATCCGATTCGCGCTGATGCTGCATTCATTTGCCGCAGTGGCGCTAATTGTGGTTATCATGGTGCATATTTACGCCGCCCTCTGGGTGAAAGGCACCATTACCGCGATGGTGGAAGGCTGGGTAACCAGTACGTGGGCGAAGAAACATCACCCGCGCTGGTACCGTGAAGTCCGCCAGAAACAGGAAAAGTCATCTGAATGAGTATTCGCATAATCCCGCAAGATGAGCTGGGGTCGAGCGAGAAACGTACGGCGGAGTATATTCCGCCGTTGTTATTCCCCAGACTCAAGAACCTCTACAACCGCCGCGCAGAGCGTCTGCGCGAGCTGGCAGAGAACAACCCGCTGGGCGATTTTCTGCGTTTTGCTGCGCTTGTCGCCCACGCGCAGGAAGTGGTGCTGTACGACCACCCACTGCAAATGGACCTGACTGCGCGCATCAAAGAAGCCAATGAGCAGGGCAAGCCGCCGCTGGATATTCACGTCCTGCCGCGCGACAAGCACTGGCACAAGCTGCTGCATTCGCTGATTGCCGAGCTGAAGCCCGAAATGAGCGGTACTGCGCTAGCGGTCATTGAGAACCTGGAAAAAGCGTCCGAACAGGAGCTGGAAGAGATGGCGAGTGCGCTGTTTGCTTCCGACTTCTCGCTGGTCAGCAGTGATAAAGCGCCGTTTATCTGGGCGGCACTGTCGCTCTACTGGGCGCAGATGGCAAGCCTGATCCCCGGCAAAGCCCGCGCCGAGTACGGTGAAGCGCGCCAGTTCTGCCCGGTGTGCGGTTCCATGCCGGTCTCCAGCATGGTACAGATTGGCACCACCCAGGGGCTGCGCTACCTGCACTGCAACCTGTGCGAAACCGAATGGCACGTCGTGCGCGTGAAGTGCAGCAACTGCGAGCAGACCCGCGATCTCAACTACTGGTCGCTGGAAAATGAAGAAGCGGCAGTGAAAGCTGAAAGCTGCGGCGACTGTGGGACCTACCTGAAGATTCTGTATCAGGAAAAAGACCCGAAAGTCGAAGCGGTAGCCGACGATCTCGCCTCGCTGATTCTGGATGCCAAAATGGAGCAGGAGGGCTTCGCCCGCAGCTCAATCAACCCGTTCCTGTTCCCGGGTGAAGGGGAGTAATCTCCCGTAACCGTGCCGGGCGGCGCAAGCTTGCCCGGCCAGTCATACCCGCTTTAATCCGCTTCCGTACTTTCCCCCACTTTCAGATTTTATTTAGCCGCTACGCGTAGAAAAGTCGCTGTGACTTCGTCACGATCCCTTGCAAGAAAACATTACATTTTGTAAGGGAAAATGTTGAAAAGGGAATTTCGACCAGTCGCAACGAAGCGCACCGGCTTTTTTATCTGTGCTGTTCTCAGCCTTTCATCGGGTGCCAGCGCCGCACCGGGTGATGAACCGTTTATCCTGCAACAGCAGCGTCAGCAGGCGCTGGAAACCCAACTGACGCCCCAGGCGCCTGACGTTCGGCTGCAATCTCCGGCAACACGTAACGAAAGCGGCGAATTTGCCGCCGAAACGCCCTGCTTCACCATCCATGACGTGACGCTGACGGGGCATAACGCCCTCCCGCACTGGGTACCGCTGCAGCGCATCGCGAATCAGTCCGTCGGGAAGTGCCTCGGCGCACGGGGTATCAACCACGTGATGAGCCTGCTGCAAAACCGGCTGATCGCCCACGGCTGGACAACCGCACGCGTGCTGGCTCCCGCTCAGGATTTAAAAAGCGGCCATTTAACACTGGCCGTTATTCCGGGGAAAATACGCCACGTCACATTGACCGATAACAGCCGTCGCGGGTTATGGCTTTACAGCGCCTTCCCGGCACATGACGGTAATCTGCTCGACCTGCGGGATATCGAGCAGGGTCTGGAGAACCTTCAGCGTCTGCCCACCGTCCAGGTTGAGATGGATATCGTTCCGGCTGAACAGCCGGGTGAGAGCGATATCGTGATTACCCGCCAGCAGAGCAAATTCTGGCGGCTTGGCCTGTCGCTTGATGATTCTGGCTCGTCGTCAACGGGCCGCTATCAGGGTGGGCTAACGCTGTCGCTGGATAACCCGCTGGCGCTGAGCGATCTCTTCTGGTTTTCCATTAACCATGACCTTCAAACCGGGCCGGAAAAAGGCAACCAAAACCTCAGCGCCCACTGGTCTGTTCCCGTGGGCTGGTGGGCATTTTCCGTTACCGGCAGCGATTACCACTATCACCAGACCGTGGCGGGGCTAAACGGCGACATTCGGTACAGCGGCAAAAGCCAGAGTCTGGTGGCGCAGGCCAGCCGGGTTCTGCACCGCAGCAGCGCCCAAAAAACCACGTTCACCTGGGACGTGGAGAGCCGGACAACGAAAAACTACATCAACGACACGGAAGTGGAAGTTCAGCGCCGCCACGTCTCTTCATGGAAGGCCGGGCTTCAGCATCGCCACTATATCGGCCCCGCCACGGTTGATGCTGGCATCAGCTACCAGCGCGGCACGCGATGGTTTGGCGCCCAGCCAGCCCCCGAAGAAACGTTCGATGAAGCCACCGCGCTGGGCCGAATTCTTCGCACCAACGCACGCCTGAGCCTGCCGTTCGCACTCAGCACGCAGCACTTGCGTTACGACGTAGCCTGGCAGCGTCAGACCAGCAACACGCCGCTCACTTCACAGGATCAGTTCGCCATCGGCGGGCGCTGGACGGTGCGCGGCTTCGACGGCGAACGCACGCTCAACGCCGATCGCGGCTGGCTGGTTCGAAACGATCTCTCCTGGCAGACCCCGCTTGCCGGAACCGAGCTCTATCTGGCTGCCGACTATGGCGAGGTCGCTGGCAACGGTACGGAATACCTGGCGGGCAACCATCTTGCGGGTGGCGCGGCGGGCTTGCGCGGTGCGCTCTGGAAAGTGGGATACGACGCCTTCGCGGGCGTGCCGTTCTCCCACCCGGACGGTTTTAAAACCAGCCCGGCAACCTTCGGCTTCAACCTCAACATGGATTTCTGAGTATGCGCTATGGCGAATTGACGGTTCATTGTCCGCAGCTCGAGGACGTCGCGCTAAGTGAAGCCGAAGTGCTGGGCGCGTCGGTCTGGCTCTGGATGCATTCCCTCAACCACCGTGACGCGCCGCTGCACGTCCTGCCCGTGGTGCTCTTGCCCATCATTAAACGCCAGCAGTACGTGCTGATAGAGGAGAAAGGACGCCCGATCTTTTTCCTGAGCTGGGCATGGATGAGCGAAGAAGCCGAACGCCGCTATCTCACCCAGGAGACGGTCGTCCTGCCGGAAGAAGACTGGTGTAACGGCGATCGGATGTGGTTTCGCGATTTTATTGCCCCCTTTGGGCACGCGGAAGCCCTGTTTCGCCTGGTACGCGAGGAGATTTTTCCGCATCACGTTGCGCGCTTTCTGTGGCATCGCGGCAATGAGAAAGGCCGTCGTATCAAAACGTTTTATGGCAGGCAGGTCACGCGCGAAGCGCTGCTGAACTGGAAACACACGCACCCGCTGCACGGACAAAAATAAAAAGGATTTCACCATGAATAAACGTCTGTACCGTATCGTCTTTAATAAAGCCCGCGGCATGCTGATGGTCGTTTCCGAGCTGGCGCGCGGCTGTTCGGGCGGATCGTCTTCCTCCGGGATCGGGCACGCGCTTCAGCGTCTTGTCTGTCGCGTCGGCGCACTCAGCCTTGCGCTGTGGCTGGCCTCTGGTGCCGTCACGGTGCAGGCCGCCGGGATTGTGGCGGACGCCTCCGCGCCCGGTAAACAGCAGCCCACCGTGATCAGCACCGCTAACGGCACGACGCAGGTGAATATCCAGACCCCGTCTGCAGGCGGCGTGTCCCGCAACACCTACAGTCAGTTCGACGTTGGCCGGGACGGGGCCATCCTCAATAACGCCCATAAAAATACCTCAACCGAACTCGGCGGAATGGTGACCGCCAACCCGTGGCTGGCGAAAGGCGAGGCTAAAGTCATCCTCAACGAGGTGAACGCACGCAACCCGAGCCAGCTCAACGGCTACATTGAGGTGGCTGGACAAAAGGCCGACGTGATCATTGCCAGCCCGTCGGGCATTACCTGTGACGGCTGCGGCTTTATCAACGCCGGGCGCGCCACGCTGACGACCGGTACCGCGCAGATGCAGGATGGCCGGATAACCGGGTATCAGGTGGAGCGCGGTGAGATTACCGTGAACGGCAACGGGCTGGATACCTCCGGGCAGGCGCACACCGATATCATCGCCCGGGCGGTTCAGGTGAATGCGGCGATTCACGCGCAGGATTTACGCGTCACTACCGGGCGCAACACGGTGGATGCGGCGCATGAAAAGGTGACCGCCCTTGCGGATAACGGTGCGGCAAAACCCGTCATGGCGCTGGATGTCTCCCAGGTCGGCGGCATGTACGCCGGGAAAATCCGTCTGATCGGGACGGAAAAAGGCGTCGGCGTGCGCAACGCGGGCAATATCGGCGCGGAAGCAGGGACGGTCACCCTCTCCGCCGACGGGCGTATTGAGAATAGCGGCACGGTCTGGTCTTCCGCTGACGTCGCCCTTTCTGGCACCGACGCCATACAAAACAGCGGCTCCCTCGCTGCACAGCGCAACGTCAGCCTGACGGGCAAAACGATTGCCAGCACCGGCACGCTGGCGGCAGGCGTGCAGCCCGATGGCACCACAGGCCGCGACGGCGATCTGACGCTCAACGCCAGCGGCAAACTTGAGATGCATGGACTGAATGTGGCGGGTGGCAACATCAGGTCCACGGGACAGGGGTTGGATGCATCAGGCAGCGTGACGCAGGCCAACGCCATTACCCTTAACGCCGGACAAGGCGACCTCAGCACCGCCGGTGCGGAAGTCATCGCGAATGACACACTCAGCGCCACGGCAACCGGCACGCTGGATAACAGCAGCGGCCTGCTCGCCGCCGACCAGCTCACGCTCACGGCAAAACGCCTGCAAAATCAGAAAGGCCAGATAAGCCAGAGCGGCACGCGGGGTCTGACGCTGAACCATCAGGACGGCATTGATAACCGCGAAGGCATGATTGCCGCCAACGCCACGGTAAGCGTCAACGCCGCGTCGCGCTAACCAGCCGCAACGCGCTGGCTAACGTCGGCGGGACAATTGCCGCCCACGATAAACTGACGCTCGACAGCGCCGGGTTGAACAACGACGAAGGGTTAATTCAGTCCGGGGCGGACATGATCGTCGACACTCACGGGAACCGCCTGTCAAACAACACGACCCTGACGACCGGCGGCATCGTCAGCTTTGGCACCCTGAACGTCAACGCCGGCAGCATCAGCAATCAGCACGGCATGCTGGCCAGCGCGAAAGAAACCGTCGTAACGGCCGCGGACGTGGACAACCGCAACGGTACCCTGAGCGCCACAGGTTCGCTGAATCTGCATGTGGGGTCGCTGGAAAATACGCAAGGCACACTGGTATCCGGTGAAGATGCGCGGATAGACGCCTCCCGGATCGCCAACCAGAAAGGGATGATTGTCGCCCAGGGCAATCTTGCCGTCACGGCACAGCGTCTGGACAACGACAGCAGCGGGCTGGTCCAGAGCGGAGGGGATCTCACGCTGGCCGTTGACGGTATCAGCAACCGCAACAGCGGGGACACGGGCGGCATCGTTAGCCAGGGAAACCTGAGCATAACCACGACCGATCTGCAAAATGATGCGGGCGTACTTCTCGCCGAAAAACGGGCCACGCTGGACGCCGCGCGCTTTAGCAACATCGCCGGGACGCTGTATGCCCTGGATACGCTGACGCTTGCCACGCGCAGCGATACCGACAACCGTCAGGGGGTCATTCAGGGAAGCGGGCTCGTTCTTGATACGCACGGCTGGCAGCTGGATAACCGCGAGGGGATGATTTACAGCCTGGCGGACATGCAGCTCGCCACCGCCGCGCTGAACAACCAGAACGGCACGCTGGGCGCAAAAGGGGAGTTCACGCTGCGGGCCACCTCGCTGGATAACCGTTCCGGCGGGCGTCTGGTGGGTGAGCAGCAGATGACCCTCAACCTCAATCGTCTTGATAACCAGGACGGGCAGATCCAGTCTCTCGGTGAACTGGCGGTGAACGCCGTAACGGGGGCGATCGACAACACGCTGGGCCTGATACCCAGTGGCGCAACGGTGACGCTCAACGCGGCCTCGCTGATCAATCGCAATACGCAGGCTGAAGATAAGGGTATTGAAGGGCTGGATGTGAAAATCAACAGCCAGCAGTTCGATAACACTCTGGGAACAACGCGGGCAGGCAATACGTTATCGATCGCCAATTCCGGAACCCTGGATAACACGCAGGGTGAGCTGTCCGCCGAGGGGGCGCTGTCGCTGAGCGGCGCGGCTTTGCGGCTTCTCAACGCTGACGGGGTCGTTATTGGCGGGGAGAACGTCACGCTTGAAGCCGACGCGCTAACCGGAGACGGTCAGCTTCTGTCGCTCGGCGATATGACGATTCACACGCAGCAGAGTTTTAACAACGCGGGTGATGTGATTGCCAACGGCAGCATGACCTTCACCACGCCGGGCAGCGTGACCAACAGCGGTAACCTGCTGGCGGGCGCAAAACTGGATCTCAGCGCCGCCAGTCTGTTCAATGCCGCGTCCGGCGAGATTGCCGCCGGCGCGACCTGGTTGACCCTCTCCTCAAGTCTGAGTAATTACGGTCTTATCGACGGCAGCCAGACGTGGCTGCGTGCCGAAACCTTAACGAACGCGGGTACCGGCCGCATCTACGGCGATCATCTGTCGATTCAGGCGATAACGCTCAATAACCTCGCCCAGGACGGAACGGCAGCGACCCTCGCCGGACGCCAGCGCGTGGACATCGGGGCACAGACAATCAACAACCGCGACCACGCGCTGATCTACAGCGACGGGGCGATGGCCATCGGCGGGCGCGTGGACGACAACGGCTTCGCCATCGGGCAGGCGCAAACCCTCAACAACCACAGCGCGACCATTGAGTCCGCGGGCGACATGGCGCTCTCCATCGGCCAGCTCAACAACATCAACGACCATTTCAGCACCGAAGTGGCGCTCATCTCCACGGAGCAGATCCACGAGTACCAGCAAAAGGGATCGCCCACCCGCTGGGATGCGGATGCTGACGGCGTGTTCGTCGACCACAACTCGGCCGACCACCTGCTTAACCTCAACACCCCGGACGATACCGGGGCCAACAACGACAACTTTTACGAGTACACCTACACCCGTACCATTGAAGAAGAGGTGATTGCCGAAAGTGACCCGGGCAAAATCCTCGCCGGCGGCAATATGCTGATTACGGCAAATCAGGTTCTGAACGATAAAAGCCAGATTGTGGCGGGGGGAACGCTCGGGATCTTCGCCGATTCGGTGGATAACGTGATGCCGGAAGGCAGCCGATGGATCACCGATGCAGGCTCGGTCACACACTACAGCCGTAAATCCAGAAAGGGTGGCGACTCGCAGGGAAAAAGCACCTCGGACTACGCCCCGCCTGTGGTTATCCAGTCGATCACCCTGTCGCCGGGCAAAATGGAAGGCAACAGCCAGGCCGATGGCAGCGGCATGACCCTTTCCCCCGCCAGCGCCCACAAAACAGATGCCACGCTCAGCGGGACGGGTAGCCTGGCGGTAGGTGTGGACACCACCTCACCGGGTTCCCCTGCCCTGCCCTCCGGCAATGCGCCTGGCAAATGGATTGAAACGCCCGCCAGCGATGCGCAGGGCGTGGTGGTACGTGCCGCAGGGCCGGACATCCGTCTGCCGGACAGCAGCCTGTTTAACACCCTGCCGGATCCGGATGCGCATTACCTGATCGAAACCGATCCACGCTTTACCAACAACAAGACGTGGCTCGGCAGTGATTATATGCAGAATGCGTTCACGACAGATCCGGATAACGTGCACAAGCGCCTTGGCGACGGCTATTACGAGCAGCGCCTGGTACGCGAGCAGATCATCGCCCTCACCGGCGGCCGCTACCTGGGCGACTACCGCGACGATGAGACCCAGTTCAGGGCATTGATGGATGCGGGCATTGCTTTCGGGCAGACGCATCAGCTTGTCCCTGGCGTGGCGCTCACCGCCGAACAGATGAGCCTGCTGACGGAGGACATGGTCTGGCTGGTCAACACCCGCGTTCAGCTTGCCGACGGCAGCTGGCAGACGGTGATGGTGCCGCAGGTGTATGTTCGCGTACAGCCTGGCGACATCGACGGCTCCGGCGCGCTAATGGGGGGCCAGAATCTGGTGATGAACCTGAACCGCGACCTGGTCAACAGCGGCACCCTGCACGGGCGTGACGCGGTGCAGCTCAGCGCCGACAACATCATCAACAAAGCAGGAACGATACAGGGGGCTGACGTCAGCCTGTTCGCCCGCACGGACATCAACAACACCGGCGGCACGATCTCGGGCAAAAATGCCGTACTGGCCACGGCCGGGCGCGACATCAGCCTCACCACCACCACCCGCAGCGCACAGAGCAGCGGCGGGAAAAACAGTTTTGAGCGCACCACCGTAGAGCGCGTGGCGGGGATATACGTCCAGGGCGATGACGGTAAGCTGGTGCTGAACGCCGGGCGCGATCTCACCCTGACCGGCGCGCAGGTCGTTAACAACGGCAGTGGCAGCCAGACGGTGCTCAGTGCCGGGCGGGATCTGAACCTCACCACCGTCACCACCTCCGCCAGCGATAACCTGACGTGGGATAAAAATAACTGGCTGAAGCAGTCCACCACTCAACAGGTTGGCAGTGAGGTGGCCAGCGGAGGCGATATCCTGATGATGGCCGGACGCGACGTGAATGCGCAGGCCGCAACAGTGGAGGCGGACAGCAGCCTCGCCGTCAGCGCGGGGCGCGACATCGCCGTCACCGCCGCCACTGACAGCAGCATGTTTGAGTCGCACCATCAGTCCACCGGCAGCAGCGGCGCGCTGTCGAAAAAAACCGTGACCACGGACGATGTGGTGAACAGTGAGACCGCACAGGGAGCCCTGTTCAGCGGCGACAGCGTCACCCTGCAGGCGGGCAATAACCTGCGGGTGCAGGGCAGCGATATCGTGGGCGATAACGATGTCCGGCTGGCGGCAGGCAACAGCCTGACCGTGACCACGGCGGAGGAGCACAGCCAGGAGAGTCATCAGCGGCAGGAGAAAAAATCCGGCTTCTCCGGCACGGGCGGCATCGGTGTCAGCTACGGCAGCCAGAGCCTGAAGGTCACCGACACCGCACAGGACACCACCCATCGCGGCAGCACCATTGGCTCCGTGAACGGCAGCGTCACGCTGAGCGCGGGCAATGACCTGAGCGTCCACGGCTCGGACCTGATTGCCGCGCAGGATATGACGCTCGCCGGGAAAAACGTCAGCATCACCGCCGCCACGGAGAGCGGCACGCAGACCCACACCGTGGAGCAAAAATCTTCCGGTCTGACCCTTGCGCTCTCCGGCGCGGCGGGTGGTGCTCTCGACAGCAGCGTGAGCACCCTGAAGCAGGCCAGGGAGACCGATAACGACCGCCTCGCCGCCCTGCAGGCGGTGAAAGGCGCCCTGACCCTCGGACAGGGCGCGCAGTCCGTCATGCTCGACCAGGCCACCGGCAACCAGAAGGGCAACGACAACACCGTCGGCATCAGCCTCTCTTACGGCAGCCAGTCGTCAAAATCCACCCGGACCAGCACGCAGGCCACCGCAAAAGGCAGCAGCCTCACCGCCGGGAATAACCTCACCGTGGTGGCAACCGACGGCGACCTGCTGGTTCACGGCAGCCAGCTTGATGCGCAGAACGACCTGTGGCTACAGGCCAGCCGGGACGTGAACCTGATTTCCGCACTGAACACCTCCACGCTCGACGGCCAAAACGAGAGCCACGGCGGCAGCGCGGGCGTCGGTATCGGCTACGGCTCCGGTGGCGCGGGCATCTCCGTCTCCGCCAGCGTGAACAGCGGCAAAGGAACCGAGCGCGGCAACGGCACCACCCGCACCGAAACCACGGTTAACGCAGGGGATACGCTCACAATCGTCAGCGGGCGCGATACGAATCTCACCGGGGCACAGGTCAGCGGGGAGAGCATCCTGGCCGATATCGGGCGTAACCTGACCATTACCAGTGAACAGGACACCGACCGTTACGACAGCAAACAGCAAAACGCCAGCGCGGGCGGCAGCTTTACCTTCGGCACCATGAGCGGCTCGGCCAGCGTTAACTACAGCCGCGACAGCATGAACAGCGACTACGTCTCCGTGAAGGAGCAGAGCGGTATCTTCGCAGGCTCCGGCGGGTTCGACATCAACGTCGGCGGCCACACGCAGCTCGACGGCGCGGTTATCGCCTCCACCGCCACGGCGGATAACAACCGCCTCGACACCGGGACGCTCGGCTGGCGGGATATCCACAATACCACTGAATACGACGTGGAGCACCAGAGCGCGGGCATCAGCACCGGCGGCAGCATCGCGGGGCAGTTCACCGGGAATATGGCGAGCAACCTGCTGGTCGGGGCGGACAGCAGCGGCAGCGCGGAGGGCACCACGCGTGCGGCCATTGAAAACGGCACGGTGGTGGTTCGCGATAAGGAGCATCAGACGCAGGACGTGGCGGACCTGAGCCGCGACACGGCGAATGCCAACGGCAGCATCGACACCATTTTCGATAAGGAGAAAGAGCAGCGCAGGATGGAGGAGGCGCAGCTTATCGGGGAAATCGGCAGCCAGGTGGCGGATATCGCCCGCACGCAGGGTGAAATCGCGAAACAGGAGGCCATGAACGACCCGGCAGCGCTCCGCGCCGCAGAGGAGAAGCTGAGGGCTGAGGGCAAGAGCAACCCTACCCCTCAGGAGATAGCCGACCAGGCCGGACGCACGGCAATTGAACAGTACGGCACGGGCAGCGACATGCAGCGCGCCATCCAGGCGGCTACCGCTGCCGCTCAGGGTCTGGCGGGCGGCGACATGACCGCCGCGCTGGCCGGAGCGGCGGCACCGTACGTGGCGGAGATTATCGGCCACCGTTCCGGGCTGGACGATACGATGGAAAAAGCCGCCGCCCACGCGGTGGCGAATGCGGTGCTGGCCGCGATGCAGGGGAAAGACGCGCTGGCGGGTGCGGCTGGAGCAGCGGTCGGGGAGCTGGCGGGTGGTATTGCGCTGGAGATGTACGGGAAGGATGTTGCTGCGCTGAGTGAAAGTGAAAAGCAGACCATCAGCGCGCTGGCGACTCTTGCCGCAGGGATAGCAGGCGGCGTTGCGGGAGACGGTACGGCAAGCGCCATCGCCGGGGCGCAGTCCGGGAAGACGGTGGTTGAGAATAATGCGCTTAATCCGAGCAGTTTCGGACAGGGTATGATGGATTACGGCCTGGCAGCACAGTCGTGGAACCAGTATGCAGAAGAGAATGGTCTGTCTCCGAAGGAGAAGCAGGCCGGACTGGAAAAACTGGCAAACGGTGATTTACCGGAAGGCGCGAATATCGCTAAAGCAATTGTGGAAGGATATCAGGATGGTGTGATGATTGCGGGAGCCTGGTATCTGGGACCAGCGGCGTCAGTAGGTAACGTTGTTAGTGGCGCAATAATAGGAGAAATTGCTAATGGAAGCTACCAGTGGTTTGACCTGAGCCGTCCAGGTAACGAGAACAAGAACTGGGATTATAAGGGAAGTATTTCAGCGGGAGCAACTGGTGCACTAGCTCCGGGTCGTGGGATTTGGGCTAATGCCGGGATCGCACTGGGTGGTTCACTATTCACTGATGGGCTGGATAAAGGTGCATTAACTGGCACGGGCGCAGGTTGGGCGTTTGGTACGGCAGTTAATATTATTGCACCACCAGTATTTTCCCCTGTATTAGGTCCGAGCGCAGCCCCTGTAGGTGATATTATCGGTACCGTGGGAGGTGAATTTATTAGTAATGTAGTTAAGGATGAAATTAATGAAAAGAAAAAATAACACTACCGTAGCTTTACTGTTCTTAAGCATTGCATACATGGTTTTTTGTTGTTTAATTTTTTTCTCTCTGGCTTTGATAATTGTAAAACTAATCATTAGTCATGAAGTAGATATTGAACAATCAGATATCAAGCATGTTTTGGTTGCAAGCGTTATTGCTGGAACGGCAGCAGCTTTCAGGTCATGGCTCTTCGCCAAACTGGACGAGCGCAAAGCCCGAAAATCCCCCCTTCCGATCCAAAATCCTGAACCACGATCCCGGCCACTGAGCCGGGATCTTTTAACAATCACTCGCTGCGGATCAGACAATCATAACGATCGCGTTTAATCACCGGCAGATCGCCAGTGTCGTTCAGCGTCCCCGGAAATTCTCTCAGCCACTTTTTCACCTTCAATTTATTGATATGCGTGATACTTAACCCTTTCAGGCACCCCCATAACTCGCGGGTATTTTGCGGCGCAATCACAATACAGTCCGGCATAACACGGATCTTTACCGCCATCCCGCTACGAAATCCGACGCGGGACAGCCGCTCGCCCGCCAGCGGCAAATAATTGCGATCCATTCGGGTATAAAGTTCGCAGCAGGCAGAGCCTGATCCCCCTCTGGCGTAAACACGTTCAGACCCGGTGCGTTCCCCGTGAAGCGCACGCGGGTTCTTTTTGTGCACCTGCTCGCGAATTTCTACATTATTCTCAGATACTGCAACTTCTGTTTGGGCAACAGCCCGCTCTGGCATAGAATTCTTCGCAGCCATAATCAACTCCTGCTTAGTTGTTTGTGGTCAGCGGTATAAAGGTGTTGGCGCACCTTTATACCGCGCTCTTACCGTTTCACGTTCATTACATATTATTCACAGCCTGTATCACTGACTTTTCCTGCGGCCATTATACCGCTATGGATAAAGATACAGCACTGCATTATGGGAAACGTTTAATAAATGCGAAGCGACTCGAGAAAATAATACAACAGGCTGTAATACCTCATTATAATAAGGATTAAGGAAAGAATAAAATGACATCGAAGAAGTGGTTTTTACTATGGTTTTTCCTCACGTTCGCATTTGTTGTGACAGCTAATATTGTTGCTTTACTAACCTATTTTTCTGCAAGAATTTACCTTTTAATTACTCAAGACATTCCTATTGATGTTTATCTACCTGGTTTTATGAAACTAATTAAAGGTACATCCTTTGGTGGATTCATTTTTGGATGTGGTTGTTGGTGGATTTATTACCGCCAAGAAAAAAAGTAATAAAAAATCACGGCCACCGCGCCGGGCTCTCTCTTTTAACTGTCACTTATCCCGTCTGATCACCGGCACATCCCCCAAATCATTCAGCACTCCGGGAAACGTCTTCAGCCAGTTAGTCACTTTTTGTTTATTTATATTCACTACGCTCATACCATCCAGGCAACCCCATAGTTCGCGTGTATGCTGTGGCGTGATCATGATACAATCCTTCATCACGCGGATTTTAACCAGCATACAATCAATAAAACTGCATTCGACAACCATTTCCCGTTGAGAGATGTTTTTCTCTCCTTTAATTTAACGTGGATTTATTATTTCAGAGTGAATATATGGAGTTGTGGTTTCTTAATTAACTCTTGGATTTTATGAAGTTGTAATCAATTATATAAGACCCTATTTCATTTGAATGAGCACTAACCCTTACAGCATCTGCTCCTGGTTCACCCGCTGCTTGAAGTGCTTTTTTATTTGTACACAATTGAATCCAACGCTTTGTGTTATAGTCCTTAAACCACAACCCTGCTTCACAATGACCAAACCGCCCCTTTCTTGGGCCAGGATATGTTATTTCATAAGCCGCTTCGTATGTAATAACGTTTCCCTTCGACATAAACACGAAAACATCATAAATCCCTAATGAAAGAATAAAGCCACAACTAAACCCCACCCAAAAACGTTCAATGACATAATTTGATGTTTTACCAATAGGTCTATAATAGGTAGCTCTCCCGGAGAATATGAGACCAAAAATAGAGCCTATCGTTATATACGTTAACCATTCTGGAACAGAGTTCATTAGAACAGTTCTCATTGAAATCATGCTCACCCAAATGATATAGGCAAGAAAACAACCCAAAAGCAAAAAACTCAATAATAATATAATTACGAGCCCGGATTTGTTTCGTTCAAAGCTGTAGTATTTATTCATTTTATTACAAATTCATAACGAGTCATTAGTACATAAATGTTGCAATAATAATTGATGCAATAGCTAAACACCATTTAGCTTTCCTTAATTACAATTTGGGTTTTATTTGAAAAGTAGAGAATTAAAAATGCAATTGACAACACATCTTTTATTACGACAACAAGGATTAACTATACGCTCGTCTATGAAGGTTCGAACGCCGATCTGGATGGCAATTACGCCATCAATAGATTTATTTTTAATACAACATGAGAGTTATCTTCTAAAAAGATAACTCTCTTTTAACTGCGCTACTCCTCTTCATTTCCCCCCTCTTCATACGCGCCATACGGCTTCGCAGGGAGAACGATGTAAGTTCCTTCAAAAACCGCGCCCGGGGTTTCATCGCCAAACAGCTCAACCTGCATCTGTACACGCGCTTTGCGGCCACGCGCCAGACGATCAAGGTCGCCGCCCAGTGCGCCAAGGTCAGCCACCGCGCTCGGTTTGCCGCTGATTGGCGCGCTGTAACGAATATGGGCATCGGCCAGAATGATGGTGCCGCCAAGATGGCGCTCGCGCAGCATCAGCCAGATCAGCCCCCAGCCGGTGAGCGTTGCCAGAGAAAACAGGCTGCCAGCAAACAGGGTGTGGTGAGGGTTCTGGTTGCCGATTTCCGGCATGGTGGTAATGAATTTTTGCCCGGTGTACTGCTGGATGCGCACGCCCATCTTTTCACTCAGAGGGATATGTTCATACCAGGCTTGCTGTAACTGACCGCACCAGTCTGCGCGATGCAGAATGTCGTCCAGAGTGGCAATGGGTTTGATCATCAAAAAATGACGAATCGGCGTGGTTTGCGGGGCGGTGATTTCCCCCTGATTTACAAAACCGAGTTTGGCAAAAAACTCCACGGCATCTTCGCGGGCGCTACAGGTGACGCGCTTAACGCCTTCCTGGCGGGCGACGGACTCCAGGGTCATTGCCATTAGCGTCCCCAGCCCTTTGTCCTGTACGGAAGGGTGAACCGCCATAAAGCGAATAGATGCTTCGTTATCGGCATTGATATACAGACGCCCGACGGCGACGAGATTGCCCTCCTCGTCCATCACCATCTGGTGATGGGCCATTGCGTCCCAGGCGTCGCGCTCAGAGCCTTTCGGTTGATGTAATGGCTTGCGCAGCATTTCCCAGCGGAACTGGTAATAGGCTTCTAACTCTTCTTCCGTTTGCGGTACTCGAAGGTGATACATAGCTGTACTCTCTCTTGTTACCCGCGGCCACGCCGCCAGTTGGCTCATACCTGGAGCCAGAATGTGACGGGGCCATCGTTCACCAGCGAAACCTGCATATCTGCAGCGAATCGTCCGGTTTGCGTATGCATTTCCTGCTGGCGACAACGCTCAACAAAGTATTCGTAAAGTGCTTCTGCACGATCGGGCGCGGCGCCTTTCGAGAAACTCGGGCGCATGCCGCGCTCGGTATCCGCTGCCAGCGTAAACTGGGACACCACCAGCACGCTGCCGCCCGCCTGCTGGACGTTCAGGTTCATCTTGCCTTCCGCATCGCTGAAAATGCGGTAACCCAGCACCCGCTCGCATAAGCGGTTAGCTTTTTGTTCGTCATCATCCTTTTCGACACCTAACAACACCAAAAGTCCTGGGCCAATTTCACCCGTCACCTCTCCCTCCACGGTGACGCTGGCACGGGTTACGCGCTGTATCAATGCAATCATGGTTGGTCTGCTTCTTGTTGTTTTTCAGCTGCTGCTGCTTTTTTAAGTTCGCGGTATACGCCGAGAGTGACAGTTATTTCGGCACCAAGCAAGACGATACACCAGGTCCAGTAGACCCAGACAAACAAAATGGGGATCACCGCCAGCACGCCGTAAATCAGCTGATAGGACGGAAACATGGTGATGTAGAGGGCAAACCCTTTTTTACCCAGCTCAAAAAGCACGGCCGCCACCAGCGCCCCCACTACCGCATCGCGGTTTGGTACGCGCGTGGTCGGTACGACGCTATAGAGCAGCCAGAACGAAAGCCATGACAGGATCAGCGGAAAGATGCGAAGCACATTATCAATAACGCCGTTTAAATCACTCGCCCAGCGCAATGACAGAAGGTAAGAGCTGATGGCAAGGCTCGCCCCGGCCAGCAGCGGGCCGAGCGTGAGGATCATCCAGTACACGGCAAAAGAGTAGACTTTTGGCCGCGCTTTTTTACTCCGCCAGATTGTGTTCAGTGCGCTATCAATGGCATACATCAGCAGCAGCGCAGTGACAATCAGCCCGCACGCCCCCACCGCCGTCATCTTGTTGGAGTTGGCAACGAACTGCTCGATGTAGTTCTGGATAACATCCCCGGTGGCAGGAATGAAATTCGCAAACACGAAATGGCGAAGCTGCAGGCTGACGTCCGCAAACATCGGAAAGGCGGAAAATAGCGCAAAGATCACCGCCACCAGCGGCACTAATGAGAGCAACGACACGTACGCGAGGTTTCCCGCCAGCGTGGTCATGTTGTCCTCATCAATGCGGTGCCAGAGCAGTTTTAGCCAGGCTCTCAGCGGGCGCGTATGATGCGTGGCTTTTTGATGAACGGTTTTTAACATAACTGCTTCGCAAAGTAGTTGGGTATCGTCTCTTTTCCGGTCACCAGAATTGACGTGATACCTAACTGGTTAGCTCCCTCTATATTATCGGCATTATCGTCGAAAAAGACGGCATCGGCGGCAGTGAAACCTTCTGCCTGCAAAACGGCCTGATATATCCGCGCTTCGGGCTTGCGCATACCCATCTCCTGCGAGAGATAGATTTTATCTGCCGCTGCCTTAACTTCAGGGTATTCTTCAGGCCAGAACGTGGTGTGCAGGCGGTTAGTATTCGACAGGACAACCACACGGTGCCCCTGCTCACGCAGTTTGTGCATGATGTCGATCACTTCCGGGCGGATGGCGACAAATACCGCCTGCCAGCCGTGCGAAAACTGCTCATAGCTTAACGACAGCCCCATATCCTGGCAGAAATGCTCTGCGAATTCCTCGTCACTTATTTCACCGCGCTCATGCTGATGGAAAGTTTCGCCCATCGCAAAATTCTGCTTTAACGTCGCCAGCGGAACACGGCTAAAGTCGCTCCATGCACCCAGCACGCGATTAAAATCGATATCGACGATTACATTTCCTAAATCAAAGATATAAAGCATGTTTATCTCCTGCTCGCCGTGGAAAAATAACTGTAGCGGGAAAGAGAAGGTTTGGCTATGTGCGAGATTCAGCTTAAAGAAAGGAATGGCCCGAAGAGAGATATCGGGCCATAAAAAGGTCAGCCAGCCTGCTGTTCTTCTCCTGAACTGACTTCGACCACTTCCACTTTGCTGGATTTGAGGAGATTTTGCAGCGCCGAGCCGGGAAGCTCATCCGTGAAAAGCGCCGTGGCCTGCGCCACGTTGCCAATTTCTACGGCGGCGGAAGCGCTGTATTTTGTATGATCGGCTGCCAGTAAAATATGGCGCGAGTGAGCCATCATGGTTTTCACCACGCTGGCTTCATTGACGTCAAACTCCATCATCGCACCGTCGTGCTCAATCGCCCCTACGCTGGTCACAAGATAGTCCGCCCGGAAGCCGGACACAAACGCCGTCGCCGCCGGGCCGATAATGCCGCCGTTATGCGGGCGCAGCGTGCCGCCGGGGACCATCACTTCAAAGCGCGGGTTTTTATAGAGAATGTGCGCCACCCGCAGGCTGTTGGTGATAATGCGCAAATGGTTGTGATTGAGCAGCGCCCGGGCAACATGCTCCACCGTCGTCCCGATGGTGATAAAGATGGTTGAGCCATCGGGAATGTAGTCCGCAATCGCCTCGGCAATCGCCCGCTTCTCTTCGGTGAGCGAAACTTCACGCTGCTCGAACGCCGTGTTCACCACGCTGGACGCCCTGCCCGCACCGCCATGATGACGCGTTATGAGTCCCTGCTCGCTGAGCTTACGGATATCCCGTCGTACCGTTTGTGTGGACACATCCAGCAGCTGCGCCAGTTCATCAATATTCATATAGCCGCGATCGGCAATCAGCGTCAGCAGCTGATCGTGACGCGGGTTGCCGGTCAGTTCGGTAAGACTCATGGGCTGTCCTCTGAAAACCATCACGCCCCGCATTTTATACAAAAAGTGACAAAAAAGAGCGGGTTTGATCACAGTCGGGTATACCCGCACGCCCGCCGGGCCTGGTGCATTTCAGGGCGGCGACGGCGCTGGCAAAACGTACGGCGTCAACGGCGGACGCTTGCTGCGCCAGACTGACCGCCAGCGCACCGTGGAAAACGTCGCCCGCCCCCGTGGTATCAACCACCTCGACCTCAAAGCCAGGCTGATGACATAACCTGCCGCTTTCCAGCCAGAAGCAACCGTCTCGCCCCTGCGTAACGTACACATGTCCATTTGTGAGCATTTGTGCTTTTTTCAGCGCGTCTTCAGCTTCATCCAGCTGCGTTAAACGCCGCAGTCCCGGCGCGGAGAAGGCGGCATGATCGCTTAGGGCGATCAGTTCCGCGATGTCCTACGGAGTGACATCCGCATCAAGTAAGGTGGGTACGCCCTGCTGGCGAGCACGGATAAACGCCTGTTTTGCCCCGTCATGCCAGCGCACGTCTGCTAATACGATATCCCATTGTGAGAAGTCGACGTCTTGCAGCCAGTCAGCCTCAGCGGGAAGATCGGGGCTGGGGTAGTTCGCAATCACGCGCTCCCCGCTGGCGTCCACCAGCACTGCGGATTGTGACGATCGGGCCCCTTTAAACACGCGCGTGTAGCGGGTATTCACCCCCAGGGATTCCAGCTCCGCGAGCAGGCGTCTTCCGGTCTCGTCGTCACCCACGCGGCCAATAAAGTCCACCTCAGCCCCCAGTTTCGCTGCTGCCACCGCCGCAGTTGCCGCCGGGCCACCGCCCACTTCCGTATAATCTTTTGCGACATATTTCCCACCTTCTCTTGGTAAATCATCGAGATACCAGATGCGATCCAGCACGGTAATGCCGATACAAACGATGCGAGTCATGGTGATTCCTTGTGCGATTTCTGATGCTGCCATTTTAATTTCATCAAATGTTTAAAAAGTGACCCCTGTCAATTTTTTGACTATAAATTACAAATACGATCAAAAACAGACAACACAAACGCGCAAAAATTGACACGATGTGACAGGAGAAAGGCATGTCAGCAATCGCATTTATCGGTTTAGGGCAGATGGGCGCGCCAATGGCGAAGAATCTGCTGAAACAAGGTCACCGGCTTCAGGTCTTTGATGTGAACCCGCAGGCCGTTCAGACGCTGGTGGAGAGTGGCGCACAGGCAGTGGCGACGCCAGCGCAGGCCGCTGCGGATGCCGAATTCGTCATTACCATGCTGCCCAACGGCGACCTGGTGCGCAGCGTACTGTTTGGTGAGCACGGCGTTTGCGAAGGGTTATCCCGCGACGCGCTGGTGATCGATATGTCCACCATTCATCCACTGCAAACTGACGCGCTGATCCGTGACATGGCGGAGCGCGGCTTCAGCCTGATGGACGTCCCCGTCGGACGAACGTCTGACCATGCCATCGCCGGTACGTTACTTCTGCTGGCAGGCGGCACGGCGCAGCAGGTTGAGCGCGCCACGCCGGTATTAATGGCGATGGGCAATGAGCTGATCAACGCTGGCGGGCCGGGCATGGGCATCCGCGTGAAGCTTATCAATAACTACATGAGCATCGCCCTGAACGCGCTTTCAGCAGAGGCGGCCGTACTGTGCGAAGCGCTCGGCCTCTCCTTCGACGTGGCGCTCAAGGTCATGAGCGGCACGCCGGCAGGCAAAGGCCACTTCACGACCTCATGGCCGAACAAGGTGCTGAAAGGGGATCTTTCACCCGCCTTCATGATCGACCTTGCGCATAAAGATCTGGGGATCGCCCTGGACGTGGCCAACCAGCTCCACGTTCCCATGCCGCTCGGCGCGGCTTCCCGTGAAGTTTACAACCAGGCTCGCGCCGCCGGGCGCGGGCGCGAAGACTGGACGGCCATTCTTGAACAGGTTCGCGCATCTGCCGGGCTGAAAAAATCACACTGATACGAAAAGGACTGAGGAATGACGATGTACACCCTGAAAGATATCACCCGACCTTCCGGCGGTTTTGCCATGCTGGCCGTGGACCAGCGCGAAGCGATGCGCCTGATGTTTGCTGCGGCAGGCGCGCCGGTGCCGGTAACCGACCAGCACCTCACGGATTTTAAGGTTAACGCGGCCAAAATCCTGTCGCCGTATGCCTCCGCTATTCTGGTTGACCAGCAGTTCTGCTATCGCCAGATCGTCGAGCAGCAGGCCGTCGCCAAAAGCTGCGCGATGATTGTGGCAGCGGACGAGTTTATACCGGGCAACGGTATTCCGGTCGATAGCGTGGTGATCGACAAAAACATCGACGCGCAGGCAGTAAAACGCGATGGCGGCAAGGCGCTGAAGCTGCTGGTGCTGTGGCGCAGCGATGAAGATCCGCAGCAACGTCTGGAGATGGTGAAGGCGTTCAATACGCTGTGCCATAGCAACGGACTGCTTAGCATTATCGAACCGGTGGTGCGTCCGCCGCGTCGCGGTGCCGCGTTCAACCGCGAGCAGGCGATTATCGACGCCGCCAGAGAGCTGGGCGATAGCGGTGCCGACCTCTACAAAGTGGAGATGCCGCTGTTCGGTAAAGGTACGCAGCAGGAACTGCTGGCCGCCTCGCAAAAGCTGAACGCGGAAATCAATATGCCGTGGGTGATCCTCTCTTCCGGCGTGGATGACAAGCTCTTCCCGCGCGCGGTGCAGGTTGCCATGCAGGCGGGGGCTTCAGGCTTTTTAGCCGGTCGCGCCGTGTGGTCCTCCGTGGTGGGGCTGCCGGATACTGAAATGATGCTACGCGACGTCTCTGTGCCAAAACTGCAGCGTTTGGGTGAGATCGTCGACGAAATGATAGCTCGCCGCTAAGAAAGGACCCGAACATGAAATGGTTTAACACCCTGAGCCATAACCGCTGGCTCGAACAAGAGACCGACCGTATTTTCGATTTCGGTAAAAACGCCGCCGTGCCGACCGGCTTTGGCTGGCTGGGCAATAACGGCCAGGTGCGTAGCGATATGGGTACGCATCTGTGGATCACCGCCCGCATGCTGCACGTGTATGCGGTGGCCGCCAATATGGGGCGTCCCGGGGCGTATGCCCTGGTTGAGCACGGCATTAATGCCCTCAACGGCCCGCTGCGCGACAAACAGCACGGCGGCTGGTACGCCTGTGTGAACGATGAAGGCGTGATCGACGCCTCCAAGCAGGGCTATCAGCATTTCTTCGTGCTGCTGGGCGCGGCGAGCGCCGTGACCACCGGCCATCCGCAGGCGCGCAGACTGCTGGACGATGCGATTGAGGTGATCGAGCGCTATTTCTGGAGCGAGGAAGAACAAATGTGCCTCGAATCCTGGGACGAGGCCTTTAGCAAAACCGAGGATTATCGCGGCGGCAACGCCAACATGCATGCCGTTGAAGCGTTCCTGATCGTCTATGACGTCACGCACGACCGCAAGTGGCTCGACCGCGCCCTGCGCATCGCCTCGGTGATTATTCACGACGTGGCGCGCAAGGGTGATTACCGCGTTAACGAGCATTTCGACACCGACTGGAACCCGATCCGCGATTACAACATCGACAATCCTGCCCACCGTTTCCGCGCCTACGGCGGCACCCCGGGCCACTGGATCGAGTGGGGCCGCCTGATGTTGCACCTGCGCGCCGCGCTGGAAGCCCGTTTTGAAACCCCGCCGGAGTGGCTGCTGGAAGATGCGAAAGGACTGTTCCATGCCACCATCCGCGACGCCTGGGCACCGGACGGGGCCGATGGTTTCGTCTACTCCGTAGGCTGGGATGGTAAGCCTATTGTCCGTGAACGCGTGCGCTGGCCTATCGTCGAGGCGATGGGCACGGCTTACGCACTCTACACCGTAACCGGCGAAGCACAGTATGAAGCCTGGTATCAGAAGTGGTGGGATTACTGCATTAAGTACCTGATGGATTACGAGAACGGTTCCTGGTGGCAGGAGCTGGATACCCATAACGAAGTGACAACCAAAGTCTGGGACGGCAAGCAGGATATTTACCATCTGCTGCACTGCCTGGTGATCCCACGTTTGCCGCTGGCACCGGGCTTAGCCCCGGCAACGGCCGCCGGTTTGCTGGACTGCCTGGCCAAATAATAAAAGACGGAGTTTTTATGCGTACCCTACACAATATTGACCTGAAAAATAACGAAAGGGGTTTCACCCTGCACTGGGAAAACCGCCTGATTTTGTCCCATACCGCGGATGCGCCCTGCCTGTGGATCGGTGAAGGCGTCGCCGATATTGAGATGTTTCGCGGCAATTTCAGCATCAAGGACAAACTGAACGAAAAGATCGCGCTGACGGACGCAACCGTCACGCAGCAAAGCGCGGGCTGGGCGATCCGCTTTACCCGTGGCGATGCGGTCAGCGCGACGCTGCTGGTGGGCGTGGATGGCGAAGGCCGCCTGGAGATGAAGCTTAAAAACGATGCCACCCGCCATAACCGCATCTGGCTGCGGCTGGCGGCTCAGCCAGAAGATCACATTTACGGCTGCGGCGAGCAGTTCTCTTATTTCGATCTGCGCGGCAAGCCGTTCCCGCTGTGGACCAGCGAACAAGGCGTGGGCCGTAACAAGCAAACCTACGTGACCTGGCAGGCCGACTGCAAAGAGAACGCAGGCGGCGATTACTACTGGACCTTCTTCCCACAGCCTACCTTCGTGAGCACCCAGAAGTACTACTGCCACGTGGACAACAGCTGCTACATGAATTTTGACTTCAGCGCGCCGGACTTCCACGAACTGGCGTTCTGGGAAGATACCGCCACGTTGCGCTTCGACTGTGCGGAAACCTACGTCGGTCTGCTGGAAAAACTCACCGGACTGCTGGGGCGTCAGCCTGAACTGCCAGACTGGGTTTACGACGGCGTGACGCTGGGTATTCAGGGCGGCACCGAGGTCTGTCAGCAGAAGCTCGACGTCATGCGCAAAGGGGGCGTGAAGGTGAACGGCATCTGGGCGCAGGACTGGTCCGGCATTCGCATGACCTCCTTCGGCAAACGCGTGATGTGGAACTGGAAGTGGAACAGCGAGCTGTACCCACAGCTTGACGAGCGTATTCCACAATGGAAACAGGAAGGCGTGCAGTTCCTCTCCTACATCAACCCGTACGTCGCCAGCGATAAAGATCTCTGCGAAGAAGCAGCGAAACGCGGCTATCTGACTAAAAATGCCGACGGCAAGGACTACCACGTCGAGTTTGGCGAGTTCTATGCGGGCGTCATCGACCTGACCAATCCTGAAGCCTACGACTGGTACAAAGAGGTCATCAAAAAGAACCTGATCGAACTGGGTTGCGGCGGCTGGATGGCCGATTTCGGGGAATATCTGCCGACTGACACGTTCCTGCACAACGGCGTTAGCGCAGAGATCATGCACAACGCGTGGCCAGCCCTGTGGGCCAAATGTAACTACGAGGCGCTGGAGGAGGCCGGCAAACTTGGCGAGATCCTGTTCTTTATGCGCGCAGGCTACACCGGCAGCCAGAAGCACTCGGTGATGATGTGGGCGGGAGATCAGAACGTCGACTGGAGCCTGGACGACGGTCTGGCATCCGTGGTGCCTGCGGCGCTGTCTCTGGCGATGACCGGGCATGGCCTGCACCACAGCGACATCGGCGGCTATACCACCCTGTTCGAGATGAAGCGCAGTAAAGAGTTGCTGCTGCGCTGGTGCGATTTTAACGCCTTCACGCCGATGATGCGCACCCACGAAGGTAACCGTCCTGGCGATAACTGGCAGTTCGACGGCGATGCGGAAACCATCGCGCACTTCGCGCGCATGACCACCGTTTTCACCACCCTGAAGCCGTATATCAAAGCCGCCGTCGCGCAGAACGCGAAAAGCGGCCTGCCGGTGATGCGCCCGCTGTTCCTGCACTACGAGGACGACGCACGCGCCTACACGCTGAAATACCAGTATCTGTTTGGCCGCGATCTGCTGGTGGCGCCCGTTCACGAAGAGGGGCGCACGGACTGGACGCTCTATCTGCCGCAGGACAACTGGGTGAATGCGTGGACCGGGGAATGCTGCCAGGGCGGTGACGTGACCGTTGATGCCCCACTCGGCAAGCCACCGGTCTTCTATCGCCAGCACAGTGAATGGGCAGATCTGTTTAGCACCTTACGTCATATCTGATAAGGCTCGCCCGCAGGGAAACCTGCGGGCAGACGGAGAACAATAATGAGTCAACATACTTCTGATCCGGCAACCCTGCGCCTGCCGTTTAAAGAGAAACTCGCCTACGGGATGGGCGATCTCGGCTCTAACATCCTGCTGGATATCGGCACGCTGTATCTGCTGAAGTTTTACACCGACGTGCTGGGGCTGCCGGGCACCTACGGCGGGATCATCTTCCTGATTGCGAAGTTCTTTACCGCCTTCACCGATATGGGCACCGGGATCATGCTCGACTCCCGGCGCAAGATTGGCCCGAAAGGGAAATTCCGCCCGTTCGTGCTATACGCCGCCTTCCCGGTGACGCTGCTGGCGATTGCCAACTTCGTCGGCACGCCGTTTGAGGTGACCGGTAAAACGGTGATGGCAACCGTGCTGTTTATGCTGTACGGCCTGTTCTTCAGCATGATGAACTGTTCTTACGGCGCGATGGTGCCCGCCATTACCAAAAACCCGGACGAGCGCGCCTCGCTGGCCGCATGGCGTCAGGGCGGTGCCACGCTCGGCCTGCTGCTCTGTACCGTGGGCTTTGTCCCGGTGATGAACCTGATTGAAGGCAACGATCAGCTGGGCTATATCTTTGCCGCCACCCTCTTCTCGCTGTTCGGGCTGTTCTTTATGTGGTGGTGCTATAAGGGCGTGACCGAGCGTTACGTCGAGATGCAGCCTGCCAATCCGGCGCAAAAGCCGGGGCTGTTACAGTCTTTTCGCGCCATCGCCGGGAACCGTCCGCTGTTTATCCTGTGCATTGCAAACCTGTGCACGCTGGGTGCCTTTAACGTCAAGCTCGCCATCCAGGTCTACTACACGCAGTACGTGCTGAACGACCCGATTCTGCTGTCGTATATGGGCTTCTTCAGCATGGGCTGTATTTTTATCGGCGTCTTTATGATGCCCGGCGCGGTGCGGCGCTTCGGTAAGAAAAAGGTCTACATCAGCGGGCTGATGATTTGGGTGGCGGGCGATCTGCTCAACTACTTCTTCGGCGGCGGCTCGGTGAGCTTTGTGGCGTTCTCCTGCCTCGCGTTCTTCGGTTCCGCGTTTGTGAACAGCCTGAACTGGGCGCTGGTCTCCGACACCGTGGAGTACGGCGAGTGGCGCACCGGCTTGCGCTCTGAGGGAACGGTCTATACCGGCTTTACCTTCTTCCGCAAGGTATCTCAGGCGCTGGCGGGCTTCTTCCCGGGGATCATGCTCACGCAGATCGGCTATGTGCCCAACGTAGTGCAATCCGCCGGTACGGTTGAAGGGCTGCGGCAGCTGATATTTATCTATCCAAGCCTGCTGGCGGTCATCACCATCGTGGCGATGGGCTGCTTCTACAACCTCAACGAGAAGATGTATGTGCGCATCGTCGAAGAGATCGAACTGCGCAAGCGTACGGCATAAATGACGTGATAGAGCGCCCTGCGGGGCGCTCTGAGGATCGACCATGAGAGATAATACTGATCCGTTAACCCTGAAATTGAGCCTGCGTGAGAAGTGCGCCTACGGGATGGGCGATTTTGGCTCGAACCTGATGCTGTGTATTGGCACGCTGTATTTGCTGAAGTTTTACACCGATGAACTGGGCATGCCCGCGTTCTATGGCGGCATTATTTTCCTGGTGGCGAAATTCTTCACCGCGTTTACCGACATGCTGACCGGCGTGCTGCTGGACTCCCGGCGGAATATCGGTAAGAAGGGAAAATTCCGGCCGTTCATTCTCTACGCCTCCGTCCCGGTGGCGCTGGTCGCGACGGCGCAGTTTATGGCCAACGACTTTAGCCTGACGGTGAAAACGGCGCTCGCCACGGTGCTCTTTATGCTGTTTGGCCTGTGCTACAGCCTGATGAATTGCTCCTACGGCGCGATGGTTCCGGCCATAACCAAAAACCCGAACGAGCGTGCGCAGCTGGCCGCCTGGCGTCAGGGCGGCGCGACGGTGGGGCTGTTGCTCTGCACCGTGGGCTTTATGCCCATTCAGGCACTGTTCGTCCACCAGCCCTCACTCGGTTATCTGGTGGCCGCGCTGGTGTTTGTGACGGGTGGCCTGTTCTGCATGTGGTGGTGCTACAGCGGTGTGAAAGAACGCTACGTGGAGCTCACGCCCGATCACCATAAGCCCGGCATTCTGAAATCGTTCTGCGCGATTTTCCGCAACCCGCCACTGCTGGTGCTGTGCATCGCCAACCTGTGTACCCTCGCCGCGTTTAACATCAAGCTGGCGATTCAGGTCTATTACACCCAGTACGTACTGAACGATCTTCATCTGCTGTCGTGGATGGGTTTTTTCAGCATGGGCTGCATTCTGATTGGCGTGTTTCTGGTGCCCGGCGCGGTGAAGCGCTTTGGCAAGAAGCCGGTGTATCTGGGTGGGCTGGCACTGTGGGCAGTGGGTGACGTGCTGAACTTCTTCTGGGGGACCAGCTCCCTGCTGTTTGTGCTGTTTTCCTGCATGGCCTTCTTCGGCACGGCGTTTGTGAACAGCCTGAACTGGGCGCTGGTGCCGGATACCGTCGACTATGGCGAATGGAAAACCGGCATCCGCGCCGAAGGGTCGGTTTACACCGGTTATACCTTCTCGCGCAAAATATCCGCCGCCCTCGCTGGCTTCCTGCCCGGCATCATGCTGACCCAGATTGGCTACGTTCCCCATGCCGTTCAAAGCGCGGGCACGCTGCTGGGATTGCGTCAGCTTATTTTCCTCTGGCCATGCGGTCTGGCAATCGTCGCCGCTGTGACCATGGGGCTGTTTTATAAACTCAACGAAGCGCGCTTCGCCTTTATTATCGAGGAGATTGGAAAACGGAAAAAACAATCAGCGAATACCCCTGAGATAACCACCAACAATAAAGCGTCAGCAGTCACTTTATAACAATAAATCCGGCCAATATGTCCTTCCTGTTAATCAGGAGGGAGGCCTTTCTGTACCTGATACATGGACAAATTATGAAAAGAATCATCACTGTACTGATCGTGTCGTCTGTGTCCTGCCCGGTATTTGCCGGGGCCTATGTCGAAACCCGCGAAGCTTACAATACGGCCTCTGAACTGCACGAGGTGATCCTGCGTGCGGGATATAACTTTGATATGGGCGCGGGGCTGATGTTCACCAATGCCTATAACGTGGGGAAATGGGATGAGCTGAAGCACAGCTATAACGAAATAGAGGGATGGTATCCGCTCTTTAAACCCACCGACAAACTCACCTTCCAGCCCGGCGGATTGATTAATGACAGCAGCGCCGGTTCGGGTGGTGCCGTCTATCTGGACACCAACTATAAATTCATCGACTGGTTTAACCTGACCTTCCGCTATCGCTATAACCATAACAATTACGATACGCCGGACTATAACGGTCAGATGGATAAGAACGACACGCACGAGTTTGCCAACTACTGGAATTTCAAAGTAACGGATGCGTTTTTCTACACGTTTGAACCGCACTTTTTCCAGCGGGTGAATGATTATCACAGCAAAAATGGCAAAGACCATCACTGGGAAATCACCAATAAATTCAGCTATAAGATCGACAGAAACTGGCTGCCGTACCTCGAACTTCAGTGGCTGGACAGATGGAATGATTACAACCGCGAGCAGTACCGAATTCGCCTGGGGTTACGGTACTCGTTCTAACAAAAAAGCCGCTGATTTCTCAGCGGCTTTTTTACTACGGATTGACCGTATTAGTCTTCTTTCGCACCGCGCATAGCACGTTTACGATCGTTCTCGGTCAGGTGACGTTTACGGATACGAATTGACTGTGGAGTCACTTCGACCAGTTCGTCATCATCGATGAATTCCAGAGCCTGCTCCAGAGTCATCTTGATCGGTGGAACCAGAACCGTTGCTTCGTCAGTACCGGACGCACGCATGTTGGTCAGTTTCTTACCGGTCAGGCAGTTTACGGTCAGGTCGTTAGAACGACTGTGAATACCGATGATCTGGCCTTCGTAAACTTCTGCACCGTGACCCAGGAACAGCTTACCGCGATCCTGCAGACCGAACAGCGCGAACGCAACCGCTTTACCCTGACCGTTGGAGATCAGCACGCCGTTGTTACGCTGGCCCACTTCGCCCGGACGCACGTCGTCGTAGTGGCTGAAGGTGGAGTACAGCAGACCGGTACCGGAGGTCATGGTCATGAACTCAGAACGGAAGCCGATCAGGCCACGGCTTGGGATCACGTAGTCGAGACGTACGCGGCCTTTGCCATCTGGATTCATGTTTTTCAGGTCGCCTTTACGCTCGCCCAGTGCCTGCATAACAGAACCCTGGTGCTGCTCTTCAACGTCCAGCGTTACGTTCTCAAACGGCTCTTGTTTACGGCCGTCGATTTCGCGGAAGATAACTTTCGGACGGGAAACCGCCATCTCGAAACCTTCACGGCGCATGTTTTCGATCAGGACTGACAGGTGCAGCTCACCACGACCCGAAACGCGGAATGCATCAGCGTCTTCAGTTTCTTCAACGCGCAGCGCAACGTTGTGCACCAGCTCTTTGTTCAGGCGGTCAAGGATCTGACGAGAGGTAACGAATTTACCTTCTTTACCACAGAACGGAGAGGTGTTGACGTTGAAGAACATGGATACGGTTGGTTCATCAACGGACAGAGCAGGCAGCGCTTCGACGTTCTGCGGATCGCAGATGGTGTCGGAGATGTTCAGCTCGCCCAGACCGGTGATCGCGATGATGTCACCCGCTTCCGCGATGTCGCTCTCGATACGCTCAAGACCCAGGTGAGTCAGGACTTTACCGACTTTACCGTTACGGGTTTTGCCTTCGCTATCGATGATAGTGACCTGCTGGTTAGGCTTCACTTTACCGCGCTTGATACGACCAATGCCGATGACGCCAACATAATTGTTGTAGTCGAGCTGGGAGATCTGCATCTGCAGGGTGCCGTCCAGGTCAACGTTTGGCGCAGGAACACGGTCAACAATCGCCTGATACAGCGGGGTCATGTCTTCAGCCATGTCTTCATGGTCCAGACCAGCGATACCGTTCAGCGCAGACGCGTAAACGATAGGGAAGTCCAGCTGCTCGTCGGTCGCGTCGAGGTTAACGAACAGGTCGAAGACCTGGTCAACAACCCAGTCAGGACGCGCGCCAGGACGGTCAACTTTGTTGATAACAACGATTGGCTTCAGACCATGGGCAAAAGCTTTTTTGGTCACGAAGCGCGTCTGTGGCATTGGGCCATCCATTGCGTCAACGACCAGCAGAACGGAGTCTACCATGGACATTACACGTTCAACTTCACCACCGAAGTCGGCGTGCCCTGGGGTATCAACGATGTTGATACGGTAGTCATTCCATTTAATCGCGGTGTTTTTCGCGAGGATGGTAATCCCACGCTCTTTCTCCAAATCGTTGGAGTCCATCACGCGTTCTTGGGTTTCGGCACGCGCATCAAACGTACCGGATTGCTGCAGCAGCTTGTCAACCAGGGTAGTTTTACCATGGTCTACGTGCGCGATGATGGCGATGTTACGCAAATTTTCGATCACAACTTTGCCTCAGGCATTTAGAAATAGCGCGTTATTGTACACGGATTAATCGCACTACAAAACAGGATCACAAACATCCCCCGCAAACAAGTATTGCAGAGATGCTTTGTGATCGCTTTCACGGAGCGGTAAAAGGGCACTTTAACGTAAATTGCACCAATATGGTGCTCAATGTTCACATTGAAGCACTATACTGGTGCAACAAATCCATTGTGGTGCAGCCCTTTTGCACTATGGTGCGCATGATAACGCCTTTTTGGGGTGTTTTAAAAGTTGGCACAGATTTCGCTTTATAAAAATACATGGCACACGGCCAGTACAAACAGAAATTGAAGACCTCGTTACCACGACGACAATGACCAATCTGGAGAGTTAAGTATGTCCGCTGAACACGTTTTGACGATGCTGAACGAACATGAAGTGAAGTTTGTTGATCTGCGCTTCACTGATACCAAAGGTAAAGAACAGCACGTCACAATCCCTGCTCATCAGGTGAACGCCGAATTCTTTGAAGAAGGCAAAATGTTTGACGGCTCCTCCATTGGTGGCTGGAAAGGCATTAACGAATCCGACATGGTTCTGATGCCAGATGCGACCACCGCGGTCATTGATCCGTTCTTCGAAGAACCAACCCTGATCATCCGTTGCGACATCCTCGAGCCAGGCACGCTGCAGGGCTACGACCGCGACCCACGTTCTATCGCTAAACGCGCTGAAGAGTACCTGCGTTCTACCGGCATCGCGGACACCGTGCTGTTCGGGCCAGAGCCAGAGTTCTTCCTGTTCGATGACATCCGTTTCGGTGCCTCTATTTCTGGCTCCCACGTAGCAATCGACGACATCGAAGGTGCATGGAACTCCTCCACCAAATACGAAGGTGGTAACAAAGGTCACCGTCCAGGCGTGAAAGGCGGTTACTTCCCGGTTCCACCGGTCGACTCTGCACAGGACATCCGTTCCACCATGTGTCTGGTGATGGAAGAAATGGGCCTGGTGGTTGAAGCTCACCACCACGAAGTCGCGACTGCTGGTCAGAACGAAGTGGCTACCCGCTTCAACACCATGACCAAAAAAGCGGACGAAATTCAGATCTACAAATACGTTGTGCATAACGTTGCGCACCGTTTCGGTAAAACCGCGACCTTCATGCCAAAACCGATGTTTGGCGATAACGGTTCCGGTATGCACTGCCACATGTCTTTGTCCAAGAACGGCACCAACCTGTTCTCTGGCGACAAATATGCTGGTCTGTCTGAGCAGGCTCTGTACTACATTGGCGGCGTTATCAAACACGCTAAAGCGATCAACGCCCTGGCGAACCCAACCACGAACTCCTACAAGCGTCTGGTCCCGGGCTACGAAGCACCAGTCATGCTGGCTTACTCTGCGCGTAACCGTTCTGCTTCTATCCGTATCCCGGTGGTGGCGTCTCCTAAAGCGCGTCGTATCGAAGTTCGCTTCCCGGACCCAGCGGCTAACCCATACCTGTGCTTCGCAGCACTGTTGATGGCCGGTCTGGACGGTATCAAGAACAAGATCCACCCAGGCGAAGCGATGGACAAAAACCTGTACGACCTGCCGCCAGAAGAAGCGAAAGAGATCCCACAGGTTGCTGGCTCTCTGGAAGAAGCCCTGCAGGCGCTGGACGCAGACCGTGAGTTCCTGACGGCGGGCGGCGTGTTCACTGACGACGCTATCGATGCTTACATCGCCCTGCGTACCGAAGAGAACGACCGCGTGCGCATGACGCCACACCCGGTTGAGTTCGAACTGTACTACAGCGTTTAATTAAGTTGTTTTACCCGGCGTGACAAGCGCCGGGAGTAGTTGCCGTGGAAACTTTTAGCCCATCTCCGGATGGGCTTTTTTCTCCACCAACAACCTGATCTCACGCGCTTTTTACGCCGAAAAAGCTATACTGCACTAAAACAGTGCAACGACTCCAGGAGACTGCTGAATGGCAACTGGCACGCTGCCCGATGCTGGGCAGATCCTCAATTCTTTAATTAACAGTATCTTGCTGGTCGACGACGAGCTGGCCGTTCATTACGCCAACCCGGCGGCGCAGCAGCTGCTGGCCCAAAGCGCGCGGAAACTGTTTGGTACCCCGCTTCCGGAACTCCTGAGCTATTTTTCGCTGAATATTGGCCTGATGCACGAAAGTTTGCAGGCCGGCCAGGGGTTTACCGATAACGAAGTGACGCTGGTGATCGACGGGCGCTCGCATATTCTGTCGCTGACTGCGCAACGACTTCCAGAAGGGATGATCCTGCTTGAAATGGCGCCGATGGATAATCAGCGTCGCCTGAGCCAGGAGCAGCTCCAGCATGCGCAGCAAATTGCCGCCCGTGACCTGGTGCGTGGTCTGGCGCATGAAATCAAAAACCCGCTGGGTGGGTTACGCGGTGCGGCGCAGCTTCTGACCAAGGCGTTACCCGATCCTGCGCTGGCGGAGTACACCAACGTCATCATTGAGCAGGCGGACCGTCTGCGTAATCTGGTTGACCGTCTTCTGGGGCCGCAACAGCCGGGAATGCATGTTACGGAAAGCATTCATAAGGTGGCTGAACGCGTCGTGAAACTCGTCTCGATGGAGCTGCCGGAGAACATCACGCTGGTGCGTGATTACGACCCCAGCCTGCCGGAACTGGCGCATGACCCGGATCAAATTGAGCAGGTCCTGTTGAATATCGTGCGTAATGCCCTGCAGGCGCTGGGACCGGAAGGGGGCGAGATTATTTTACGTACCCGTACCGCCTTCCAGCTCACCTTACATGGCGTGCGCTATCGGCTGGCGGCGCGCATCGACGTCGAGGATAACGGGCCCGGTATTCCCTCCCATCTTCAGGACACTCTGTTTTATCCGATGGTCAGCGGTCGCGAAGGCGGGACCGGCTTGGGCTTATCTATCGCCCGCAGCTTGATCGATCAGCACTCCGGAAAAATTGAATTTACCAGTTGGCCGGGACATACCGAGTTTTCGGTTTTCCTGCCGATTAAAAAATAAAGGTGACGTTTATGCAACGAGGGATAGTCTGGGTAGTCGATGACGATAGCTCCATCCGTTGGGTGCTTGAACGCGCGCTCACAGGGGCAGGATTAAGCTGCACGACGTTTGAGAGCGGCAGCGACGTGCTCGATGCACTCACCACCAAAACGCCAGACGTTCTGCTTTCGGATATTCGCATGCCGGGCATGGACGGGCTGGCGCTTTTAAAGCAGATTAAACAACGCCACCCTATGCTTCCGGTCATCATAATGACGGCACACTCCGATTTGGATGCCGCTGTGAGTGCCTATCAGCAAGGGGCGTTCGATTATCTGCCCAAACCGTTTGATATCGATGAGGCGGTGGCACTGGTTGAGCGTGCGATTAGCCATTACCAGGAGCAGCAACAGCCGCGTCACGCGCCCGATTTTGGGCCTACCACCGACATCATCGGCGAAGCGCCAGCGATGCAGGATGTGTTTCGCATTATTGGCCGTCTGTCGCGTTCATCCATCAGCGTGCTGATTAACGGTGAGTCGGGAACCGGTAAAGAGCTTGTGGCGCATGCCTTGCATCGCCACAGCCCGCGAGCAAAAGCGCCGTTTATCGCCCTGAATATGGCCGCGATCCCAAAAGATTTGATTGAGTCCGAGCTGTTCGGCCACGAGAAGGGGGCCTTTACCGGCGCGAATACCATTCGCCAGGGGCGCTTCGAACAGGCTGATGGCGGGACGCTTTTCCTGGACGAGATCGGCGATATGCCGCTGGATGTTCAGACCCGCCTGTTGCGCGTGCTGGCCGACGGGCAGTTTTATCGCGTGGGCGGCTACGCGCCGGTGAAGGTGGACGTGCGCATTATCGCCGCGACGCACCAGAACCTGGAGCAACGCGTACAGGAAGGCAAATTCCGTGAGGATTTATTCCATCGCCTGAACGTGATTCGCGTTCATCTGCCGCCGCTGCGTGAGCGCCGGGAAGATATTCCCCGCCTGGCGCGCCATTTCCTGCAGGTGGCCGCCCGCGAGCTGGGTGTGGAAGCCAAGCAGCTTCACCCGGAAACCGATGCCGCCCTGACGCGTCTGGCGTGGCCTGGCAACGTGCGTCAGCTGGAGAATACCTGTCGCTGGTTAACCGTGATGGCTGCCGGGCAGGAAGTGTTAATTCAGGATTTACCGGCCGAACTGTTTGAAGCGACCGCGCCTGAGAGCAGTACCGGTCACGCGTTGCCGGACAGTTGGGCGACGCTGCTGGCACAATGGGCCGACCGCGCGCTGCGTTCCGGTCATCAAAACTTGTTGTCTGAAGCCCAGCCAGAGATGGAACGTACGTTGTTGACCACCGCGCTTCGTCATACGCAAGGCCATAAGCAGGAAGCCGCCCGCCTGTTGGGATGGGGACGTAATACCCTGACGCGCAAGCTTAAAGAGCTGGGAATGGAGTAATCTTACCCGAAGTGTAAAGGTTATTAATTGAGCGCAAATTGCCGTTATTTTGCGCTTTACTGTTCTGATGAGTTTTGTATGATCGTGCCCGGAAATTGAGGGTGTCGATCATGCTGGAAACTTTGGTAAATATGCTCTCTAGCGGAGCCGTTGAAAGCCACACGCCACAAACCGCCGTTGCGGCTGTTTTGTGTGCGGCGCTGGTGGGGCTGTTTAGCTAGCGAGCTGTCAATGAAAAGCCGGGTGGCGGCTTCGCCTTACCCGGCCTACAAAAGCGCAAATGTAGGCCGGGTAAGCGAAGCGACACCCGGCATTGCTGCTTAAATTACCCGCGAGAACTGCTGCATGCGCGCCTTCTGGCGCAGATACGCGTCAAAGCACATACAGATGTTACGAATCAACAGACGCCCCTTCGGCGTGACCTCAACGGCACTCTCCGACACCTCCACCAGCCCATCTTTCGCCAGCGGTGCCAGAAGCTTCAGATCTTCCGCGAAGTAATCCCTGAAGTGCAGATCCCAGTGCGCCTCAACATCGCTGAATTCGAGACGGAAGTTGCAGATAAGCGCCTTGATCACATCGCGACGGATACAGTCATCACGGGTTAACGCAATGCCGCGCCACAGGGCGTTGCCGGTTTCATCCACCTGCTGATAATACAGCTTCAGCTCTTTCTGGTTCTGCGCGTAGCAGTCGCCCATCATGCTTATCGCGGAGACGCCCAGACCGAGCAGATCGGTATCGCCCTGCGTGGTGTATCCCTGGAAGTTGCGGTGCAGCACCCCTTCTCGCTGGGCGATCGCCAGTTCGTCATCCGGACGAGCAAAGTGATCCATACCGATAAACTGATAGCCGGTCTCGGTCAGTGAAGTAATGGTTTCCTGCAGGATATCCAATTTCTGCTGAGCAGAAGGGAGATCAGCATCTTTGATTTTACGCTGGGCGGCGAACAACGTTGGCAGGTGCGCGTAGTTAAAGACGCTCAGGCGGTCCGGGTTAAGCTCGGCTACACGTTTCAGCGTGAAGGCAAAGCTCTCCGGCGTCTGTTTTGGCAGGCCGTAAATCAGGTCAATATTGGTCGACGTAAAGCCGATTTCACGCGCATGATTGAGCAAGGCAAAGATAAACTCTTCGTCCTGCTCGCGGTTCACCAGACGCTGGACCTCTTTGTTGAAATCCTGCACGCCCATGCTCAGACGGTTGAAGCCTTCCGCGCGTAAGTGATCCAGGACATCCAGCTCAATTTCACGCGGATCAACCTCGATCGAGATTTCAGCATCGTCGTTAAAATTAAAGTGGCTGCGTAAAAGCGTCATCAAACGCGTGATTTGCGCTTTATTCAGGTAGGTTGGCGTGCCGCCGCCCCAATGAAGCTGGCTGACGTGACGCCCTTTAAACAGCGGTGCGCGGTGAAGAATTTCCTGTTCGAGCGCATCGAGATACTGATCGGCTTTATGCTGCTGACGGGTAACGATTTTATTGCAGCCGCAGAAGTAGCAGAGCTTGTGGCAGAACGGAATATGGACGTAGAGCGACAGCGGGCGCTCAGGATAGCGCGCAACAGCCTGCTGAAAATCCGCCTCGCCGAAGGCATCGGAGAACTCCAGCGCAGTGGGGTATGACGTATAACGCGGCCCGGAATAGTTATATTTCTGGATTAGGGCCAAATCCCAGTCGATAGTTGGTGCTGACATGCTCACTCCTTCCGTTGGTGTCGCGTTCGTATACGGCGGCCCGTTCTGGCCCCGTTGCGGGCCATCATTCGGGTGCGCAGCCACTTCTGTCGCCGCGACAACCGCCGTAGTTTAACGAATAACCACACCAGATAACATATAACCGGAAGGGTTATAAGCAGGACTATCGTACCTGCCGGGTGCAAATGTTAGTTTCCACCCTTCAGAAGACGCATCATATCTTCCTGCTTTTCATCTTCTTCTTCGTCGTCTTCGTCGTCATAAGACAGACCCAGCTTCTGCATCAGCTCATCAATGCGGTCCAGTTTGGCATCCACCCATGATTGCTCTTCAGCGGTCAGGGTTTCACCCTCTTCAAGACGTTCCAGCAGCGCGTCCAGGCGCTCATCGTTCTCCAGCAAATCCAGCTCAGCCTGCGGTGAAAGCATAGGTTTCTCGCTCTTTGGTTTGTGCTGCTTAGTGACCGGGGTGTCTGTCACGCCCAGTGGAATGGGAGTTTTACTGCCGATACGAGGATCTTTCTGCTGTTTGCCTTTTGCAGAAGCGCCCGCTGCACCACCGCCGTTCGCACGGCTTCCCGCAGCATGGCCACGATGTTTTTTATCGCGTTTGCGATCGCGCGCTTCCTGGTTCAGTTCTTCGCGCGTTTTGCGGCGTGCTTTCGCAGGGCGTTTAGCACCCGCTGCGGAGGTTGGTTTTTTCATGATGTTTTGTCTTTAAGTCGTTTTCTTCAGTATAGAATTGCGGCGAAATCTAGCAGAAAGCAAGCAAAGAAAAAAGGCGACAGAGCAATCTGTCGCCTTTTTTCCTGACTCACAACCCTTAGCGGGTCAGACATTCCATGTTTACCAACAACAAACCCTGTTTATCCCTTGGCTGATACCGTCCGTGTACGGTTCCCTTTCCTTTTAAAACGCCTCCAAGCGCCGGTCGTCCTGACTGTCCTGCGTCTTCGCCTCCTGGCGCTCCTGACCCTAATCCTTAAGTCGAATTCCTGTTGGCTTCCTCGCCCTGACGCATACTTTACCTTGTTCGCTTAAACTAACAAGCAACGAAACGGTGCAAAAAGAGATTTTCAGACAATTACCCGGAAATAAGCTTATGATTTAAAACAGTTTGACTTTTTTGACACCTGCGAATTCTCTTAAATCTCCCATAGCATGATGAGCCGATCTCTCACACAAGTGCGGGCTTTCCCCTGCAAGCTCTGTGTAATGAGAAAAGCCTTTTGTTGGCATTCGGGTATAATCCCCCCCAGATTACGATTTTGGAGACGACCACGTGACTACCTGGAACTACCAACAGACGCATTTTGTCACCAGTGCGCCCGATATTCGCCACCTGCCATCTGATACCGGTATTGAAGTGGCTTTTGCTGGCCGCTCCAATGCGGGGAAATCCAGCGCCCTGAATACGCTGACCAATCAGAAGAACCTGGCGCGCACCTCAAAAACGCCTGGCCGTACCCAGCTGATCAACCTCTTTGAAGTGGCTGAAGGCAAACGCCTGGTCGACTTGCCGGGATATGGTTATGCGCAGGTGCCTGAAGAGATGAAGATAAAATGGCAACGTGCGCTGGGCGAATACCTGGAAAAACGCATGTGCCTGAAAGGTCTGGTGGTGCTGATGGACATTCGCCATCCGCTGAAAGATCTCGATCAGCAGATGATCGACTGGGCCGTCGCAAGCGATATTGCCGTGCTGGTGCTGCTGACAAAAGCCGATAAGCTGGCAAGCGGTGCGCGTAAAGCGCAGGTGAATATGGTTCGCGAAGCGGTACTGGCCTTCAATGGCGATGTACAGGTGGAGCCTTTCTCTTCGCTGAAAAAACAGGGTGTAGACAAGCTGCGCCAGAAGCTTGATAGCTGGTTTAACGAGCTGGAACCCGCGACAGAAGCGGAAGAAGAGTAATACTGAGCGCGGCAATGCCCGCGCTTTTTTTTACCTGAACTTTTCTTTGCCACAATAAAAAACGCCCCAGTCATTACTGACTGGGGCGGCTAAAATATTCAGCCAAATCCGATTACGTGAAGTAAAAGGTCTGAAAGATAGAACATCTTACCTCTGTACCCTACGTCGATAACTCTACCCCTTTTTTTGCTGCAGAAAAAGCACTTTTTGTAGTTTTTTTTCATTCTTTACATAGGGAATTCTAATGATCGTCACAAAACGCACGTGGTTATGTTGCTAACTTACATAAAAAGCGCGTTATTCACAGAACCGTTAGTGAGCCTGATCCCAGTTTTCACCACTCCCCACTTCCACCAGCAACGGCACGTCAAGCGTCATGCTGCTTTCCATCAGTTCGTGGATCTTTTTCGACACGGTGTCGAGATCGTCTTTATGCACTTCAAACACCAGTTCATCGTGTACCTGCATGATCATTTTCACGCGCGGCTTCTCTTTCTCCAGCCAGGCATCCACGGCAATCATTGCACGCTTGATGATGTCTGCTGCAGTTCCCTGCATCGGGGCGTTGATCGCGGCACGTTCTGCGCCAGCGCGGCGCGCCGCGTTGCTGGATTTGATGTCCGGAAGATAAAGACGGCGGCCATCCAGGGTTTCAACGTAACCTTTCTCTTTCGCCTGAGCGCGAGTGCGTTCCATGTACTCCAGCACGCCCGGGTAACGTTCGAAGTAGAGATCCATGTACTTCTGCGACTCTTTACGCGGGATGTTGAGCTGGCGTGAAAGGCCGAAAGCGCTCATACCGTAGATCAGACCGAAGTTGATCGCTTTTGCGCTGCGGCGCTGCTCGTTTGTCACGCTGTCCAGCGGCAAACCGAACACTTCCGCTGCGGTCGCCCGGTGAATATCTTTCCCTTCCGCAAATGCCGTCAGCAGGCCTTTGTCACGGGACAGGTGCGCCATAATGCGCAACTCAATTTGCGAGTAGTCAGCCGAGACAATCAGGTAGTCATCAGGTGCAATAAAGGCCTGGCGAATGCGACGCCCCTCTTCATTACGCACCGGGATGTTCTGCAGGTTTGGATCGGTTGACGAGAGTCGACCGGTTGCCGCAACGGCCTGATGATATGACGTATGCACCCGGCCCGTTTTCGGGTTGATCATCAGCGGGAGCTTGTCGGTATAAGTAGACTTCAGCTTCGCGAGACCACGGTACTGCAGGATCACTTTTGGCAGCGGGTAATCCAGTGCCAGTTCTTCCAGCACCTCTTCAGAGGTGGATGGCGCACCGCCAGGGGTTTTCTTCAGCGGCTTGATGCCCTGTTTTTCAAACAGGATGGTTTGCAACTGTTTAGGTGAAGAGAGGTTAAACGGCTCGCCTGCAAGCTCATGGGCTTTCTGCTCAAGCTCGGTCAGACGCTGTGCCAACTCTCCGGAGTGGTTATGCAGCACCGTAGGGTCGATTTTTACGCCGTTGCGTTCAATACGCGACAACACGGGAACCAGCGGCATTTCGATATGCTGGAACACGTTGAGCGGACCTTCATGCTTCTGCAGTTTCGGCCACATTTTCAGATGCAGCTGCAGCGTAACGTCGGCATCTTCCGCCGCGTAGCGCCCTGCTTCTTCGAGAGCTATCTGGTTAAAGGTGAGCTGATTTTTTCCTTTACCGGCAATCTCTTCAAAGGTGATGGTTTTGTGCTTGAGCCAGCGGTCAGATAAGGAATCCATATCATGACGACCCGCGACGCTGTCCAGAATATAGGATTCGAGCATGGTGTCGAAGGCAATCCCGCGCAGTTCAATGCCGTAGTTTTGCAGAATACCGCGGTCATACTTGAGGTTTTGCCCGACCTTCAGCGCCTTTTCGTCTTCCAGAATCGGCTTCAGCAGCTCAAGCACGCGTTCGCGAGAGATCTGCTCTGGTGCATCCAGATAATCGTGCGCCACAGGCACATAGGCTGCCATACCCGGCTCTGTTGCAAAGGACAGACCCACCATGTTGGCAGAGATATTATCGAGGCTGTCAGTTTCGGTATCAAAGGCAAACACCGGTGCCTTTTTCAGTTTCTCGATCCAGGCGATCAGCTGCGACTCTTCAAGAATGGTTTCGTAGTTATCGAAGGAGAGGACTGTGGCTTCTTCTTCTGCCTGCTCTTCGGCATCAACGACAATCGTCTCTTTTGGCTTTGCAGCAGGTTTGGCCCCTTTCGCCTGCAGCCATTTACCCGCTTCCACGTCAGTGGTCCAGCGCTTGAATTCGTATTTCTTAAACAGGTTCAGCAATTCGTCAGCAGAAGGCTGTTGGACTTCCAGCTGCTCACAGCCCAGTTCCAGTTCGACATCGGTTTTAATTGTTGCCAGCTTATAAGAGAGATAAGCCACCTCTTTGTTCTCTTCCAGTTTGCCGGCCATGGTTTTTGCGCCACGGAAGGAGAGGCCTGCAATTTTGTCTGATTCGGCGTAAAGCGTATCCAACCCACCCAGACCCTGAAGCAACGCCTGCGCGGTTTTTTCACCGACGCCGGGCACACCAGGAATGTTATCCGAGGAGTCGCCCATCAAGGCAAGGAAGTCGATAATCAGTTCCGGCGGCACACCATACTTAGTGACCACCTCTTCTGGCCCCAGAATGGTATTGGTCATAGTGTTAATCAGGGTGATGCCTGGCGTCACCAACTGTGCCATATCTTTATCACCGGTGCTGATCAGTACCGGACGACCCATTTTTTCTGCTTCTCGCGCCAGCGTACCGATGACGTCGTCGGCTTCTACGCCAGAGACAGCCAGCAGCGGCAGGCCCATCGCTTTCACCATGGCGTGCAGCGGCTCAATTTGCGCACGTAGATCGTCAGGCATAGGCGGACGGTGGGATTTGTAATGCTCGAACAACTCATCGCGGAAGGTTTTGCCTTTCGCATCAAAAACGACTGCCGCATGGGTTGGCTGATACTGAAGGATCAGGCTGCGCAGCATATTCAGCACGCCGTACATTGCGCCGGTAGGTTCCCCTGCGCTATTGGTCAGAGGAGGAAACGCATGGTATGCCCGATACAGGTAAGATGAGCCATCGACGAGAATAAGTGGGTTTTCTGGGATCTGAACCATAATGTCCGTGCCTTTAATCAATTTATGCGTAAAGGATGCCACATAAGGATGAAAACATCAGTTATTCAGTCCCGATACAGAAAAAGATTTTGCGATCGTGAGGATCGCTCGCAAAAATCAAACTGTGGATAAGTTTGTGAATATTTTCACTTCAAATGAAAAGTAGACAGCCATTGCAGATCAATACTGATAATAAATCATTAAATATCATACTGTTAATTAAGCGCATCACATAAAAACAGCTTACTGATGGCAATTTAGTCTATGTGGATATAAGTCCTGATTAGTGCGCAATATTAGAGAAATCTTCTGCATCAGGGTAAAAGCGGTCAAATGACGGCGTGAAAGCGCCAATACTTTGTCGTTTTTCTGGTAAAATCAGCGCCCAGCGCCGACGTGTCGGCCGCGCTCTTACCGCTAACCACCTGAAAAAACTCATCATGTCGAGATTGCTCGCTGCAATAACCTTACTGTTAAGCATCATTTTAACTATTCTGGTGACGATCGCCTGTTCCGTGCCGATCATCATCGCCGGGATCATTAAACTGCTGCTGCCTGTGCCCTCGGTGTGGCGAGCCGTGTCAGCGTTTTGTAACTTCATGATGTACTGTTGGTGTGAAGGGCTGGCGATCCTGTTGTGTCTGAACCCGCATCTGAAGTGGGATGTCGAAGGACTGGATAACCTCAATAAAAAGAACTGGTATCTGCTGATTTGTAATCATCACAGCTGGGCCGACATCGTGGTGTTATGCGTGCTTTTCCGCAAACACATCCCGATGAATAAATACTTCCTCAAGCAACAACTTGCCTGGGTACCTTTTATTGGGCTGGCCTGCTGGGCGCTCGATATGCCGTTTATGAAACGCTATTCGCGCAGCTATTTGCTTCGTCATCCGGAGCATCGTGGTAAGGATGTAGAGACCACCCGCCGTTCCTGCGAAAAGTTTCGCGCGCATCCAACAACCATTGTGAACTTTGTGGAAGGCTCCCGGTTTACGGAAGAGAAACGTCAGCAAACACGCTCCCCGTATCAAAACCTGCTGCCGCCAAAGGCGGCGGGCATTGCGATGGCGCTTAATGTACTGGGTGCTCAGTTCGATAAGTTACTCAACGTCACGCTCTGCTACCCGAAGAACGATAACACCCCGTTCTTCGATATGCTCAGCGGCAAGCTGACACACATTGTTGTGCGGGTGAATTTAGTTCCCGTCGATGCCGAACTGCATGGCGACTACGTTAACGATAAAAATTTCAAACGTCGTTTCCAGCAGTGGCTTAATACACTCTGGAAAGAAAAAGACGAGCAGATAGACAGCATTAAATCTTCATACAAAAACGCCGGTCAGTGACCGGCGTTTTCATCTCTAAGAACTTACTTTTTCTCAACCAGGTATTTCACGGTGTCAGCATACTGCTGAACGAAAATATCCATGCTGCTGGTGTCCATGCCCTGCATGTTCAGCTGATATTTACCGTTAACGAACATCGCCGGAACGCCCTGAAGCTGCAGGTCAGACGCCGCTTTTTCCTGCTGAGCAACCAGAGATTTCACCACAAAGCTATTCCACGCGGCGTCATACTCTTCCCCTTTCACACCAGCATCAACGAACACTTTACGGATATCCGCTGTGGTCTGAACGCTCTGGGTTTTCTGCACGGCTTCAAACATTGGGGCGGTGATCTTATCTTCCACGCCCAGTGCCATCGCAACCGCCCACGCCTGAGTCAGGTCTTTACCCAATGGGCCCAGGAACTCAACGTGGTACTTGGTCATTTTGGTGCCTTCCGGCAGTTTTTTCTTCACGTTGTCAGAAACATGCAGCACTTCTTCGAACTGGTAGCAGTGCGGGCAGTAGAACGAGAAGAACTCGAGAACCTGTGGCTCGCCAGCAACCGGCTTCTCCAGCGTAGTGTACTGTTTGCCGTCGGTAAATTGTGCAGCAGAAGCGCTAAATGCCAGAATCATACCTGCCAGCGCCAGCCAAATTTTTTTCATGATTAACTCTCTCCTGGGTGTGTCCTATTAATACATCGGCGTTAATTGCAGCGGGGGTTCCTGAAGAACCTTAACCTGCTCAGTGAATGTAGATATCTGGCTGCGCCAGTAATCTTCCCCGGTAAGCCACGGGAAATTACGGGGAAATGCGGGATCGTCCCAACGCCTGATTAACCACGCGAGATAATATACAAAACGCATCGCACGTAAAGGTTCAATCAGGGCAATTTCGTCTGAATTAAACGGGCTAAATTCTTCATAGGCTTCAATAATGGTTTCAAGCTGCATGCGTTGCTCGGCTTTGTCGCCATTCATCAGCATCCACAGGTCCTGAACCGCGGGCCCCATGCGCGCATCATCAAGATCGACAAACAGCGGGCCATCGCGCCAGAGTATATTTCCGGCGTGACAATCGCCGTGCAGGCGCAGGACGGAAATATCATCGCGCCAGCAGGTTTTTACCGCAGCAATAAGTTTATCGGTGGCGCTGAGGAAATCAGCCTTTAGCCCAGTGGGGATCAGTGCAGAGGTTTCGAATACCTGGCGCGGCTCGATAAGATATTCCTGAATACCGATCGTCGGTCGGGCTGTGAATGCCGTTTTTCTTCCCGTCTGGTGAATGCGACCCAGATAGCGGGCAACCCACTCCATTTGATCGATATTATCCGCTTCAAACTGGCGGCCACCCAGGCTTGGGAATACAGCGTAATAAAAGCCTTCATGCGTCAGCAGCGTTTGGTTGTTGAATTTTATCGGTGCGGCAACCGGGACATCGTCATCCAGCAGATCGTGAGCAAACTGATGCTCTTCCTGAATTTGTTCTGCGGTCCAACGTTCAGGCCGGTAGAACTTCACGACAAAGCGCTGACGATCCTCATCCTGAAATTGATAGACACGGTTTTCGTAGCTATTTAAAGGCGTTAACCCCGAATCCACACGAATGCCCTGTTCAAACAGGGCATCCATAATGGTATCCGGGTGTAATGTCTGGAAAGTAAAAGCCTGGTCGTTCATCCGTTCATCCGGAAATTATACGAATGATTCAGGATATCATCTTGTGGCGATTTCGGTGGCTCCGCTTACAAGCTTTTACTCTTTAATTACGCCACGGGCGCGCAGCAGCGCCGTTTTAAAATCTTCCTCATAATCCTTCTGAATACCAGGAATAACAGCATCTTTGGCAGAATCGCGCATTTTGAGGTGGTAGATCAGGATGTCATCAGAAAGGTCTGCCAGTTCGCCGTCAAAACCTGACTCTTTTGCCAGTTTCTGCAAGAATTGCATCAGATTAAGCTCTGGCTCTTTTTGCCAGGCTGGCTGGAGGAGTTCAATAACTTCATTCAGACGTTTACATTTCATGGTGGTGCTCCTTTCATTTAGAGTGACACGTTAGCAGGGTCAATCCCACAATAAAAGAGGCGATATTCGTGAATCTTAGCCAGGAAATCATTGGGGTCGTTCTGGCAGGTGGCAGAGCAACGCGGATGGGAGGGAAAGATAAGGGGCTCCAGCTCCTGAATGGCAAACCCTTATGGCAATGTGTCGCTGATACGCTCGCCGGCCAGGTGACAACCCTGGCCATCAGCGCGAACAGGCATATCGACACGTATCAGCACAGCGGGTATGCCGTGTATCAGGATAATATTGAGGATTACCCGGGGCCGCTGGCCGGTATGCTCTCAGTGATGCAGCAGTCGAACAGTGAGTGGTTTCTGTTCTGTCCCTGCGATACCCCGTTTATTCCATCCTGTCTCGTTGAGCGTCTGGTTCAGCTTCGTGGCACAGCATCCGTGGTTTGGGTACATGACGGCGAGCGCGACCATCCTGCTATTGCCTTAATGCACCGCTCGCTAGTGTCTTCTCTGGAGGCGTATCTGGCGGCGGGAGAACGCAGAGTGATGGTGTTTATGCGCCAGTCTGGCGGCCATCCTGTTGATTTTAGCGATTTCAAATCGGCTTTTGTGAACGTGAATACGAGTGAAGATTTGCAGAGGATGCAGGAGAAGAGATGATCCCCGTTTTAGCTATTTCCGCTTGGAGCGGCACAGGGAAAACCACGCTGCTGAAGAAACTAATACCCGCACTGTGTGCGAAAGGTATTCGCCCCGGATTGATTAAGCATACGCACCATAACATGGATGTCGATAAACCGGGAAAAGACAGCTATGAGCTGCGTAAAGCGGGTGCCGCGCAGACAATCGTGGCAAGCAATCAGCGCTGGGCATTAATGATAGAAACGCCAGATGAGGCACCGCTGGATCTGGCTTATCTGGTCAGCCGGATGGATCATTCCAGCCTGGATCTGGTGCTGGTCGAGGGGTTTAAGCATGAGGCTGTACCTAAGATCCTGCTGTTCCGAAGCGATGCCGGGCACGATGTTAGCGAGTTAACGCTTGATGAGCATGTGATTGCGGTGGCCGGTGATGTTGTATTGCCGCTTGAGGTTCCGCAGTTGGATTTAAATGATGTGGATGGGATAGCGGAGTTTATTGTGACGTGGAGTGCGGTTTGATGCCCTCTTCCTGCGGGAGAGGAAAACCAAAAGCAAAAAACCCCGCACCTTACGGTACGGGGTTCTTCTATTTGATGCCTGGCAGTTCCCTACTCTCACATGGGGAGACCCCACACTACCATCGGCGCTACGGCGTTTCACTTCTGAGTTCGGCATGGGGTCAGGTGGGACCACCGCGCTAAAGCCGCCAGGCAAATTCTGTTATCTGTATCAGGCTGAAAATCGTCTCTCACCGCCAAAACAGCTTCGGCGTTGTAAGGTTAAGCCTCACGGTTCATTAGTATCGGTTAGCTCAACGCATCGCTGCGCTTACACACCCGACCTATCAACGTCGTCGTCTTCAACGTTCCTTCAGGAGACTTATAGTCTCAGGGAGAACTCATCTCGGGGCAAGTTTCGTGCTTAGATGCTTTCAGCACTTATCTCTTCCGCATTTAGCTACCGGGCAGTGCCATTGGCATGACAACCCGAACACCAGTGATGCGTCCACTCCGGTCCTCTCGTACTAGGAGCAGCCCCCCTCAATTCTCCAGCGCCCACGGCAGATAGGGACCGAACTGTCTCACGACGTTCTAAACCCAGCTCGCGTACCACTTTAAATGGCGAACAGCCATACCCTTGGGACCTACTTCAGCCCCAGGATGTGATGAGCCGACATCGAGGTGCCAAACACCGCCGTCGATATGAACTCTTGGGCGGTATCAGCCTGTTATCCCCGGAGTACCTTTTATCCGTTGAGCGATGGCCCTTCCATTCAGAACCACCGGATCACTATGACCTGCTTTCGCACCTGCTCGAGCCGTCACTCTCGCAGTCAAGCTAGCTTATGCCATTGCACTAACCTCCTGATGTCCGACCAGGATTAGCTAACCTTCGTGCTCCTCCGTTACTCTTTGGGAGGAGACCGCCCCAGTCAAACTACCCACCAGACACTGTCCGCAACCCGGATTACGGGTCTACGTTAGAACACCAGCCATTAAAGGGTGGTATTTCAAGGTCGGCTCCACGCAGACTGGCGTCCACGCTTCAAAGCCTCCCACCTATCCTACACATCAAGGACCAGTGTTCAGTGTCAAGCTATAGTAAAGGTTCACGGGGTCTTTCCGTCTTGCCGCGGGTACACTGCATCTTCACAGCGAGTTCAATTTCACTGAGTCTCGGGTGGAGACAGCCTGGCCATCATTACGCCATTCGTGCAGGTCGGAACTTACCCGACAAGGAATTTCGCTACCTTAGGACCGTTATAGTTACGGCCGCCGTTTACCGGGGCTTCGATCAAGAGCTTCGCGTTACCGCTAACCCCATCAATTAACCTTCCGGCACCGGGCAGGCGTCACACCGTATACGTCCACTTTCGTGTTTGCACAGTGCTGTGTTTTTAATAAACAGTTGCAGCCAGCTGGTATCTTCGACTGATTTCAGCTCCACCCGCAGGGGCTTCACCTACATATCAGCGTGCCTTCTCCCGAAGTTACGGCACCATTTTGCCTAGTTCCTTCACCCGAGTTCTCTCAAGCGCCTTGGTATTCTCTACCTGACCACCTGTGTCGGTTTGGGGTACGATTTCGTGTTACCTGATGCTTAGAGGCTTTTCCTGGAAGCAGGGCATTTGTTACTTCAGCACCGTAGTGCCTCGTCATCACACCTCAGCGTTAAAAAGGTACCGGATTTACCTGGAACCTCCGCCTACATGCTTAAACCGGGACAACCGTCGCCCGGCTAACATAGCCTTCTCCGTCCCCCCTTCGCAGTAACACCAAGTACAGGAATATTAACCTGTTTCCCATCGACTACGCCTTTCGGCCTCGCCTTAGGGGTCGACTCACCCTGCCCCGATTAACGTTGGACAGGAACCCTTGGTCTTCCGGCGAGCGGGCTTTTCACCCGCTTTATCGTTACTTATGTCAGCATTCGCACTTCTGATACCTCCAGCAACCCTCACAGGCCACCTTCAACGGCTTACAGAACGCTCCCCTACCCAACAACGCATAAGCGTCGCTGCCGCAGCTTCGGTGCATGGTTTAGCCCCGTTACATCTTCCGCGCAGGCCGACTCGACCAGTGAGCTATTACGCTTTCTTTAAATGATGGCTGCTTCTAAGCCAACATCCTGGCTGTCTGTGCCTTCCCACATCGTTTCCCACTTAACCATGACTTTGGGACCTTAGCTGGCGGTCTGGGTTGTTTCCCTCTTCACGACGGACGTTAGCACCCGCCGTGTGTCTCCCGTGATAACATTCTTCGGTATTCGTAGTTTGCATCGGGTTGGTAAGCCGGGATGGCCCCCTAGCCGAAACAGTGCTCTACCCCCGAAGATGAGTTCACGAGGCGCTACCTAAATAGCTTTCGGGGAGAACCAGCTATCTCCCGGTTTGATTGGCCTTTCACCCCCAGCCACAGGTCATCCGCTAATTTTTCAACATTAGTCGGTTCGGTCCTCCAGTTAGTGTTACCCAACCTTCAACCTGCCCATGGCTAGATCACCGGGTTTCGGGTCTATACCCTGCAACTTAACGCCCAGTTAAGACTCGGTTTCCCTTCGGCTCCCCTATTCGGTTAACCTTGCTACAGAATATAAGTCGCTGACCCATTATACAAAAGGTACGCAGTCACCTAACAAGTAGGCTCCCACTGCTTGTACGTACACGGTTTCAGGTTCTTTTTCACTCCCCTCGCCGGGGTTCTTTTCGCCTTTCCCTCACGGTACTGGTTCACTATCGGTCAGTCAGGAGTATTTAGCCTTGGAGGATGGTCCCCCCATATTCAGACAGGATACCACGTGTCCCGCCCTACTCTTCGAGTTCACAACCTGTGCATTTTCGTGTACGGGACTATCACCCTGTACCGTCGGACTTTCCAGACCGTTCCACTAACACACAAGCTGATTCAGACTCCGGGCTGCTCCCCGTTCGCTCGCCGCTACTGGGGGAATCTCGGTTGATTTCTTTTCCTCGGGGTACTTAGATGTTTCAGTTCCCCCGGTTCGCCTCGTTAACCTATGTATTCAGTTAACGATAGTGTGACGAATCACACTGGGTTTCCCCATTCGGACATCGCCGGGTCAAAGGTTCATATCACCTCGCCGGCGCTTTTCGCAGATTAGCACGTCCTTCATCGCCTCTGACTGCCAGGGCATCCACCGTGTACGCTTAGTCGCTTAACCTCACAACCCGAAGATGTTTCTTTCGATTCATCATCGGTTTGCGAAAATTTGAGAGACTCGAACACACATAACATGTGTGTCGTTTCAATTTTCAGCTTGATCCAGATTTTTAAAGAGCAAATATCTCAAACATGACTCGCAAGTCAGTTTTGAGATACGGGGGTCGGCGACTTTCACTCACGAACCAGCAAGTGGCGTCCCCTAGGGGATTCGAACCCCTGTTACCGCCGTGAAAGGGCGGTGTCCTGGGCCTCTAGACGAAGGGGACACTGAAGTCTCAATCGCAAGACGCCTTGCTATTTACTTTTCATCAGACAATCTGTGTGAGCACTACAAAGGCAGGTTCTTTAAGGTAAGGAGGTGATCCAACCGCAGGTTCCCCTACGGTTACCTTGTTACGACTTCACCCCAGTCATGAATCACAAAGTGGTAAGCGCCCTCCCGAAGGTTAAGCTACCTACTTCTTTTGCAACCCACTCCCATGGTGTGACGGGCGGTGTGTACAAGGCCCGGGAACGTATTCACCGTAGCATTCTGATCTACGATTACTAGCGATTCCGACTTCATGGAGTCGAGTTGCAGACTCCAATCCGGACTACGACGCACTTTATGAGGTCCGCTTGCTCTCGCGAGGTCGCTTCTCTTTGTATGCGCCATTGTAGCACGTGTGTAGCCCTACTCGTAAGGGCCATGATGACTTGACGTCATCCCCACCTTCCTCCAGTTTATCACTGGCAGTCTCCTTTGAGTTCCCGGCCTAACCGCTGGCAACAAAGGATAAGGGTTGCGCTCGTTGCGGGACTTAACCCAACATTTCACAACACGAGCTGACGACAGCCATGCAGCACCTGTCTCAGAGTTCCCGAAGGCACCAAAGCATCTCTGCTAAGTTCTCTGGATGTCAAGAGTAGGTAAGGTTCTTCGCGTTGCATCGAATTAAACCACATGCTCCACCGCTTGTGCGGGCCCCCGTCAATTCATTTGAGTTTTAACCTTGCGGCCGTACTCCCCAGGCGGTCGACTTAACGCGTTAGCTCCGGAAGCCACGCCTCAAGGGCACAACCTCCAAGTCGACATCGTTTACGGCGTGGACTACCAGGGTATCTAATCCTGTTTGCTCCCCACGCTTTCGCACCTGAGCGTCAGTCTTTGTCCAGGGGGCCGCCTTCGCCACCGGTATTCCTCCAGATCTCTACGCATTTCACCGCTACACCTGGAATTCTACCCCCCTCTACAAGACTCTAGCCTGCCAGTTTCGAATGCAGTTCCCAGGTTGAGCCCGGGGATTTCACATCCGACTTGACAGACCGCCTGCGTGCGCTTTACGCCCAGTAATTCCGATTAACGCTTGCACCCTCCGTATTACCGCGGCTGCTGGCACGGAGTTAGCCGGTGCTTCTTCTGCGGGTAACGTCAATTGCTGCGGTTATTAACCACAACACCTTCCTCCCCGCTGAAAGTACTTTACAACCCGAAGGCCTTCTTCATACACGCGGCATGGCTGCATCAGGCTTGCGCCCATTGTGCAATATTCCCCACTGCTGCCTCCCGTAGGAGTCTGGACCGTGTCTCAGTTCCAGTGTGGCTGGTCATCCTCTCAGACCAGCTAGGGATCGTCGCCTAGGTGAGCCGTTACCCCACCTACTAGCTAATCCCATCTGGGCACATCTGATGGCAAGAGGCCCGAAGGTCCCCCTCTTTGGTCTTGCGACGTTATGCGGTATTAGCTACCGTTTCCAGTAGTTATCCCCCTCCATCAGGCAGTTTCCCAGACATTACTCACCCGTCCGCCACTCGTCACCCGAGAGCAAGCTCTCTGTGCTACCGTTCGACTTGCATGTGTTAGGCCTGCCGCCAGCGTTCAATCTGAGCCATGATCAAACTCTTCAATTTAAGTTTGATGCTCGTGAATTAAACTTCGTAATGAATTACGTATGTTCACTCAGAGACTTGGTATTCATTTTTCGTCTTGCGACGTTAAGAATCCATGTCACTTTGAGTGCCCACACAGATTGTCTGATAAATTGTTAAAGAGCAGTGCCGCTTCGTTTTCGCTGCGGCGCGGGGTGTGCATATTACGCTTTCCCGCTTCAGAGTCAAGCGTTTATTTTGCTTTTCTCTGCTGACCCGGCGGCGTGTGTGCCGTTGTTCCGTGTCAGTGGAGGCGCATTATAGGGAGTTATTTCACAGTGACAAGAGGAAATTTAAAAAAAGTTTCCGTCCGTGTTTTTTTTCACCAATAGCGGTGAAATCAAGCTACAAATTGTTCTATTTGATGTATCTACAACCACAATCACATTCGAGGTGGCATAATTATCAGCATGAAACATTAAGGAATAAACGCGATGCCATTAAGCGCACAACAGCTGGCCGCCCAAAAAAACCTCTCCTATGTGCTGGCAGAAAAGCTGGCGCAGCGGATTTTAGCGGGAAAATATGCCCCGGGCAGCATCCTGCCGGGTGAAATGGAGTTGGGCGAGCAGTTTGGGGTGAGCCGTACCGCCGTTCGTGAAGCGGTGAAAACCCTGACGGCAAAAGGGATGGTTCTCCCGCGCCCGCGCATTGGTACGCGCGTGATGCCGCAGAGTAACTGGAATTTTCTCGATCAGGAGCTGCTCTCCTGGTGGATGACCGAAGATAACTTTCATCAGGTGGTCGATCACTTCCTCGTGATGCGTAGCAGCCTTGAACCCCAGGCCTGCCTGCTTGCCGCCACGCTCGGAACAGCAGAGCAGAAAGCGCAACTTAACGCGTTGATGGAAGAAATGGTATTCCTGAAAAAACACTTCAACCGGGAACGCTGGGTTGAGGTCGATATGGCCTGGCATGAACATATCTATATGATGAGCGCCAATCCCTTCCTGACCTCCTTTGCCTCGTTATTCCATTCGGTGTACCACACCTACTTTTCCTCTATTACACAAGACGAAGTGGTAAAGCTGGATTTGCATCAGGCGATAGTGGATGCCATTCAGGAGAGCGACGGGCAGCGAGCCCTGAGTGCGTGCCAGGCATTGCTGGCCGCGCCAACCCACCAGCAGGTAGATAAATGACAAAGAAAAAAGCGCGCAGCATGGCCGGATTGCCGTGGATTGCAGCCATGGCGTTCTTTATGCAGGCACTGGATGCCACCATCCTCCACACAGCGCTTCCCGCCATTGCACAAAGCCTCAACCGCTCCCCGCTGGCAATGCAATCCGCCATCATCAGCTATACCCTGACGGTGGCGATGCTGATCCCGGTAAGCGGCTGGCTGGCTGACCGCTTCGGTACCCGCAGAGTTTTCATGCTGGCCGTAACGCTCTTTACCCTGGGTTCGCTGGCCTGCGCGCTCTCCACATCCTTAACAGAGCTGGTTATCTTCCGCGTGTTACAGGGCATTGGCGGCGCGATGATGATGCCCGTGGCGCGCCTGGCATTGCTGCGTGCCTACCCACGCAGCGAGCTGCTTCCCGTGCTCAACTTCGTCACCATGCCGGGCCTCGTCGGCCCGATACTGGGCCCGGTACTCGGCGGCGTGTTTGTGACCTGGGCAAGCTGGCACTGGATCTTCCTGATTAATATCCCGATTGGTGTGGCAGGGCTGTTCTACGCTCGCAAATATATGCCCAACTTCACCACGCCAAGACGCAGCTTCGATATGGGCGGATTTTTCCTGTTTGGTCTGAGCCTGGTGCTGTTCTCCAGCGGGATGGAGCTGTTTGGTGAGAAAATCGTTGAAACGTGGCTGGCACTGGCCGTCATCCTCAGCGGTATTCTGCTTTTCCTTCTTTATATACGTCATGCGCGTCGCCACCCGACACCGCTTATCTCTTTATCGCTGTTTAACACCCGGACCTTCTCCGTCGGGATTGCAGGAAACATAGCTTCACGCCTGGGGACAGGATGCGTACCGTTCCTGATGCCATTGATGTTGCAGGTAGGTTTTGGCTATCCGGCCCTGATTGCCGGCTGCATGATGGCGCCCACGGCAATGGGTTCAATTCTGGCAAAATCAACCGTTACGCAGGTACTGCGCTGGTTTGGCTATCGTAAGACGCTGGTTGGCGTGACGATCTTTATCGGCCTGATGATTGCGCAATTCTCTCTGCAATCCGCCTCTCTTCCCGTCTGGATGCTGATCCTGCCGTTGTTTGTGCTGGGCATGGCAATGTCGACGCAATTTACGTCGATGAACACCATTACCCTTGCCGATCTGACTGACGACAATGCCAGTAGCGGCAACAGCGTGCTGGCGGTAACGCAGCAGCTGTCGATCAGTTTAGGGGTGGCGGTAAGTGCAGCAGTGCTGCGCTTTTATGAGGGTTTTGACAGCGCGAATACCGTTGAGCAGTTCCACTATACCTTTATTACGATGGGCGCACTCACGGTGGTATCGGCGCTGGTCTTTATGCTGTTAAAACCGAAAGACGGCCGAAACCTGATCAAAGAGCGCCACAAAGCAAAGGCTAAACCGAACCCCGTTCCATCAGAACAGGAGTAAGCTGCAGACGTTGCTGTTGCAGCGTGGGCTGCGCCATTCGGTGGATCAACACATCAATGGCCAGCTCACCCAATTCATCTTTCGGCTGATGAATGGTGGTCAGCGGCGGCGTCATGTAGCGCGCCAGTTCGATATCATCGTAGCCAATGATCGCCATATCGTCCGGAACGCGTAACCCCGCCTGATACAACGCCTGATAAGCACCAAATGCCATCGCATCGTTACCGATAAATACCGCCTGCGGACGCGGCTCTTGCATCAGCAATGTCTGCATCGCCTCAAAGCCGCCGTTAAATTCGAAATCACCGGTGATCCGGTAGCCGTCAGGGATGGCAAGACCCGCGCGTTCCATCGCCGAGAGATAACCTTCCAGACGCAAGCGCGCCGGGGTTTTATCCAGCGGGCCGGTAATGCAGGCGATGCGGGTATGACCTTTATCGATCAGATGCTGAGTTGCCATGTCGCCGCCCAGCAGGGAATTATCCTGAATCAGATCGCTGGTCCCATCGAACGGCGCCCAGTCCATCATCACCGTAGGAATTGAAGGGTAGCGCTGGATAATCTCTTTCGACGGTTGATGGGTTTCGGTACAGAGCAGCAATAACCCGTCGACGCGTTTTTGCATCAGCGTTTCCAGGTTACGGTTCATGCGCTGTTCGTCACCCTCGGTATTGCACAGCACCAGACTGTAGCCACGCTCGAAGCAGCTGCGCTCTACGCCGCGAACAAGTTCAGAATAAAAAGGGTTGGTACTGGCGGTGATCAGCATACCGATGGTGCGCGTCTGGTTAAGCTTAAGGCTGCGCGCCAGCGCCGACGGCGCATAGTTGAGATCTTTTACTGCGGCTTCGACTTTCTCCCGAATCGCCTCGCTAACGAAACGATCGTTATTAATAACGTGAGAGACAGTCGAAGTAGAAACGCCCGCCATGCGGGCGACATCTTTCATCGTAGCCAAGCGTTACCCCTGCTGACTTAAGAATTCATCGATCTCTTTGCGCCACGGTACGGAAGGCTGTGCCCCTTTACGCGTCACCGCAATTGCGGCGGCGGCATGCGCAAAGCGGATCGCATCATCCATCACTTTGCCTTCCAGCAGCGCCGTCACCAGCGCACCGTTGAAGGTATCGCCTGCGGCAATCGTATCAATGGCTTTAACCCTGAAGCCCGGCACGCGACGCCCTTCGCCGTTTACGCTTGCCCACACCCCACGGCTGCCAAGAGTAATGATAACGGTCCCGATGCCCTTTTCATGCAACACTTTCGCCGCACGCGCGGCATTATCATCATTTTCAACACGAATGCCCGTCAGCTTTTCCGCTTCGGTTTCGTTTGGCGTAATGATGTCCACCAGCGCCAACAACTCGTCTGATAATACACGGGCTGGAGCAGGGTTAAGTACGACAGTGGTATGGTTTTCATGCGCAATTTTGGCGGCGGCCAGCACGCTTTCAACCGGTGACTCCAGCTGCATCAGCAGGGCTTCGGCTCCACCGATGAGTGCTCGTTGCGCTTCTACGCGCGCCGTCGTCAGCGCAGCGTTAGCACCCGCATGAATACCGATGACATTCTCACCTTCAGCGTTGACGAAAATCAGCGCCACGCCGGTAGACTCCCCCGCAACAACGCTGACCGGCGCGATATCAATATTATCGCTGGCCAGCTGTTTACGTACGCGCTCACCGGTATCGTCATCACCCGTGCAGGCGATAAACGCAATATTCGCCCCACTGCGTCCGGCGGCGACGGCCTGGTTTGCGCCCTTACCGCCAAATGCTACCTGGTACTGATTACCCGTGACGGTTTCGCCCGGTGCAGGGAATAATTCAAGGTTAAGAATGTGATCGGCATTGATACTGCCAAGGACGACGAGGTTACCTGCGGTTTTCATGGTTGGATTGTCCATCTGAGAGCGCCACCGGTGTTAACCGGTGGCGTATGCCACACTTTTCTTTATTGGTGTCCCTCAGGCAGCCAGCGACTGCCTGATTCGCCTTTTACTGCTTGATGACCAGCTTCAGGTCAACAGGGTATTTGGCCTGAACTTTTTCGCCCTTCAGCACTTTGTCGGCAGTTTGTACGCCAGTCGCGCCAATCTGCTCAGGCAGCTGAGCGATGGTCGCAGCCAGTTTGCCATCATTTACCGCTTTTTCACCATCCGGCGTACCGTCAAATCCGACAACCATCACATCAGATTTACCTGCAGTCTGCAGGGCACGCAGCGCACCCAGCGCCATCTCATCGTTCTGTGCAAACACAGCCTGCACGTCAGGATGTGCGGTCAGCAGGTTCTGCATAACGTTCAGACCTTTAGTACGGTCGAAGTCTGCTGGCTGGCTCGCCAGGACGTTGAATTTGTGTGCAGCAACAGCTTGCTGGAAGCCTTCGCCACGCTCACGCGCTGCGGACGTCCCGGCAATCCCCTGCAGTTCGATGACTTTGGCGCCTTCACCGGCTTTCTTCGCAATGTAATCACCGGCGATTTTACCGCCCAGCACGTTATCAGACGCGATGTGGCTGACTACATCGCCTTTGTTCGCCTGACGGTCCAGCGTGATCACCGGAATTTTCGCCTGGTTTGCCATTTTAACGGCGTTACCTACGGCGTCAGAATCGGTTGGGTTGATCAGCAGGATTTTGGTGCCACGAACGGTTAAGTCCTGAACGTTCGCCAGCTCTTTCGCCGGGTTGTTCTGAGAATCCAGCACGACCAGGTTGTAACCCAGCTTGTCAGCTTCTTTCTGCGCACCATCCTTCAGGGAGACGAAGAACGGGTTGTTAAGGGTAGAGACAACCAGCGCGATGGTGTCTTTCGCCATGGCGTTAGCACTTACGGTTGCGCTCAGCGCGACAGCGGAAACCAGAGTAGCCAGTTTTTTCATGTTCATATCTAAGATGTCCTGTAGTGTCGTCAGTTACTGTTTTTTGTTGTCTACCAGTACCGCCAGCAAAATCACCACTGCCTTAACGATCATCTGGTAATAGGAGGAAACACCTAACAAATTCAAACCATTATTCAGGAAACCGAGGATCAGTGCGCCGATCAATGTCCCAACAATGCGACCTTTACCGCCCGCCAGACTCGTACCGCCCAGAACCACCGCCGCGATGGCATCCAGTTCATAGCCCGTACCCGCCGTTGGCTGCGCAGAAGAAAGACGCGCCACTTCGATGATGCCCGCCAGAGAGGCCAGCAGGCCGCACAGGGAGTAAACGATAATTTTGACTTTATTGACGCTAATACCGGACAGACGCGTTGCCGCTTCGTTACCGCCCAGCGCATAAATGTAACGACCCAGACGAGTGTGATGCAGCATGTACCACGCCGCCAGGAAGACGATAGCCATGATCCAGACCGGCGTCGGGACGCCCAGCGGACGGCCAATACCGAACCAGCCAAACAGATCGGCATTATCCGTAAACCCGGTATTGACCGGGCTACCGTTGGTGTAGACCATGGTCACACCGCGCAGCAGCAGCATCATTACCAGCGTGGCGATAAACGCCTGAACACGCCCTTTTGCCACGATTACGCCGGTTACAGCGCCAATCGCCGCGCCTGCTGCCAGTGCAGCGGCAACCGCCACCAGCGCGTTGACTTCAATCCCGACAAGCGAAGCGGCGATCGCACCGGTGAGCGCCAGCAGGGAACCGACGGACAGATCGATACCCGAGGTCAAAATCACCAGCGTCATCCCGACCGCCATAATGGCGTTCACAGACGTCTGCTGCAGAATGTTGAAGAGGTTATTAACGGTGAAGAAATTCGGGCTCATGGTCGATACAATCGCGATCAGCACCAGCAGGGCAATCAGCGATTTTTGTTCCATCAGCCATGCCTTTGTGAAATAGCGGCGACCAGAAACAGCCTGGGTAGTCATCTTCTTACTCCTGATTCACGCGATTAAGCTTGCCCACAGCGGCAGCCATCAGAACTTCCTGGGTGGCCTGCTCGCGAGTGAATTCACCGCCGAGATGCCCTTCATGCATGACGATAATGCGATCGCTCATGCCTAATACTTCTGGCATCTCGGAAGAGACCAGAATGATGCTCAGCCCGTCGGCCTTGAACTGGTTAATCAGCTGATAGATCTCTTTCTTTGCGCCCACGTCTACGCCGCGGGTTGGCTCGTCGAGGATCAAGACTTTCGGGCGCGTCATCAGCCCGCGGGCAATCGCCACTTTCTGCTGATTACCACCGGACAACAGGCCAATCGCCTGCTCCATTGACGGCGTTTTGACGTTAAAAAGACGGATAAAATCACTGACCGCCTGCTGCTCGTCTTTATGCTTAAGGCTGCCGCCGCTGCGGCTGAAATAGCGCAGCGCGGTAAGCGACATGTTCTCTTTTACCGACATGCCCAGCACTAAACCGTCGCGCTTGCGGTCTTCAGAGATATAGACGATACCGTTCGCCAGTCCATCCTGCGGAGAGCGCGTCACCACTTCATGACCGTCGAGGGTGACATAACCGCTGGTGCGCGGCAGTGCGCCGTAGAGCACTTTCATCAGTTCGGTACGTCCCGCGCCCATCAGACCCGCGACACCGAGGATCTCACCCTGGCGCAGGGTAAAGGTCACATCGTGAACGCCCGGACCGCAGAGGTTATCCACCTTCAGGCGGATCTCACCCGGTGCTTTATCCAGACGCGGATACTGATCTTCCAGCTTACGTCCCACCATCATTTCGATGAGCGTATCTTCGGTCAGCGTCGCCACTTCGCGCTCGGCAATAAACTGCCCGTCGCGGAAGACGGTGACGTCATCGCAAATCTCGAAGATCTCTTTCATGCGGTGAGAAATATAGACAATCCCACGTCCCTGCGATTTCAGCTCGCGGATCACGCGGAACAGGGATTCGGTTTCGGTATCAGTCAGAGCGTCGGTCGGCTCATCCATGATGATGACTTTGGATTCAAAGCTCAGCACCTTCGCGATTTCCACCATCTGCTGATCGCCGATGGAGAGCTCGCCTACCAGACGGTCGCTCTTAAAGCGCAGGTTCAGCTTCGCGAGCAGCTTGTCCGCTTCGGCGTACATGGTTTTCCAGTCGATTTTGCCAAACCGGTTCACAAACTCACGGCCGAGGAAGATGTTCTCCGCAATGGTGAGCTGCGGGATCAGGTTTAGCTCCTGGTGGATGATACCGATACCCGCTTCCTGAGAAGATTTCGGGCCGTTAAAGGTGGTCTCTTTACCCAGCCAGAGCAGCGAACCGGCATCACGCTGGTAGATCCCGGTCAGCACTTTCATCATGGTGGATTTGCCCGCACCGTTTTCGCCCACCAGCGCCATCACGCGACCGGAGTAGACATTCAGCGCCGCACCGGAGAGGGCTTTTACGCCCGGGAACGATTTATCGATCCCCTTGAGTTGCAGTAATGCGTCCATGATGGCCTCAGAAGGTGACGCCAGCACAGAGAATGATATTCGCATACGGGGAACACTCCCCGCTGCGAATCACCGCCTGACTGTCTGCGGTTTGTTGTTTGAACTGCTCGTGCGTTGTGTAACGAATTTCTATGGTGTTTCCCTGGTGTTGCTGCAGTTGCTCAATAAACTTAAGCAACGTTTCGTGGAGTTGCGGATTATGTTGTTTGATTTCCGCCGCGAGAATGGCCGCCTCAACCTGCATCTCCGACGTCACCACATCCAGTACCTGCATAAACGAAGGAACTCCCTGCGTTAACGCCATATCAATACGGGTTGTGCTGCGCGGAACCGGTAAGCCTGCATCGCAAACCACCAGCGTATCGGTATGACCAAGACGGGAAATGACCGATGAGATTTCTGAGTTGAGAACTGTGCCTTTCTTCATTTTCTGCTCCACTAGCGAAACGTTTCGCTAAAAAGAGTGTAGCCGCAAGAGTGTTCAGAAAACCATCATGGCGTAACAGATTTGTGATCAACGTCGAAACGTTTCGCTAAGTGAAATAGAGGGGGAGGTAAATGCAAAACGGTAACCGTCAGGTTACCGTTTTTTATGTTTGCGCCCTCTCCCTGTGGGAGAGGGGCGGGGTGAGGGCATCAGCCCGCAGAAGGACTTAAATCTCGACCTGCGTTCCCAGCTCAATCACGCGGTTAGGCGGGATCTCAAACTGGTCAGGCGCACGCAGGGCGTTACGCTGCAGGATAAGATAAAGCTTACCGCGCAGGCGCAAATACCAGGGACGCTTGCCGATAATCAGCGACTCGTGCGACATAAAGAACGACGTCTCCATCATCCGGCAACTTAACCCTTCAAGACCGCAGCGGTGGAACACCTCTTCGACATTTGGCGTTTCGCGCCAGCCGTAACTCGCCACCACGCGCCAGAATGTCGGGGACAGCTGCTCGATTTGCACGCGACGCACGTTGTGAACGTACGGCGCATCTTCGGTACGCAACGTCAGCAGGATCACGCGCTCGTGCAGAACCTTGTTGTGCTTGAGGTTATGCATCAGCGCGAACGGGATGACGTTCAGGGCACGAGACATATACACCGCCGTTCCCGGCACGCGCACCGGCGGGGATTTCTCCAGGGAAGCGATCATCGCCTCCAGAGAGTTACCGTGCTCATGCATACGACGCAGCAGACGGAAGCGCTCGCTCTTCCACGTGGTCATCACGATGAACATCACCAGACCCAGCGTCAGCGGCAGCCAGCCGCCGGAGACAATCTTGTCGAGGTTCGCAGAGAACAACGGTACGTCGATGCACAGGAAGCCCACCAGAATCATTGCCACAAGGAATTTATTCCAGTGCCAGTTTCGGTACGCCACGGTGGTGGAAAGAAGCGATGTCAGCACCATCGTACCGGTTACCGCAATACCGTACGCCGCCGCCAGGTTACTGGAGTGCTCAAAGCTCACGATAACAATCACAACCGCGAAATAGAGCAGCCAGTTAACGAACGGAATGTAGATCTGACCCGACTCCATCTCAGAAGTATGGATGATGCGCATTGGCGAGAGATACCCCAGACGCACGGCCTGGCGCGTCAGAGAGAACACCCCCGAAATCACCGCCTGAGAAGCAATGACGGTCGCCAGCGTCGCCAGAATCAGCATCGGTACCAGCGCCCAGTCAGGCGCCAGCAGGAAGAACGGGTTCTTAATCGCTTCCGGGTTCTTGAGCAGCAGCGCGCCCTGACCGAAGTAGTTCAGCACCAGCGACGGCAGCACCACAATAAACCATGCCACGCGGATAGGCAGTTTCCCGAAGTGCCCCATATCGGCATACAACGCCTCAACGCCAGTGATGGAGAGCACGACCGCGCCAAGCGCCACGAAGGAAACAACTTTATATTCGAGGAAGAAATGCACGGCCCAGTAAGGATTCAGGGCATGCAGCACTTCAGGGTTAGCAATAATGCTGCGCAAACCGAGGGCCGCGAGGATCAGGAACCAGGCCAGCATAATCGGCGCAAACAGTTTACCCACCAGCCCGGTACCGTGCTTCTGGATCGCAAACAGCAGCGTTAATACGATTATCGCCAGCGGAACCACCCACGTATCGAGCTGTGGCGCAATAATCTCCAGGCCCTCTATCGCCGAGAGGACCGAAATGGCGGGTGTGATAACCACCTCTCCGTAGAAGAAACTGCCGCCGATCAGGCCGATAATCACCAGCACGGACGTCATTCTGGCGGAGGTGTTGCGCCCGGCAAGGGACATCAGGGTCAGGATCCCGCCTTCGCCAGCGTTATCTGCACGCATAACGAAGGAGAGATATTTAACAGAAACAACCAGGATCAGCAGCCAGAAGATGAGTGACAAGAAGCCAAACACGGCATCACGCTCAACACCAAAGCCAAACTGGCCGGACAGACATTCACGAAGCGTATAAAGCGGGCTGGTACCGATATCACCGTAGACAACCCCGATCGCAGCAAGCGTTATTGCGGGTAATGATTGCTTATTATCAGTGCTCATAGACTAGTCTTTTCGTTTAAATAACAAATGTGTTCCCGGTCCCTTGGCCCACAAAAAGCGCACAGTATGCACGATTCGTTGCAAAATCGAACCCCTAAATGCAACCGCATTAATGTAGCGCAAAGAAAATTGCGCCGCACTTCAGCCTATTACCAGCTCTGACTGAAACGTCTATACTCGCTTCAATTGGCCGCCACGACGGCGAAAGGATGCAAAACTATTATGGCTCACTCACATTTATTAGCAGAAAGAATTTCCCGCCTCAGCAGTGCGCTAGAGAAAGGCCTTTTCGAGCGTAGCCACGCCATTCGCCTTTGCTTACTGGCAGCGTTGAGCGGTGAAAGCGTGTTTCTGCTGGGTCCGCCGGGCATTGCCAAAAGCCTGATCGCACGCCGCCTGAAGTTCGCTTTTCAGAATGCTCGCGCCTTTGAATATCTCATGACGCGCTTCTCCACCCCCGAAGAGGTTTTCGGTCCGCTCTCTATTCAGGCCCTCAAAGACGAGGGGCGTTATGAGCGTCTGACGGCGGGTTATCTTCCGGAAGCAGAAATTGTCTTTCTCGATGAGATCTGGAAAGCCGGCCCGGCAATCCTGAACACCCTGCTCACGGCGATTAACGAACGCCGGTTTCGCAACGGGGCCAGCGAAGAGAAAATCCCCATGCGTCTGCTGGTGGCCGCGTCAAACGAACTGCCCGAAGCCGACAGCAGCCTGGAAGCGCTGTATGACCGTATGCTGATCCGCCTGTGGCTCGATAAAGTCCAGGACAAGTCAAACTTCCGCTCTATGCTGGTCAGCCAGCAGGATGAGAACGAAAACCCGGTGGCGGCTTCTTTGCAGGTGACGGACGAGGAGTATTACCAGTGGCAGGAAGAGATCGGCAAAATCAAACTGCCCGATGCCGTTTTTGAACTGATCTTCATGCTGCGCCAGCAGCTTGATTTACTTCCTTCCGCACCGTATGTCTCGGACCGTCGCTGGAAAAAGGCGATTCGTCTGCTCCAGGCAAGCGCCCTGTTCAGCGGTCGTGATGCCGTAGCGCCCATCGATCTGATCCTGCTGAAAGACTGCCTCTGGCACGACGCAGAAGGCATGAACCTGATGCAGCAGCAGCTGGACGTATTGATGACCGGACACGCATGGGGGCAGCAGGCGATGCTCAACCAGCTGGGGGCGATTACTCAACGCCGCATCCAGCTCCAACAGCAGCAAAGTGATAAAACGGCGCTGAAAGTCAATCGTCTGGGCGGTATGTTCGCCCGCAAACCGCATTACGAACTCCCCGCCGATCTGACCGGTACGACGCTAACGCTGCTGCTCCAGCAGCCGCTCAAACTGCATGATATGCAGGTGGTACACATTACGGTTGAGCGCGAGGCGCTGTCTCAGTGGCTCGACAAAGGCGGTGAGATCCGCGGAAAACTCAACGGCATCGGTTTCGCGCAGCCGCTCACGATGGAAGTAGACAGCAGCCAGCACCTGGTAATCCGCGACGTCAGCCTGCAGGGCTCGCGTCTTGCGCTTCCTGGCACCGCTTCTGACAGCGTGCCGGAAGAGATCAAACAGCAGTTGGACGCCCTGGATACCGAATGGCACCAGCAGCACACCCGCTTTAGCGAGCAGCAAAAATGCCTCTTTATTCATAGCGACTGGTTAGGTCGCATCGAAGCCAGCCTGCAGGATGTCAGCGCGCAGATCAAACAGGCGCGTCAATGCTAACGCTGGACACGCTCAACGTGATGCTGGCGGTCAGCGAGGAAGGGTTGATCGAGGAGGTGGTGATTACCCTTCTGGCGTCGCCACAGCTGGCGGCGTTTTTTGAAAAATTCCCGAAGCTCAAAAAGGCGATGACCGACGATCTTCCGCGCTGGCGAGATAATCTGCGACAGCGATTCAAAGAGACTGAAGTTCCGCCGGAACTGACGGAGGAAGTCGCGGCCTATCAACAGTGTCAACGGCTCTCCACGACGCAGTTTATCGTCCAGCTCCCACAAACCCTGGCAGTACTCGATAACGTCCACTCTCCGTTTGCCAGCCAGGCCCGGGCGCTGGTCACGGATAACGCCACCTTTACCCCCGCACTGCATACTCTCTTTTTACAACGCTGGCGCCTCAGTCTGGTGGTTCAGGCCACAACGTTAAACCAGCAGTTGCTGGATGAAGAACGTGAACAGCTGCTCAGTGAAGTTCAGGAACGCATGACCTTAAGCGGTCAGCTTGAGCAGGTGCTGGTGGAAAATGAAAACGCCGCAGGACGTCTCTGGGACATGAGTGCCGGTCAGCTCAAACGCGGAGATTACCAGTTGATCGTCAAATACGGCGATTTTCTGGCGCAGCAGCCGGAATTGATGAAGCTTGCTGAACAGCTGGGGCGCTCAAGGGAGGCAAAATCAGTTCCAAAGAAGGATGCCCCGATGGAAACCTTCCGCACCCTGGTGCGTGAACCGGCAACCGTGCCAGAACAGGTCGACGGGCTCCAGCAGAGCGATGACATTCTGCGCCTGCTGCCCACCGAACTGAGCACGCTGGGAATGACCGAGCTGGAGTATGAGTTCTACCGTCGGCTGGTGGAAAAACAGCTTCTTACCTACCGGCTGCACGGCGAAGCGTGGCGCGAGAAACTTAGCCAGCGTCCGGTCGTCCATCAGGATTTTGATGAACAGCCGCGCGGGCCGTTTATTGTTTGTGTGGATACGTCCGGTTCGATGGGCGGATTTAACGAACAGTGTGCAAAAGCGTTTTGCCTGGCACTGATGCGCGTGGCGCTCGCCGACCGCCGTCGCTGCTTCATCATGCTCTTCTCCAGCGAAGTCGTGGGTTATGAGCTGACGAACCAGCAGGGAATAGAGCAGGCAATCCGTTTTTTAAGCCAGCGTTTTCGCGGGGGCACTGACCTGGCCAGCTGCTTTCGCAGCATCGTTGAGCGGATGCAGGGGGGTGACTGGTACGACGCCGATGCGGTCGTCATTTCCGATTTTATCGCCCAGCGACTGCCGGATGATGTGGTTAATAAAGTGAAGGAGTTACAGCGGGTACATCAGCACCGTTTTCACGCCGTCGCGATGTCCGCTCATGGAAAACCCGGCATCATGCGCATCTTCGATCATATCTGGCGCTTTGATACCGGGTTGCGTAGCCGTCTGCTCAGACGCTGGCAGCGTTAATTAAAGAAGAGATCCCACGCTGTCACGCACCTGCTGCGGCCAGACGCCACACTGTACCTGACCAATATGCGGCAGTTGCAGCAGCAGCATGGTCAGACGGGACTGGCCGATCCCTCCCCCGATGGTCTGCGGCATTTCGCCGCGCAGCAACGCCTGGTGCCACTCTAATTTGAGACGATCTTCGTCACCGGTCACCGCCAGCTGGCGTTTCAGCGCGTCGGCATCCACGCGGATCCCCATAGAGGAGAGCTCAAATGCATCTTCCAGTACCGGGTTCCAGACCAGGATATCGCCGTTCAGCCCGGCATAGTCGTGCTCGCCCGCGGTGCTCCAGTCATCATAATCCGGCGCACGGACGTCGTGGCGTTTGCCATCAGAGAGTTTGCCGCCAATGCCGATCAGGAATACTGCACCCAACTCTTTCGCGATCGCACGTTCACGGCCTTTGGCATCAAGATCCGGGAAACGGCTCAACAGTGCCTGGCTATGAACAAAGTGGATCGTGTCTGGCAGGAACGGTGCCAGACCAAACTCTTTGCTCACGGCCGCTTCAGTCGCTTTGATCCCGGCGTAGATCGCCTCAACGGTGGATTTCAGCGTGCCGAGGTGACGCTCGCCATCACCCATCACGCGCTCCCAGTCCCACTGGTCAACGTAAACAGAGTGAATAGGTGAGAGGCGGTCTTCATCGGGGCGAAGGGCTTTCATGTGCGTGTAAAGCCCTTCGCCCGCGCTGAAGTCGTGTTGTCCCAGGGTTTGACGCTTCCACTTCGCCAGGGAATGAACCACTTCGAACTGGGCATCTGGCAGTGTTTTCACTTTCACCTGTACCGCTTTTTCGCATCCAGACAAGTTATCCTGCGTCCCGTCGCCCACCCGGCTCAGAATTGGTGCCTGAACCTCAATCAGCCCAAGCTTCTCTTCCAGCTGGCGGGAAAAATGGGATTTAACGAAACTGATCTGGCGTTGTTTTGCGATGTAAGCGGTTTTCATTATTTATACTCCTGCGTCCTGTTGGTAATGATTAAGCAACAGAACCGGCACTTAATTCAATAACTCAACAACAAAAAGCCGACTTCACTTTTGAATCGATAAAATATGACGCTAGAATAGAAAGAATCATCAATCTTCATAAGAAAAAGCTATGGAAAATTATCAGATCGACAATCTCGACCGCGGCATCCTCGAGGCGTTAATGGCCAATGCCCGTACCGCCTACGCCGAACTGGCGAAACAGTTTGGTGTCAGCCCGGGAACCATTCACGTTCGCGTAGAGAAAATGAAGCAGGCGGGGATCATTACCGGCGCGCGCATTGACGTCAGCCCGAAGCAGCTGGGTTACGACGTCTGCTGCTTTATCGGCATCATTCTTAAAAGCGCAAAAGACTATCCTTCCGCCCTGGCCAGGCTCAATGCGCTGGATGAGGTCACCGAGGCGTACTACACCACGGGGCACTACAGCATCTTTATAAAAGTGATGTGCCGATCCATCGATGCCCTCCAGCAGGTACTTATCAACAAGATCCAAACAATTGATGAAATTCAGTCCACCGAGACACTGATCTCCCTGCAAAACCCGATCATGCGTACCATCCGCCCATGATCGGGCAAATTCATTCCCACATTTTCCACAGGTAGATCCCAGCTCGTTCACAGCGTACAATATCTCCCTCTTTATCTGAGCGAGCGATCAATGGCGGACATTACCCTTATCAGCGGCAGCACCCTCGGTGGTGCGGAATATGTAGCGGAACATTTGGCTGAGAAGCTGGAAGATGCGGGCTTTTCAACACAAACCCTGCACGGACCGCTGCTTGAAGATCTCCCGACTGACGGGGTCTGGCTGCTGATCACCTCCACGCATGGCGCGGGCGATCTGCCGGATAACCTGCAACCTTTATATGACGAACTGCAGGAACAGCAGCCTGACCTCTCAAAGGTCCGTTTTGGCGCTGTGGGGATCGGCAGTCGTGAATATGACACCTTTTGCGGGGCAATAGAGAAAGTCGAAGCTGTTATCACCTCTTGCGGAGCAAAACAGCTGGGTGAAACACTCAAGATCAACATCCTCGATCATGATATTCCGGAGGATCCGGCCGAGATCTGGTTGGGTGAATGGAAAAATTCACTCAAAAACGATTAAAGATCGCGCGATCAGATGTGGATAACTCTGGTTAAAAGCTCGTATTAACCCGTAGTTATCCAAAGAACAACTGTTGTATCGTTTTTAGCCTGTGTATAAAGTCGCGATCTGATCCCAGCTTATACGGTCCAGGATCACCGATCATTCACAGCAAACGATCCTTCCTAACTGCATGATCTTATTTGCCGGATCGGACTTATCCACACAAGTACGCGATCCTAATAAGAGATCACAATAGAACAGATCTCTAAATAAAAAGATCTTCTTTTTAATAGCCCAGGATCCCAATGCTTTCTCGAAAGACTAAAGTTGAGTAGAATCCACGGCCCGGGCTTCAATCCATTTTCATACCGCTTTACGCGAGGCAGACCACCATGTTTTATCAGGATCCTTTTGACGTCATCATCATTGGCGGGGGTCACGCAGGCACTGAGGCCGCAATGGCCGCAGCGCGTATGGGTCAACAGACCCTGCTTTTGACACACAATATCGACACGCTGGGACAAATGTCCTGTAATCCGGCGATTGGCGGCATTGGGAAAGGACACCTGGTAAAAGAAGTGGATGCGCTTGGCGGCCTGATGGCGAAAGCGATCGATCATGCAGGCATCCAGTTTAGGATACTAAACGCGAGTAAAGGGCCGGCAGTGCGTGCCACTCGTGCACAGGCAGACCGCGTGCTTTATCGTCAGGCCGTACGTACCGCGCTGGAGAATCAGCCAAACCTGATGATCTTCCAGCAGGCGGTAGAAGATCTTATCGTTGAGAACGATCGCGTCGTGGGTGCTGTGACCCAGATGGGCCTTAAATTCCGCGCCAAAGCGGTGGTACTGACCGTCGGCACCTTCCTGGACGGGAAAATTCATATTGGTCTGGATAACTACAGCGGTGGCCGTGCAGGCGATCCGCCATCCATTCCGCTCTCTCGTCGTCTGCGTGAACTGCCACTGCGCGTAAGCCGCCTGAAGACTGGCACACCGCCGCGTATTGACGCGCGCACCATTGATTTCAGCGTGCTTGCGCAACAGCACGGTGATAACCCGATGCCGGTCTTCTCGTTCATGGGCAATGCGGCGCAACATCCGCAGCAGGTACCGTGCTACATCACGCATACCAACGAAAAAACCCATGACGTGATCCGCAATAACCTCGATCGCAGCCCAATGTACGCCGGTGTGATCGAAGGGATCGGTCCGCGTTACTGCCCGTCGATCGAAGACAAAGTGATGCGCTTTGCCGATCGTAACCAGCACCAGATCTTCCTGGAGCCGGAAGGGCTAACCTCAAACGAAATTTATCCGAACGGTATCTCCACCAGCCTGCCGTTCGATGTGCAGATGCAGATTGTTCGCTCAATGCAGGGCATGGAGAATGCGAAAATCGTTCGCCCTGGCTACGCTATTGAGTACGATTTCTTCGACCCGCGTGACCTGAAGCCAACCCTGGAGAGCAAATTCATCCACGGTCTGTTCTTCGCGGGCCAGATTAACGGCACCACCGGTTACGAAGAAGCGGCTGCACAGGGTCTGCTGGCCGGTCTGAACGCTGCCCGTTTCTCTGCCGAAAAAGAGGGCTGGGCCCCGGCGCGTTCTCAGGCCTATCTGGGCGTACTGGTTGACGATCTCTGCACCCTGGGCACTAAAGAACCGTACCGTATGTTTACCTCTCGTGCGGAATATCGCCTGATGCTGCGCGAAGATAACGCCGACCTGCGTCTGACTGAAATGGGCCGCGAGCTGGGTCTGGTCGATGACGAACGCTGGGCACGCTTTAACGAGAAGCTGGAGCGCATTGAACAGGAACGTCAGCGTCTGAAAACCACGTGGGTTAATCCACAGGCGGAAACCGCTGCCGAAGTGAACGCTCACTTAACTGCGCCGCTCTCACGTGAAGCCAGCGGTGAAGATCTGCTGCGTCGTCCGGAAGTGACCTATGAGAATCTGGTGAAACTCACCGCGTTCGCCCCGGGTCTTGAAGATGCCGAAGCCGCTGAACAGGTCGAAATTCAGGTGAAGTACGAAGGCTATATCGCGCGCCAACAGGATGAGATTGAAAAACAGCAGCGTAACGAAAACACGTTGCTGCCGGAAATGCTGGACTACCGTCAGGTGACGGGGCTTTCCAACGAAGTGATCGCTAAGCTGAACGATCATAAACCGGTATCCATCGGCCAGGCATCACGTATCTCTGGCGTTACGCCCGCCGCGATTTCGATTCTGCTGGTGTGGTTGAAGAAACAGGGTATGCTGCGCCGCAGCGCGTAATGCCCAGAACATTGCCCGGTGGCGATGCGCTTACCGGGCCTACTGAACCCGTAGGGCGGGTAAACGAAGCGCCACCCGCCACCTAAGTTTTCCAACAGGTATTCACCGTGCTCAACAAACTCTCTCGTCTGCTGGATCAGGCAGGTATTTCGCTCACCGATCACCAGAAAAACCAGCTGGTGGCCTATGTCGATATGCTGAACAAATGGAACAAAGCGTACAACCTGACGTCGGTACGCGACCCCAACGAGATGCTGGTACGCCATATTCTCGATAGCATCGTTGTTGCACCGTATCTGAAGGGTGAGCGTTTTATCGACGTTGGCACGGGGCCCGGTCTGCCAGGGGTTCCGCTGTCGATTGTCCGGCCGGAAAGTCATTTCACGCTGCTGGACAGCCTCGGTAAGCGCGTGCGCTTTTTACGACAGGTTCAGCATGAGCTGAAGCTTGAGAACATCACGCCCGTTCAAAGCAGGGTAGAGGCGTTTCCGGCAGAACCGCCGTTTGACGGTGTTATCAGCCGCGCCTTTGCTTCACTCAATGACATGGTGAGCTGGTGTAAACATTTGCCCGCAGAAGAGAAAGGGCGTTTCTATGCGCTGAAAGGGCAACTGCCGGGTGATGAAATTGAACAGCTTCCGGACGGTTTTGCCGTTGAATCCATCGAGAAATTAAACATTTCTCAGCTCGACGGTGAACGTCATCTGGTGATAATTAAGCCAAACAATTTTTAAAAAATTAATAAAAAATGTGGAATTTGTGCTGTTCTGGTGATGTTAAAAAACAGCACAACTCACATGGATTTACCCGTTAGCATTTAACCTCTTTTTTACCATGGTTTTTCTTATGGTTAACGTTGCGCCTATTATTCACCGTGAAGATAGTCAACTATGAAAATATCAGTCTGCTAAAAGTGGATGACTGTAATCAGAGTGTGATGTTAATTATTTATTAAGAATGTCAATAAAAGGTTTTTATTGTGTACGGGGCTGTTTTGAAAATAGTTGCGATATTTTATCTTTGATTTCAGAAAGATACTCCTGTGCGATTTACGGCTTTGATAAATACAACCTTATCGCAAATGTGTGTTTTGTGATCTCGTGCACGCTTTGTAGTCAACGTTTTCGCGCTGTTTGCAGTTTTGCTCGAAGGTCGATGCTTTCAGCGAAAGTTGAAAAATAGCGGTGGGGAAAAATATTTAAACATTTATTCACCTTTTCGCTACTTAATGTTTGAAATCACGGGTACGCACCGTATAATTTGTCCGCTTTTTGATGCTTGACTCTGAGCCTTAAAGGACGTTTTATACGACACGCGGCATACCTCGAAGGGAGCAGGAGTAAAAACGTGATGTCTGTGTCGCTCTTGAGTAGAAACGTTGCTCGTAAGCTTCTGTTCATTCAGTTTCTGGCTGTGATAGCAAGTGGACTGCTGTTTAGCCTCAAAGACCCCTTCTGGGGCATCTCCGCCGTGTGCGGGGGTTTGGCAGTTGTGCTGCCAAACGTGTTATTTATGATTTTTGCCTGGCGTCATCAGGCGCATACACCCGCCAAAGGCCGCGTGGCCTGGTCCTTCGCTCTTGGCGAAGTGTGTAAGGTGTTGCTGACCTTTGCTCTACTGGTGATGGCGCTGGCGGTTTTGAAAGTGGTCTTCATGCCGCTGATAGCAACGTGGGTTTTGGTGCTGGTGGTACAAGTTCTGGCTCCAGCTGTAATCAATAACAAAGGGTAAAAGGCATCATGGCTTCAGAAAATATGACGCCGCAGGATTACATAGGTCACCATCTGAATAACCTTCAGCTGGACCTGCGTACATTCTCGCTGGTGGATCCGCATAACCCCCCGGCCACCTTCTGGACGATCAACATCGACTCCATGTTCTTCTCGGTGGTATTGGGTCTTCTGTTCCTGGCCATGTTCCGCAGCGTTGCTAAAAAGGCGACCAGCGGTGTTCCAGGGAAATTCCAGACATTCGTTGAAATGATCATCGGCTTCGTCCATGGCAGCGTGAAAGACATGTACCATGGTAAGAGCAAGCTGATTGCTCCGCTGGCCTTGACCGTGTTCGTTTGGGTCTTCCTGATGAACCTGATGGACCTGCTGCCAATTGACCTGCTGCCGTTCATCGGCGAGCACATCTTCGGCCTGCCTGCGCTGCGTGTTGTACCGTCTGCGGACGTGAACATCACTCTGTCGATGGCGCTGGGCGTGTTTATCCTGATTCTTTTCTACAGCATCAAAATGAAAGGCGTAAGCGGCTTTGTGAAAGAGCTTACCTTGCAGCCGTTCAACCACTGGGCGTTTATTCCGGTCAACCTGATCCTGGAAGGCGTTAGCCTGCTGTCCAAACCTGTTTCACTGGGTCTGCGACTGTTCGGCAACATGTATGCGGGTGAGCTGATTTTCATTCTGATCGCGGGTCTTCTGCCGTGGTGGTCACAGTGGATTCTGAATGTGCCATGGGCCATTTTCCACATCCTGATCATTACGCTGCAAGCCTTTATCTTCATGGTTCTGACGATCGTCTATCTGTCGATGGCGTCTGAAGAGCACTGATTTTTTACCAACACTACTACGTTTTAATTGAAACAAACTGGAGACTGTCATGGAAAACCTGAATATGGATCTGCTGTACATGGCTGCCGCTGTGATGATGGGTCTGGCGGCTATCGGTGCTGCGATCGGTATCGGCATCCTCGGGGGCAAATTCCTGGAAGGCGCAGCGCGTCAACCTGATCTGATTCCTCTGCTGCGTACTCAGTTCTTTATCGTTATGGGTCTGGTGGATGCTATCCCAATGATCGCTGTAGGTCTGGGTCTGTACGTGATGTTTGCTGTCGCGTAGTAGTTGTTTTAAAACCCCAAGCCACAGAAATTTAAGAGGTATTGTGCTGTGAACATGAACGCAACAATCCTCGGCCAGGCCATCGCGTTTATTCTCTTTGTCTGGTTCTGCATGAAGTATGTATGGCCGCCTTTAATGGCTGCCATCGAAAAACGTCAGAAAGAAATTGCTGACGGTCTGGCTTCTGCAGAACGCGCTAAGAAAGATTTGGACCTTGCACAGGCCAACGCGACAGACCAGCTGAAAAAAGCGAAAGCGGAAGCTCAGGTCATCATCGAACAGGCTAACAAACGCCGTTCGCAGATCCTGGACGAAGCCAAAGCTGAAGCAGAACAGGAACGTACTAAGATCGTGACACAGGCTCAGGCTGAAATTGAAGCTGAGCGTAAACGTGCTCGTGAAGAACTGCGTAAGCAGGTTGCGATTCTGGCTGTTGCTGGCGCCGAGAAGATCATCGAACGTTCCGTGGATGAAGCTGCTAACAGCGACATCGTGGACAAACTTGTCGCTGAACTGTAAGGAGGGAGGGGCTGATGTCTGAATTTGTTACGGTAGCTCGCCCCTACGCCAAAGCAGCTTTTGACTTTGCTATCGAACACCAAAATGTCGATCGCTGGCAGAATATGCTGGCGTTTGCCGCTGAGGTGACGAAAAACGAACAAATGGCCGAGTTGCTTTCCGGTGCGTTAGCGCCTGAAACTCTCGCCGCGTCGTTTATCGCCGTGTGCGGAGAGCAACTGGATGCCAACGGCCAGAACCTGATTAAGGTGATGGCAGAAAATGGTCGTCTCCGTGTGCTCCCGGATGTTCTCGAGCAGTTTGAGCACTTACGTGCCCTTAGTGAAGCAACAGCTGAAGTCGAAGTGACTTCAGCGACTGAACTGAGTGATGAACAGCTTGCGAAAATCACCGCCGCGATGGAAAAACGTCTGTCACGCAAAGTTAAGCTGAATTGCAAAATCGATAAGTCTGTAATGGCAGGCGTAATCATCCGCTCGGGTGATATGGTCATTGATGGCAGCGTACGCGGCCGTCTTGAACGCCTTGCAGACGTCTTGCAGTCTTAAGGGGACTGGAGCATGCAACTGAATTCCACCGAAATCAGCGAACTGATCAAGCAGCGCATTGCTCAGTTCAATGTTGTGAGCGAAGCTCACAATGAAGGTACTATTGTTTCTGTAAGTGACGGTGTTATCCGCATCCACGGCCTGGCCGATTGTATGCAGGGTGAGATGATTTCCCTGCCGGGTAACCGTTACGCTATCGCACTGAACCTGGAGCGCGACTCCGTAGGTGCGGTTGTGATGGGTCCATACGCTGACCTCGCCGAAGGCATGAAGGTTAAGTGTACTGGCCGTATTCTGGAAGTGCCGGTTGGCCGTGGCCTGCTGGGCCGCGTTGTTAACACCCTGGGTGCGCCAATCGACGGTAAAGGTCCGGTTGAGCACGATGGCTTCTCTCCAATCGAAGTTATCGCACCAGGCGTTATCGATCGTCAGTCCGTCGATCAGCCTGTTCAGACAGGCTATAAGTCTGTTGACGCCATGATCCCAATCGGTCGTGGTCAGCGTGAACTGATCATCGGTGACCGTCAGACCGGTAAAACCGCGATGGCAATCGACGCCATCATCAACCAGCGTGACTCCGGCATCAAATGTGTGTACGTGGCTATCGGCCAGAAAGCGTCCACCATTTCTAACGTGGTTCGTAAACTGGAAGAGCACGGCGCGCTGTCTAACACCATCGTGGTTGTGGCTACCGCTTCTGAATCTGCTGCACTGCAATACCTGGCGCCATACGCGGGTTGCGCAATGGGCGAATACTTCCGTGACCGCGGTGAAGATGCACTGATCGTATACGATGACCTGTCTAAACAGGCTGTTGCTTATCGTCAGGTTTCCCTGCTGCTCCGTCGTCCACCAGGACGTGAAGCATTCCCGGGCGACGTATTCTACCTCCACTCTCGTCTGCTGGAGCGTGCTTCCCGCGTTAACGCGGAATACGTCGAGAACTTCACCAAAGGTGAAGTGAAGGGTAAAACGGGCTCTCTGACCGCACTGCCGATCATTGAAACCCAGGCGGGTGACGTTTCTGCGTTCGTTCCGACCAACGTAATCTCCATTACCGATGGTCAGATCTTCCTGGAAACCAACCTGTTTAACTCCGGTATTCGTCCGGCGGTTAACCCGGGTATCTCCGTATCCCGTGTTGGTGGTGCTGCTCAGACCAAGATCATCAAGAAACTGTCCGGTGGTATCCGTACCGCGCTGGCACAGTATCGTGAACTGGCTGCGTTCTCTCAGTTCGCATCCGATCTGGACGAAGCAACCCGTAAACAGCTGAGCCACGGTCAGAAAGTGACCGAGCTGCTGAAGCAGAAACAGTACGCACCAATGTCTGTTGCTCAGCAGGGCCTGGTACTGTTCGCGGCTGAACGCGGTTACCTCGAAGATGTGGAACTGGCGAAAATCGGTAGCTTCGAAGCCGCTCTGCTGGCTTACGTCGACCGTGATCACGCTCCGCTGATGCAAGAGATCAACCAGACCGGTGGCTATAACGACGAAATCGAAGGCAAGCTGAAAGCTATCCTCGATTCCTTCAAAGCAACCCAATCCTGGTAATCGTCCGGCGGCTTGTCTCAGGACAAGCCGCCTGGCATTGAGGAGAAGCTCATGGCCGGCGCAAAAGAGATACGTAGTAAGATCGCAAGCGTCCAGAACACGCAAAAGATCACTAAAGCGATGGAGATGGTCGCCGCTTCCAAAATGCGTAAATCGCAGGATCGCATGGCGGCCAGCCGTCCTTATGCAGAGACCATGCGCAAAGTGATTGGTCACCTTGCAAACGGTAATCTGGAATACAAGCACCCTTACCTGGAAGAACGCGACGTTAAGCGCGTGGGCTACCTGGTGGTGTCGACTGACCGTGGTCTGTGTGGCGGCTTGAACATTAACCTGTTCAAAAAACTGCTGGCGGATATGAAAGGCTGGTCCGATAAAGGCGTTCAGTGCGATCTGGCACTGATTGGCTCTAAAGGCGTCTCTTTCTTTAACTCCGTTGGTGGCAACATTGTCGCTCAGGTGACCGGTATGGGTGATAACCCGTCCCTGTCCGAACTTATCGGCCCGGTTAAAGTGATGTTGCAGGCCTATGATGAAGGCCGTCTGGACAGACTGTACGTTGTCAGCAACAAATTTATTAACACCATGTCTCAGGTGCCTACGATCACTCAGATGCTGCCTTTACCGGCATCAGAAGATGACGAGTTGAAGCAGAAAGCCTGGGATTACCTGTATGAACCCGATCCGAAACCGCTGCTGGATACCCTGCTGCGTCGTTACGTTGAATCTCAGGTTTATCAGGGCGTTGTAGAAAACCTGGCCAGCGAGCAGGCCGCACGAATGGTGGCGATGAAAGCCGCGACCGATAATGGCGGCAGCCTGATTAAAGAGCTGCAGTTGGTTTACAACAAAGCTCGTCAGGCCAGCATTACTCAGGAACTCACCGAGATTGTCTCGGGGGCCGCCGCGGTTTAACCAGGTTTACGAATTACGTAGAGGATTCAAGATGGCTACTGGAAAGATTGTCCAGGTAATCGGCGCCGTGGTGGACGTCGAGTTCCCTCAGGACGCCGTACCACGCGTGTACGACGCGCTTGAGGTACAGAATGGTAACGAGAGCCTGGTGCTGGAAGTTCAGCAGCAGCTCGGCGGCGGTATCGTGCGTACCATCGCGATGGGTTCTTCCGACGGTCTGCGTCGTGGTCTGGAAGTGAAAGACCTTGAGCACCCGATCGAAGTGCCTGTAGGTAAAGCAACACTGGGTCGTATCATGAACGTATTGGGTCAGCCAATCGACATGAAAGGCGACATCGGTGAAGAAGAGCGTTGGGCTATCCACCGCGCGGCACCTTCCTACGAAGAGCTGTCAAGCTCTCAGGAACTGCTGGAAACCGGCATCAAAGTTATCGACCTGATGTGTCCGTTTGCGAAGGGCGGTAAAGTTGGTCTGTTCGGTGGTGCGGGTGTAGGTAAAACCGTAAACATGATGGAGCTGATCCGTAACATCGCGATCGAGCACTCCGGTTACTCTGTGTTTGCGGGCGTAGGTGAACGTACTCGTGAGGGTAACGACTTCTACCACGAAATGACCGACTCTAACGTTCTGGACAAAGTATCCCTGGTTTACGGCCAGATGAACGAGCCACCAGGAAACCGTCTGCGCGTTGCGCTGACTGGTCTGACGATGGCTGAGAAGTTCCGTGACGAAGGCCGTGACGTTCTGCTGTTCGTTGATAACATCTATCGTTACACCCTGGCCGGTACTGAAGTATCTGCACTGCTGGGTCGTATGCCTTCAGCGGTAGGTTATCAGCCTACGCTGGCGGAAGAGATGGGTGTTCTTCAGGAACGTATCACCTCTACCAAAACCGGTTCTATCACCTCCGTTCAGGCGGTATACGTACCTGCGGATGACTTGACTGACCCATCACCAGCCACCACCTTTGCGCACTTAGATGCAACCGTGGTACTGAGCCGTCAGATCGCGTCTCTGGGTATCTACCCGGCCGTTGACCCGCTGGACTCCACCAGCCGTCAGCTGGATCCACTGGTTGTGGGTCAGGAACACTACGACACCGCGCGTGGCGTACAGTCCCTGCTGCAGCGTTACCAGGAACTGAAAGACATCATCGCCATCCTGGGTATGGATGAGCTGTCTGAAGAAGACAAACTGGTGGTAGCACGTGCGCGTAAGATCCAGCGCTTCCTGTCCCAGCCGTTCTTCGTTGCGGAAGTATTCACCGGTTCTCCGGGTAAATACGTTTCCCTGAAAGACACCATCCGTGGCTTTAAAGGCATCATGGAAGGCGAATACGATCACCTGCCAGAGCAGGCGTTCTACATGGTTGGTTCCATCGAAGAAGCAGTGGAAAAAGCCAAAAAACTTTAACGCCTTAATCGGAGGGTGATATGGCAATGACTTACCACCTGGATGTCGTCAGCGCAGAGCAACAAATGTTCTCTGGTCTGGTCGAGAAAATCCAGGTAACGGGTAGTGAAGGTGAACTGGGTATTTTCCCGGGTCACGCACCGCTGCTCACCGCCATTAAGCCTGGTATGATCCGCATCGTTAAACAGTTCGGTCATGAAGAGTTTATCTATCTGTCCGGCGGCATTCTTGAAGTGCAGCCAGGCAGTGTGACCGTTCTGGCCGATACCGCTATTCGTGGCCAGGATCTCGACGAAGCACGAGCCCTGGAATCGAAGCGTAAGGCTGAAGAGCACATTAGCAGCTCTCATGGTGACGTGGATTACGCTCAGGCGTCTGCGGAGCTGGCCAAAGCGATCGCGAAACTGCGCGTTATCGAGTTGACCAAAAAAGCGATGTAACACCGGCTTGAAAAGCTCAAAAGCCAGTCTGTATACCAGGCTGGCTTTTTTTTTGTGCCTTAATTCATGATGAAAAAGATGTAGAATTTTAAGCATCAAACGTTTTTACTTCTCACTTAAATTACCGTCAGGATGCGTATGTCAAACAGTGCGATGAGCGTGGTGATCCTTGCCGCTGGCAAAGGTACCCGCATGTATTCCGATCTGCCTAAAGTGCTTCACCGTCTGGCAGGAAAGCCAATGGTGCAGCATGTCATTGATGCAGCGAATGAACTGGGGGCCCGCCAGGTCCATCTGGTTTATGGACACGGTGGCGATCTGCTTAAAAAGGCGCTGAGCGATGACGCGCTCAACTGGGTGCTCCAGGCTGAACAACTGGGTACTGGCCATGCAATGCAGCAGGCCGCCCCTTTCTTTGCCGATGACGAAGACATCCTGATGCTCTACGGAGACGTCCCGCTGATCTCCGTCGAGACGCTGACTCGCCTGCGTGCAGCCAAGCCGCAGGGCGGCATCGGTTTATTAACCGTCGTGCTGGACGACCCAACAGGCTATGGCCGTATCACGCGTGAGAACGGCCACGTAACGGGTATCGTTGAACACAAAGACGCCAGCGATGAACAGCGTCAGATTCAGGAGATCAACACCGGTATCCTGATTGCCAATGGCGCAGATATGAAGCGCTGGCTGTCGAAGCTCAATAACAACAACGCGCAGGGTGAGTACTACATCACCGATATCATTGCGATGGCGTACCACGAAGGGCGTGAAATTGCCGCCGTTCATCCGGCGCGCATCAGTGAAACGGACGGCGTGAATAACCGTCTGCAGCTTTCTCGTCTCGAGCGCATTTATCAGTCTGAGCAGGCCGAAAAGCTGCTGCTGGCCGGCGTAATGCTGCGCGATCCAGCGCGTTTCGATCTGCGCGGGACCTTGTCGCACGGGCGAGATGTTGAGATTGATACTAACGTTATCCTTGAAGGCAACGTTCAGCTTGGCAACCGCGTCAAAATTGGCGCCGGCTGTGTGATCAAAAACAGCGTCATCGGTGACGACTGCGAAATTAGCCCGTACAGCGTGGTTGAAGATGCTCATCTGGACGCGGCGTGTACTATCGGTCCGTTTGCGCGTCTGCGTCCAGGTGCTGAGCTGCTGGAAGGCGCTCACGTAGGCAACTTCGTGGAAATGAAAAAAGCGCGTCTGGGGAAAGGCTCGAAAGCCGGTCATCTGACCTATCTGGGTGACGCAGAAATTGGCGACAACGTGAATATTGGTGCAGGAACCATTACCTGTAACTATGACGGTGCCAACAAGTTCAAAACCATTATCGGCGACGACGTGTTTGTGGGTTCTGACACGCAGCTGGTGGCGCCTGTCACCGTAGGTAACGGCGTGACCATTGCCGCCGGGACGACCGTGACGCGTGACGTGGCGGATAACGAGTTAGTGTTAAGCCGCGTGCCGCAGGTGCACAAGCAGGGCTGGAAACGCCCGGTGAAGAAGAAGTAACAACAAGGCGGGTGGCGCTACGCTTACCCGCCCTACCATTGAGTTTGCCTGATAAGGCGTAGCCGTCATCAGGCAAATCCGGGTGAGGAGATAAATATATATCTCCCCCCACAAGCAGTACCCATAACTATAACCCCACTCTCTACAAGGCTCGGGGTGCCCGGAAAGGGCAAATACAGGTCAGCGACAACGCAGGCATCATGCCTAAATTCGGAATCTAAAATATGTGTGGAATTGTTGGCGCAGTTGCGCAGCGTGATATTGCTGAAATCCTTCTCGAAGGTTTACGTCGTCTGGAATACCGTGGTTATGACTCTGCCGGTCTGGCTGTCGTAGATGCAGAAGGTCATATGACCCGTCTGCGCCGCCTGGGTAAAGTGCAGATGCTGGCCCAGGCTGCGGAAGAACATCCGCTGCACGGCGGGACGGGTATTGCGCACACCCGCTGGGCGACGCACGGTGAACCATCCGAAGGTAACGCCCACCCGCATGTGTCTGAACACATCGTGGTCGTCCATAACGGCATTATCGAAAACCACGAACCCCTGCGAGAAGAACTGAAAGCGCGCGGTTATACCTTTGTCTCAGAAACCGACACCGAAGTGATTGCTCACCTGGTGCACTGGGAGCTGGCACAGGGCGGCACGCTCCGTGAAGCGGTACTGCGCGCTATTCCTCAGCTGCGCGGTGCGTACGGTACGGTAATCATGGATTCCCGCGACTCGTCCACGCTGCTGGCCGCGCGTTCCGGTAGCCCAATGGTTATCGGTCTGGGGATGGGGGAAAACTTCATCGCCTCCGATCAGCTGGCACTTCTGCCAGTGACCCGCCGCTTTATCTTCCTGGAAGAGGGAGATATCGCGGAAGTGACTCGCCGCAGCGTGACCGTCTTCGATACCAAAGGCGAGCAGGTTAAGCGTCAGGAGATCGAATCGAATCTGCAGTACGATGCGGGCGATAAAGGTGCGTACCGTCATTACATGCAGAAAGAGATTTACGAGCAGCCAAACGCGATCAAAAACACCCTAACCGGGCGCATTAGCCACGGCGAGGTGGATCTGAGCGAACTGGGTGCCAATGCCAATGAACTGCTCGGCAAGGTTGAGCATATTCAGATCGTCGCCTGTGGCACCTCCTACAACTCCGGTATGGTCTCTCGCTACTGGTTTGAATCCCTGGCGGGTGTGCCGTGCGACGTGGAAATCGCGTCTGAATTCCGCTATCGCAAATCCGCTGTGCGTCGCAACAGCCTGATGATCACCTTGTCTCAGTCCGGTGAAACGGCAGATACCCTGGCAGCGCTGCGTCTTTCTAAAGAGCTGGGTTACCTGGGCTCTCTGGCCATCTGTAACGTTCCAGGTTCTTCACTGGTGCGCGAGTCCGATCTGGCGTTGATGACCAAAGCGGGCACCGAAATTGGCGTCGCCTCTACTAAAGCGTTTACCACTCAGTTGACGGTTCTGCTGATGCTGGTGGCGAAGCTGGCGCGCCTGAAAGGTGAAGATGCTTCCGTTGAGCACGACATCGTTCACGGGCTGCAGGCGCTGCCGAGCCGTATTGAGCAGATGCTGTCTCAGGACAAACGTATTGAAGCGCTGGCGGAAGATTTCTCTGACAAACATCACGCCCTGTTCCTGGGCCGTGGCGATCAGTATCCGATCGCGCTGGAAGGCGCGCTGAAGCTGAAAGAGATCTCCTACATTCACGCTGAAGCTTATGCGGCAGGCGAGCTGAAACACGGCCCTCTGGCGCTGATTGATGCGGATATGCCGGTCATCGTTGTTGCACCAAACAACGAACTGCTGGAAAAACTGAAATCCAACATCGAAGAAGTGCGCGCTCGCGGCGGTGTCCTGTACGTCTTCGCTGATAAAGATGCCGGTTTTGCCAGCAGCGACAATATGCACATCATCGAAATGCCGCATGTCGAAGAGGTGATTGCACCGATCTTCTACACTGTTCCGCTGCAGCTGTTGGCTTATCACGTGGCGCTGATCAAAGGCACTGACGTTGACCAGCCGCGTAACCTGGCGAAATCGGTCACGGTTGAATAATTTTATATATTGAAGTGAAATAGCCCCATAAATCTATGATTGTGGGGCTATTTTTTGATCGGTAAATATAAATTTACTCTGAAAATATAATTCTGGAATAATAGAGATATATAAATCCTGGTAGAATTAATCCTGTTTTTTTAAATATAATATTATATTAAGACCTCATTTCATCCTGAACTATTCCATATTCGGCAGGCGAGAATAATAGAATAATATTTCTTCTTGTTATTTTTTATTTTAAAGAGTTTAATGCTCTTCGCTTGTATGCCCTGAAGTATTTATCAGGGAAATAGTATTTTGCAATGTATAATTCAGGATGGTGTTGTAATGAAAGGAAATACGTTAAAGAGCATTGTTGTGCTTTCCTCTTTATTTTTCGGTGCCCAGACACATGCGGCCAATGGCAATGGTACTGTCCATTTCACGGGCGAAATTATCGATAGTACCTGTGAGGTGTCTACCGGTACTAAAGACCAGACCGTTGATTTAGGCAAAGTGAATAAATTAACGTTTACCGGCGTGGGGTCAATGGCGTCGGTTCAGGCATTCCAGATTGATCTGCTGAACTGCCCGGATACCTACAAAAAAGCCAGCGCCCGTTTTGACGGCACCGAAGACGGTGACGGGTACCTGAAGCTGTCTTCTGGCGGGGCGAGTGGCGTTGCGATTGCAATTTATAACCGCGCCGATAACAGTCTGCTTAAGCTTTACAATCAGTCTACGCCTGCCACTATTTCATCCGGCAAGGCGTCGTTGCCATTTATGGCTCGCTATATCGCCACGTCTGCAACCGTAACGGCGGGCACTGCCAATGCGGATTCGGAATTTACGATTACATACAGTAATTAATTCCTTCAATCTCTTTCTGTAAAAAAATAATCAGGCCTGGTGAGGTTGGGTTTGTTGCGCCCTTTTATCGGAAATTATCCAGGCCTGTTACAGGATATAATATGCGCAGGCGTTTTATAATTTTATTTGTTGCTCTTCTTTTCTCATTCGCTACCGGGACGTCAAGTGCCGGGATTGTTATTGGTGGCACCCGCGTTATCTTCCCTGGAAATAAAGCAGATACCACCCTCTCTGTCTTAAATAAAGATACGGCACTGCCTTACCTTCTTCAGGCATGGGTTGAGCCTTTTAACAATGCGGATAAGCACCAGCCGCCCTTTACGGTTATTCCTCCCGTCTCCCGGCTGGAACCCGGCCAGGAGCGTGTCCTGCGTATCATTAAAACTCAGGGCGAATTACCGTCTGACAGGGAGTCTGTGTTTTGGCTGAATATTAAAAATATTCCCCCGTCGACAACCGAAGAAAGCAGCAAGCTGGAAATTGCCATCAAAACGCGCATTAAACTCTTCTGGCGTCCGGCGGGTGTTAAGGAAACGCCTGAAACAGCCGCTCTGAAAGTGAAATGGCAACGGCAGGGCAGCATGCTGGTGGTCACCAACCCGACGGCCATTCACGTCAATGTGATCGACGTGGCTATTGATGGCAAGCCGCTCGACCTGGCGATGATAATGCCGTTTGAGACACGTCGGCTGGCGCTGCCTGCTGGCGTGAGCAACATGCTCACCTGGCACAGTATTAATGATTACGGCGCGATTAGCGACGCTATTCAGCAACCTCTTTAACCGCGGCGGGGTTGCTTGTATTGAAACGTTTTCACTCTTTGATTTTATCCCTGCTGTGGCTGGGAGGAAGCTATCCGCTTCTCGTCAGTGCCACACGACCACTCTTTAACGTGCGTCTGCTGGAGCTTGATCGGCCCATTGAGGTCGATATCAGCCAGTTCAATCGCCCGGATAACCTTCCTGAAGGAGAATATCAGGTTGATATCTATGTGAACGATCGATTCATTGCGCGCAGGGCGGTGCGTTTTTTCCGCCACGATCCGGAGAGTGCGTTGGCGCCTTGTTTTGTGGATGTAAAAAACACGCTGGCGATGTTTGGCCTGAAAGTGAACGCGATTAAAACGCTGGATACGGTGAATGCTGAAGGTTGTGAACCGGTGCCGGTGCTGCCTGGCGCGAAATGGACGCTGGACAGCGAAAAGCTCGCGCTGAAGGCGTCGATCCCGCAGGTCTATCTGGACGCCACGGCGCGTGACGCCATTTCGCCCTCGCGCTGGGATCAGGGTATTGACGCTTTGATGCTGAACTACGATTTCTCCACGACCCAGACGCTGAAGTCAGACTATGACAGTGACGATCTTTACTACCTGAATTTACGCAGCGGGCTGAATATTGGCGGATGGCGCCTGCGTAACTATAGCGCCTTAAATGCGGTCAACAGCCGCGGTAACGTTCGTTCGCTGAGCACGTACTTACAGCATGATATTGCCAGCCTGCGCAGCCAGGCCATGGCGGGCGATACGTGGACCGCGAGCGATCTCTTCGACAGTTCACAGGTGCGCGGCGTGCGTCTGTACACCGACAGCGACATGCTCCCCGATAGCCAGAACGGTTTTGCGCCGGTGGTGCGCGGCGTGGCGAAAACCAACGCCGTGGTCACCATCCGCCAGAATGGCTACATGATTTATCAGTCGGCCGTGCCGCAGGGGCCGTTTGCGTTGACCGATCTCAACACCACCTCAAGCGGCGGAGATCTGGACGTCTCCATCAAAGAGGAAGACGGCAGCGAGCAGCATTTTGTTCAGCCTTACGCATCTCTGGCAATTTTGCGTCGGGAGGGGCAAACGGATGTGGACATCAGCATTGGTGAGCGTCGTGATAACGATCGGTTTATGCCAGAGGTGATGCAGGCACAGGTATTGCACGGAATGGCGTGGGGAATGACGCTGTATGGTGGCACGCAGCTGGCAGACGATTACCGCGCGTTTGCCGCCGGCATTGGTAAAGATCTCGGCAATATCGGCGCTATTTCGATGGATATCACCCATGCCCAATCGCACTTTACGGACGATGACGAGCAGGGGCAATCCTGGCGTTTTCTGTACTCAAAAACGTTCGACGTCAGCAATACCAGCCTGCGTATTGTAGGTTATCGCTATTCAACGGAAGGGTTTTACACCCTGGGCGAATGGGCATCGCGCACGGGCGATAGCGAGAACTTCTGGCATACGGGCAACCGCCGCAGCCGGGTAGAAGGCACCTGGACCCAACCGTTTTCCGAGGGGTACGGTAATGTCTATCTTACGCTGAGCCGGGAGCAATTCTGGCGTACGGACGATGTGCAGCGCCTGATACAGATAGGCTACAGCAACAGCTGGAAGCAGGTGGTGTGGAACCTGTCGTGGAACTATACCGATACGGTGTCTGACAGCATGGGAGAGTGGCAACAAGAAGATGAAAGCGAGCATCTCGTTATGCTGTCGCTGTCTCTGCCGCTTTCGGCCTGGTTACCCAACAGCTACGTCAACTACAACTACGCCCACAGTAACCATGGCACACCTTCCCACCAGATTGGGTTGAACGGCAATCTGCTCGACGATAACAATCTGAGCTGGAACATACAGCAGTCCGAGTATGAAAACCGCGGCACCTCGGCGGGAAATGCGGGTCTGGTCTGGGATGCGTCCTACGGCTCGCTAAAGACGAATTATGCCTGGAGCGACGAAAGCCAGAGCCTGAACTACGGCGTCAGCGGCGGCGTGTTGATCCACGACGAAGGCATCACCTTCTCGCAGGAGATGGGCGAAACGGTGGCGCTAATCAAAGCGCCTGGTGCGGCAGGGTTATCGGTAGATAACGCCAGCGGCGTTGCCACCGACTGGCGCGGCTACACCGTGAAGACGCAGCTTTCACCCTACGATGAGAACCGTATTGCGCTTCAGAATAAGGATTTTGTTTCAGGCAACGTTGAGCTGGAACGCAGCGTGCAAAACCTGGTACCTACGCGTGGCGCGGTGGTGAAAGCCGAGTTTGTTACGCACATCGGCTATCGGGTGCTGTTTAACGTTTCACTTGCGAACGGCAAGCCTGCACCGTTTGGTGCGGTGGGTACCGCTGCGCTTGATGTGGGAAGCGCAACGGGAATTGTCGGTGACAAAGGTGAACTCTATCTCGCCGGTATGCCCGAATCGGGGCAATTTTCGCTGACGCTCAGCAGCGGCAAGGCCTGTCTGGCTGATTATCACATCCATCAGAAACCTGATTCCGGGCTGGTGCAACTGCCTGTCATTTGTCGATAAAGGATAAGAATGAAACCCCAATTCTGGCTTTTTACTCTCTTTTTTGCCGCTTTTTTTTTACAGGCGGCGCCTACCGGATACTGCGTACCAGACAATGGCAAATACCATAACTATTTCACTGTCGCGGAACAATTAACGACGCTTGATAACCTGGTTGGCATGCAGCATATGATCGATATGAATAACTCTACGACTTCGTTTAAGGGAACGTGCTACTGCCAGACGGGGAAAAATGAAAGTTACGATCATGCTTACATCACCAGCGTGGTTAATCCAGCCCTGCAGCCCACCACTAGCAGAAACAATATCTCCTATTATTATCTCAATAAGTATCTTGATATCGGTTTGCAAATCTACATTCTTGGCGTTGGCTACACCACCGTTCCCTTCGATCACCTGCCAAATGACATTGGGGGAACGTACCGGTGTCATAATGGCGTCAGTTCGCAAACCACGTTTTACAGCGGCGGGTCGGGCTTTATTTATCTGTATGTCAAAAAACAATTTACCGGCACGATCACCATACCGTCGATGGTCATGGCAAATATCTATGCCACTATCGATCCCCGTACCATCTCGAACGAAATCATCTCGGATGTGATTGTGCAGGGATCGGTCACGGTCCCGCAAACCTGCGAGATAGATGAAGGCCAGGCGATAATGATTGATTTCAAGTCTATTCTGGCATCGGAATTCTCAGCTAACCGGGGCCAGGCGGTGTCTTCACGCAAGATTACCCGGCAGGTCAATATCAAATGTTCAAATATGATGTTTACCGACACGCTGGGTGCAACCTTCCACGCCTCTGCCGCGACAGCCGACAGTACGATGGTGGCTACCGATAATCCTGACGTGGGGATTAAGATTTACGATAAACATAACAGGGAAATTAATGTGAACGGCGGTGAACTTGAGGCGGAAACGACGAAAATGCCCGTGACTCTGGAAGGCGAGACGCTGGGGACACTCACGTTTTCAAGCGCTCCGGCTAGCGCAACCGGGTCCAGACCCGCGCCAGGTCCGTTCAACGGTACGGCTACCCTGACGATTGAAATCGGACACTAATCCTTTAACGGCTGTTTATGACAGCCGTTGTCATATTTCACGGACAAAACGGCGATCTTTAAAATAAAAATGACAAAAAAATGAATGCCTGATGAATTAAGTGCTATATTTTTCATGTGGTTACACCTTCCTTTGTGTTTGTCATAAAACTGTCATATTTCGTACATTTATCTGTCACCTGTTTGTCCTATTTTGCTCATCGTAGCCACTTAAACAATGATTTACGAAATCCTTGCAGGAGACATTATGAAAGTTATGCGTACCACTGTCGCAACTGTTGTCGCCGCGACCTTATCTCTGAGCGCGTTCTCTGTATTTGCAGAAGCAAGCCTGACTGGCGCTGGTGCAACCTTCCCTGCGCCGGTGTATGCCAAATGGGCGGATACCTACCAGAAAGAAACCGGTAATAAGGTTAACTATCAGGGTATCGGCTCCTCCGGTGGCGTAAAACAAATTACCGCTAACACCGTTGATTTCGGTGCATCAGACGCGCCGTTGTCTGACGATAAACTGAATCAGGATGGCCTGTTCCAGTTCCCGACCGTGATCGGTGGTGTGGTTCTGGCTATCAACCTGCCGGGCGTGAAGTCTGGTGAGCTGGTGCTGGATGGCAAAACCCTGGGCGACATCTACCTGGGTAAAATCAAAAAATGGGATGACGAAGCGATCGCTAAGCTCAACCCAGGCCTGAAGCTGCCTGCTCAGAACATCGCCGTGGTTCGCCGCGCGGATGGTTCTGGTACCTCCTTCGTCTTCACCAGCTACCTGGCAAAAGTGAACGAAGAGTGGAAATCGAAAGTTGGTTCCGGCTCTACCGTTAACTGGCCAACCGGTCTGGGCGGTAAAGGTAACGACGGTATCGCTGCGTTCGTACAGCGTCTGCCTGGCTCAATTGGCTACGTAGAATACGCGTACGCGAAGCAGAACAACCTGTCCTACACCAAACTGGTGTCTGCTGATGGCAAACCAGTAAGCCCGACCGAAGAGAACTTTGCTAACGCTGCAAAAGGCGCTGACTGGAGCAAATCCTTCGCGCAGGATCTGACGAACCAGAAAGGCGAAGGTGCGTGGCCAATCACCTCCACCACCTTCATCCTGGTTCACAAAGAGCAGAAGAAACCTGAGCAGGGCGCTGAAGTGCTGAAGTTCTTCGACTGGGCATACAAAAACGGCGCTAAACAGGCTAACGACCTGGACTACGCCAGCCTGCCAGACAGCGTGGTTGAGCAGATTCGTGCTGCATGGAAAACCAATGTGAAAGACAGCAGCGGTAAGGCATTGTATTAATTTAGCATTCTGACGAAAATGGCGGGTGGCGCTTGCGCTTACCCGCCGATTTCGTAAACGCGTTTAACAGAAGAGTGATTTATGGCTGCAACCAAGCCTGCATTTAACCCTCCGGGTAAAAAAGGTGACATGATTTTCAGCGCGCTGGTCAAACTGGCTGCGCTGATTGTGCTATTGCTGCTGGGCGGCATTATCGTGTCTCTGATTTTCTCCTCCTGGCCGAGCATTCAGAAATTCGGTTTCTCCTTCCTGTGGACCAAAGAGTGGGATGCGCCGAACGACGTTTACGGTGCGCTGGTGCCCATTTACGGCACGCTGGTGACCTCGTTCATCGCTCTGCTGATTGCGGTTCCGGTAAGCTTCGGTATTGCCCTGTTCCTGACGGAACTGGCGCCAGGCTGGCTGCGTCGTCCGCTGGGCATCGCCATTGAACTGCTGGCGGCCATTCCAAGTATTGTGTACGGCATGTGGGGCCTGTTTATCTTTGCGCCGCTGTTTGCCACATACTTCCAGGAGCCGGTGGGAAATGTTCTTTCTGCCATTCCGTTTGTGGGCGCCCTCTTCTCTGGCCCGGCATTCGGTATTGGTATTCTTGCGGCAGGGGTGATCCTCGCCATCATGATTATTCCGTACATTGCGGCGGTTATGCGCGATGTCTTTGAACAAACGCCGGTGATGATGAAAGAGTCGGCCTACGGCATCGGCTGCACTACCTGGGAAGTCATCTGGCGCATTGTCCTTCCGTTCACCAAAAATGGGGTGATCGGCGGCGTCATGCTGGGATTAGGCCGTGCGTTGGGTGAAACCATGGCGGTCACCTTTATCATCGGTAACACCTACCAGCTCGACAGTGTCTCTCTGTATATGCCGGGTAACAGTATTACCTCTGCACTGGCGAACGAGTTTGCCGAAGCGGAATCCGGGCTGCACGTCGCGGCGCTGATGGAACTGGGTCTGATTCTGTTCGTTATCACCTTCATTGTTCTGGCGATTTCCAAGCTGATGATCCTGCGTCTCGCGAAAAATGAGGGGGCACGCTGATGGCGACTCTCGAAATGCAAAGCACCGCTCAGCTGGCGGAATCCCGCCGCAAAATGCAGGCAAAGCGTCGTTTTAAAAACCGCATTGCGCTGACGCTTTCCATGGCGACGATGGCGTTCGGCCTGTTCTGGCTGATCTGGATCCTGATGTCCACCATCACCCGTGGTATTGATGGCATGTCGCTGGCGCTATTCACCGAAATGACGCCGCCGCCAAACACGGCGGGTGGTGGTCTGGCGAACGCCCTGGCGGGGAGTGGATTACTGATCCTGTGGGCGACCGTGTTCGGTACGCCGCTGGGCATTATGGCGGGTATCTACCTGGCAGAGTACGGGCGTAAATCCTGGCTGGCTGAGGTGATTCGCTTCATTAACGACATCCTGCTTTCTGCTCCGTCGATTGTCGTGGGTCTGTTTGTTTACACCATCGTGGTTGCGCAAATGGAACACTTCTCCGGCTGGGCGGGTGTGATTGCGCTGGCGCTGCTGCAGGTGCCTATTGTGATTCGTACCACCGAGAACATGCTGAAACTGGTGCCGGACAGCCTGCGTGAAGCGGCTTATGCGCTGGGTACGCCGAAGTGGAAAATGATCTCTGCGATTACGCTGAAAGCGTCGGTCTCCGGGATCATGACCGGGATTCTGCTGGCTATCGCCCGTATTGCCGGTGAAACGGCTCCGCTGCTGTTTACTGCCCTCTCCAACCAGTTCTGGAGCACGGACATGATGCAGCCGATCGCCAACCTGCCGGTGACGATCTTTAAATTTGCGATGAGCCCATTCGCGGAATGGCAGCAGCTGGCCTGGGCCGGGGTGCTGATCATCACCCTTTGCGTACTGTTGCTGAACATTCTGGCGCGCGTCATTTTCGCGAAGAAGAAACACGGTTAATTTTTTACGGCGCGGCAGCTCGCGGCGCCGAATGAGGAAAAGAGTCAATGAGTATGGTTGATACTGCCCCGGGTAAGATTCAGGTTCGTGATTTGAACTTCTACTACGGCAAATTCCATGCCCTGAAGAACATCAACCTGGATATCGCGAAGAACCAGGTCACGGCATTTATCGGTCCGTCTGGCTGTGGTAAATCCACGCTGCTGCGTACCTTTAACAAAATGTATTCGCTCTATCCGGAGCAGCGTGCTGAAGGTGAAATCATCCTGGACGGTGAAAACATTCTGACCCAGGCGCAGGATATCGCCCTGCTGCGCGCCAAAGTGGGGATGGTGTTCCAGAAACCGACGCCGTTCCCGATGTCCATTTATGACAACATCGCCTTTGGCGTTCGTCTGTTTGAAAAGCTTTCCCGTGCCGATATGGACGAGCGCGTGCAGTGGGCGTTGACCAAGGCCGCATTATGGAACGAAACCAAAGATAAACTTCACCAGAGCGGGTACTCTCTGTCCGGTGGTCAGCAGCAGCGTCTGTGCATTGCGCGCGGTATTGCTATTCGCCCGGAAGTGTTGCTGCTTGATGAGCCGTGTTCAGCGCTGGACCCGATCTCAACTGGCCGTATTGAAGAGCTGATCACCGAGCTGAAGCAGGATTACACCGTGGTTATCGTGACCCACAACATGCAGCAGGCTGCGCGTTGCTCCGATCACACCGCGTTTATGTACCTGGGCGAGCTGATCGAGTTCAGCGATACGGACGCGCTGTTCACCAGACCGGCGAAGAAACAAACCGAAGATTACATTACTGGCCGCTACGGTTGATTTGGAGTGAATCATGGACAACCTCAATCTTAACAAACACATTTCCGGCCAGTTCAACGCAGAGCTGGAGAGTATTCGCACGCAGGTGATGACCATGGGTGGCATGGTTGAACAGCAGCTTTCCGATGCGATTACGGCGATGCACAACCAGGACAGCGAGCTGGCGAAGCGCGTCATTGAAGGCGACAAGAACGTCAACATGATGGAAGTCGCCATCGACGAAGCGTGCGTGCGCATTATCGCGAAACGTCAGCCGACGGCGAGCGATCTGCGTCTGGTGATGGCCATCATCAAAACCATCGCCGAGCTGGAGCGTATTGGTGACGTGGCCGACAAAATCTGCCGCACCGCGCTGGAGAAATTCTCTCAGCAGCACCAGCCGCTGCTGGTGAGCCTGGAGTCACTGGGTCGGCACACCGTGCAGATGCTGCACGACGTGCTGGATGCTTTTGCGCGTATGGATCTGGACGAAGCGGTGCGTATCTACCGGGAAGACAAGAAGGTCGACCAGGAGTATGAAGGCATTGTGCGTCAGCTGATGACCTACATGATGGAAGACTCCCGTACCATCCCAAGCGTGCTGACCGCCCTGTTCTGCGCGCGCTCCATCGAGCGTATCGGCGACCGCTGCCAGAACATTTGCGAATACATTTTCTACTTCGTGAAGGGTCAGGACTTCCGTCACGTCGGCGGCGACGAGCTGGACAAGCTGCTGGCGGGTAAAGACCCGAAAGAGTGATTTTTGTGGCGGATGGCGCTAGCGCTTACCCGCCCTAAGCTCTAACTGGTTTTCTCCCTCTCCCTTTGGGAGAGGGGAAACACTACCGAGTAATATCCCACCCGCGCGCTTTCCACAGCTCCGGCAACTGCGCCAGATCGGTAAAGGTCGTCACGTTTGGATGAACGATCGGCTTGTTGTGCGGATCGGCACAGAAGTAAAACACCTCCATCCCTGCATCAATGCCGGACTGCGCACCCGCAGACGAGTCATCCACCAGAATGCAGTTCTCGACGTTGACGTTCATCGCTTTCGCCGCATGGAACATCAGCGCCGGGTCGGGCTTCCAGCGCTGGATATCGTAGCCGCTGAACAGTTTTTCCGGGAAATGGTGCAACATTTCAAGCTTGCCGAGCGAGTGCTGCATTTTGCTGACCGGACCGTTAGAGACCACGCAGATCGGCACCGTCATCGCATCCAGCAGCGTGTTTGCGCCTGCTATGACTTCCAGCTCTGAGTCGAACAGGCGTGCAACCTCGGCGCGATACACCGGCTCCAGATCCGCTTTTGCCAGAAAGACACCGTGTTCTTCGTTAATGATGTCGATAATCTCGTAGAGCTTCACGCCCTTAAAGCGCTTAAACACCTCTTCGAGCTCCAGCGTAATGCCAAATTCCTGGAACATGGTGACATACGCGCGGGAACAAATGACCTCACTGTCGACCAGCGTACCGTCGCAGTCAAAAAATACCGCTTCAATTCCGGACATGCCTTTCCCTTTTAACAAGTTTAACGTTTTCGTACGGCAGTTCGCCGGGACGCAATCGTTGCCGTATAAGCAAAATCAATGAAAAAAGTATCACGTAACCGCCACTATTGTCGCATTTTGGTATAGGATAGCGACGAATTTTCCCTCCTTGTTCGGAAATTGATGATGAGTCAACAACACACTACCCAGACATCTGGTCAGGGTCTGCTTGAGCGCGTGTTTAAACTGCGCGAGCACGGCACAACGGCACGCACCGAAGTGATCGCCGGTTTCACCACCTTCCTGACGATGGTCTACATCGTTTTTGTGAACCCTCAAATTCTGGGCGTTGCTGGCATGGATACCAGCGCCGTCTTTGTGACTACCTGTCTGATTGCGGCGCTTGGCAGCATCCTGATGGGCGTGTTCGCTAACCTGCCGGTTGCGCTGGCTCCCGCTATGGGTCTGAACGCCTTCTTCGCGTTCGTGGTGGTTCAGGCGATGGGGCTGCCGTGGCAGGTAGGCATGGGCGCAATTTTCTGGGGCGCTATTGGTCTGCTGCTGCTGACCATTTTCCGCGTACGTTACTGGATGATCGCGAACATTCCGGTGAGCCTGCGCGTGGGTATTACCAGCGGTATTGGTCTGTTCATCGGTATGATGGGGCTGAAAAACGCCGGTGTGATCGTTGCGAACCCGGAAACGCTGGTGAGCATTGGTCATCTGACCTCGCATAACGTGCTGCTGGGCGTGCTGGGCTTCTTCATCATTGCGATCCTGGCCTCCCGCAATATTCATGCGGCGGTGCTGGTGTCCATCGTGGTCACGACCTTACTGGGCTGGATGCTGGGCGACGTTCACTATAACGGTATCGTCTCTGCGCCACCGAGCGTTTCAACCGTGATTGGTCACGTTGACCTGGCGGGTTCCCTGAACCTGGGCCTGGCGGGTGTGATTTTCTCCTTCATGCTGGTCAACCTGTTTGACTCCTCCGGTACGCTGATTGGCGTGACGGACAAAGCAGGTCTGGCGGATGAGAAAGGGAAATTCCCACGCATGAAGCAGGCGCTGTTTGTGGATAGCATCTCTTCCGTCGCGGGCTCTTTCATCGGCACCTCGTCTGTTACCGCTTACATTGAATCCTCTTCCGGCGTGTCCGTGGGTGGTCGTACCGGCCTGACGGCAGTGGTGGTGGGTATTCTGTTCCTGCTGGTGATCTTCCTCTCTCCGCTGGCGGGTATGGTTCCTCCGTATGCGGCAGCTGGCGCGCTGATTTACGTGGGGGTGCTGATGACCTCCAGCCTGTCACGCGTGAAGTGGGATGATTTAACCGAAGCGGTGCCGGCGTTTATTACCGCCGTGATGATGCCATTCAGCTTCTCGATCACCGAAGGTATCGCGCTGGGCTTTATCTCGTACTGCGTGATGAAGATCGGTACCGGCCGCTTCCGCGATCTCAGCCCGTGCGTGATTGTTGTTGCGCTGCTGTTTGTGCTGAAGATTGTGTTTATCGATGCGCACTAAGGTGCGGTTTGTGGTGTCAGGTGGCGCTTCGCTTACCTGACCTACTGAAGAGTGTAGGCCCGGTAAGCGCTAGCGCTACCGGGCTTTTTTATCAGGCTTTAACCCGCTTAATATAATCCCCAAACGCCGTCAGCTGACCAGACAGATGGTCACGCGTGCTCTGGTCCACCACGTCACCCGTCTGTGGGTCGACCTTGTTCTGAATCACGCCACCCATAAACTCCGGCTTGTTCATCACCATCGCATCCAGGAATACCAGGATCTGGCGCAGGTGGTACTGGCAGCGTGCGCCACCAATGGCACCCATAGAACTGGTCTGGATGAGTACCGGTTTACCCGCCAGCGGCTGCTCAGGTAAACGGGACAGCCAGTCGATGGCATTCTTCAGGCCACCCGGAACCGAGTAGTTATACTCCGGGGTGACAATGACCACGCCGTCGGCCTGGCGGATCTGATCTGCCAGCGCCTCAACGCTCTGCGGGAACCCTTCTTCCTGCTGGACATCTGCATCATACAGCGGGATGTCACCAATAGACGGCAGGGCGCTAATCTCCATACCTGCCGGTGCCAGCTGTGGCAGCGTGCGGGCAACCATCCCGTTAAATGAACCTTTGCGCAGGCTTCCCAGTAACGTAACAACTTTCAACGTATCAGACATGATTACTCCTGTTTCATCATGATGACCCTGAATGGATCAGTTAAGGATGTATGCTTTTTCTGCCGGTAAGCTGGTTAATCGCATCAGACGTGCGGCGGGTTCGTTGGCTCGCTCGGGCACATCCGGAAGAGTACGCCATCCCTCTTTACTGTCAAATGCCCAAACCTTTAGCCGTTCGATGGCGGGGCTGACGGCAACGGACCATATCAACACATCTTCTGCATCGCTGAGCGCTTCTACAAGCGTTGCCTGAGCGGCACGCAGGCGTCCGGAGCCTGGTAACAGCTGCAACTGACGGGCATCATCTGAGGCACAACCGCAGAGCTTGCGGATGCTCTGGCGCAGGGTGATGAGCTGAGCTCTGGCCTCGACGGGATCGGTTTGGTTGCGCACCCAGAGTTTTTCATTACTTGAGAGCGGGTAGTCATCGTGCGGGCTTGCACCGTGGAATCCTCGCGTTGCACGCTGAAGCTCCATATCCAGCCCGCAATCCCCCTCGGTGGTTAGCGCTACACCAATGATATTCCCCGTGTAGGCAATAGAAAAACGGGGGAGATCCGGGTCGGCAAAGACCGGGCGGCCTTCGGGTTGGGTGATGATCTCAGGCAGTTCGCTGGTGCCATACAGCATGAACATCAGTTCTGCGAGCAGCGCTCTGGACGCTAAAAAACGCGTTCTGCGGTGTTCGGGGAGTTTGAGCGCCTCACTGTGACAGGCGGAAGAGATTCTGGCCGATACGAGACGTCCTTCTGTGAGTATCCCTCTTGCAAAGTGCGTTGCCATTTTTCGCTCCTTGATAATGGTCGTATTCGGTTAAACGGTTACATGATTATCGCTCAACTTGCCTCCTGTTTTAATCAGTAAATGGGCGTAAGAGAAGCCTTAGGACCGAACTTTACATTTTCTTAGGCAAAAATCGGACTGTTGGCACCGTATAAGGCCTTGATGGTCTCCCGTAGCCAGAGGATTTTCGGATTATGGCTGTTCCGTTTATGCCAGATCAGCGTGAAGGGAACGGTCAGCTTTTCAGCCTGCGCTTCGTCAATGGGAATGGGAAGCGCGATCAGCTTCCGCTGGTGGAGGTGATTATAGTGATGGCAGTAGTGCGGAGCGGTGGCTATATAGTTATGACCGGGCTGAGCCGCCATAAACATCGCCTGTTCGAAGCCCGGCAGGCTCATGGCGATGGTGCGCTCACGTCCCATCTCCTTGAGAACTTCATCAAGCGCCCAGGTGTCGCTGCGTTCCCAGAAGATGCTGATATGGGGGTAGCGCAGGAAGGTCTCCAGATCCCACTCTTCCTGAAGTGCCGGATGGTCCTCGCGCAGATAGACGCACGGACGGTCGCTAAACAGGATTTCGTAGTCGATAAACCACGGCATCAGTTTCAGCAGTTCCCGCGAGCGCGGGTGCGTTTCGCGGCCGGTGAAGCCCACATCCACTTCCCCGCGCGTAATGGCGTCCAGCGAATCGTAATCCCAGTGACGCATCTTCACCGTTGCCTGCGGATAGCGCTGGTTCACCTGTTCCAGCAGGTCATTAAAGCGGATCAGCATCAACGGCGTTTCTGCAGCCAGCATGAACGTTAGCCCGCCCGGCGAATCATGATGGAATTTGTCGAGGATCTGGTTGCCGATTTGCATCCAGTCCGCCAGGTCCTGCTCCAGGCTGACCGTTAGCGGCGTGGGCAGTAGCCCTAACGGCGTTTTGACAAACAGCGGGTCGTCGAACCAGTCGCGCAGCTTGCCCAGTGATTTACTTACCGCTGACGGCGTGACGTTCATCCGCTTTGCGGCTTTGGTGACGCTGCGCTCCTGCAGCAAAAGCTGCAGACAAAGCAAAAGGTTAAGATCGAGATTGCTGATGGGCTTCTTCATAGTTTGCCGCAGGCTGGATAACCAAAAGTAAAGTGATGCAGACCATGCTACAGCCAATCAGAATCCCGATCAGCATATTGAGCGCGTTAAGTCCGATGACCGCCGCCAGCCAAATCCACAGCGATGAACCGCAGACCTGCGCGATCCCCAGCACCGAGCTTGCCACGCCTGCCCGCAGCGAGAATGGGCCGAGCGCCTGACTCATCGCGACGCCAAAACCAACCGAGAATCCGGCGCAAATGAGGGTAATGCCCACCAGCATCACCGCGTGTGAGCTTGCCGTCGCCAGGATCAGACCTGCAGCGAGGAACAGCACCTGCGAGGTCAGCATCAGCATGCGCTGGCTGAAAATATTGAGTGCAAAAGGAGTGGAGAAGGAGACGGCCATACTGACCATGGCGGTTAAGGCCATCACCGTTGAATATTCTCCGCGATCGAAGCCCATGGTCTCCATCAGCAATACAGGTGAAACGTTTACATAGGTCAGGATCACCGCCACGCTGAGCGTAGTGACGGCCAGGCGACTGAGGAAAAAGCGGTTGATGAGTTTCTCGGCCGGGTGAATGCTTGCGGTATGACCGCTATTCTGCGAACCCGGGTGGGTCTCTTTCAGCACGGCAATCGACAGGACAAACACCAGCGCACCCATGGCTGCCATGGTCCAGAACAGGCTTTGCCACGGGAGTTTCAGCATGATCAGATAGCCTACGACGGGAGCCAGCACCGGGATGATGCAGGTTATGCCGTTCAGCATGGAGAGCACCTTCGCGCGACGCTGGGCGCTTAAGGTATCGCGCAGGATCGCAAAGGCCACCACATAGCAGCCACCCGCCCCAATGCCCTGAATAAAACGTCCTGTCAGGAACAGGGTGCTTTCCTGGGCGACGGAACACAGTATCGATGCCAGGGCGAACACAATCGCACCGGTAATCGCGACAGGCTGACGACCTGCCTTATCCGCAATTTTTCCGGCAAACACCATCGACGACGCCATCCCCGCGAGGTAGGCCGAAAACGCAATATGCAGCTGCGCTTCGCTGGCACCCAGATCGCGGGCGATGTGCGGTAATCCCACCAGATACATATCAATGCCAGACGGATAAAGCAGAACAAGCGCAAAACTACAAAACAGAAAACGAGCCATAAACCCCCCATGGATGCAGGCAAGCAGAATAGGGGGAGAAGAGGGATTGGGCGAGTTGCCATTTGGACAATGGTGATTTCCTGGGAGGAAATCACCATGGATTAGCAGTCGATACAGAAGCTGGAAAATCGAGCTAACTCGTTAATCTATCAGCGATGCGTTGCCTTGAAAATATGGCTATGGGCACATTCAAGGACACAAAAGCGGGATGTTTGCTGATCCAGATGACAACATTACCCCCAGACTCTCGCCATTCCTTCGCTTTCCGGCCGGACTAACTCAAAACCGAACTTCGCGTAGAGTTCCGGTACATCAGCAACCAGAGAGACATAAGCGCCTTTATAAGCGTTGCTGTCCAGCCATTGAATAATGTTTTCCATAATGATTCGGCCAAGTCCACGCCCCTGATGGACGGGGTCGACGGCGATATCGACTATCTCGAAGTTTAATGCACCATCTCCAACGATACGCCCCATGCCGACAGGCACTCCTTGCCAGAGAATGTGTACGCCATAACAGCTTCTCGGCAAACCCACCCTGGCAGCCTCAAGCGGGCGTGCTGACAACCCTGATATATTTCGTAAGCGACAAAAATCTTCGGCAGAGGGAACAGATTCAACAACGGTATATTCGGTAGTCATGACCATCACCATTAGCAAACAATCAACATAATTAGCAGGCTGACTCTGTAGTGGCAATAGCTTTTGCCAATGAATCTCGCCTTCTTAATAACTGAATAGTAAAAACCCGCATTAACAAACAGTTAATGCGGGTTAGTGGACGTTTACGGACGAGGATGGACTAAAACTTATTTGCCAATACAGAAGCTCGAGAAAATCCTTCCCAGCAGATCGTCCGAGGTAAACTCCCCGGTGATCTCACTTAGATTCTGCTGCGCCAGACGCAGCTCTTCCGCCAGCAATTCACCCGCCCACGCGCCGATCAGCTGCGCTTTACCCTGGACGAGGTGGTTCGCCGCCTCTTCCAGCGCCTGCAGATGACGACGGCGCGCAAGGAAGCCGCCCTCCATGCTGGTGTCAAAGCCCATGCTCTGCTTGAGATGGTTACGCAGGTCGTCCACGCCCTCACCGGTGCGCGCCGACAGGCGAATGAGCGAGTGACCATTCACATCGCTGATACCCAGCGTTTCACCGGTCACGTCTGCTTTGTTGCGCACTACGGTGATCGGCAGCTTAGCCGGCAGGCGGGCGATAAAATCTGGCCAGATCTCAGCCGGGTCAACGGCGTCGGTGGTGGTGCCGTCCACCATAAACAGCACGCGGTCAGCCTGCTCGATCTCCTGCCAGGCGCGTTCAATACCGATACGCTCAACTTCATCGCTGGCATCGCGCAGACCGGCGGTATCGATAATGTGCAGCGGCATCCCGTCGATGTGGATATGCTCGCGCAGCACGTCGCGGGTGGTACCGGCAATGTCGGTCACAATGGCCGCTTCACGGCCCGCCAGGGCGTTCAACAGGCTCGATTTCCCGGCGTTCGGGCGCCCGGCAATGACCACCTTCATCCCTTCGCGCAGCAGGCTGCCCTGACGCGCCTCGGCGCGCACCGCGTCGAGGTCGCTCATCACCTGGTTGAGCTGGGCTTCGATTTTTCCGTCAGAGAGGAAGTCGATCTCCTCGTCAGGGAAGTCGATAGCTGCTTCCACGTAGATCCGAAGGTGAGTAAGTGCTTCCACCAGGTGATTCACGCGGGCAGAAAATGCCCCCTGCAGCGAGTTCAGGGCGGAGCGGGCCGCCTGTTCAGAACTGGCGTCGATCAGGTCGGCAATCGCCTCGGCCTGGGCCAGGTCAAGCTTATCGTTCAGAAAAGCACGCTCGGAGAACTCGCCCGGCTTCGCAATTCGCAGGCCCGGCAGGGTCAGAATACGTTTTAACAGCAGGTCGAGGATCACCGGGCCGCCGTGGCCCTGCAGCTCAAGCACGTCTTCGCCGGTAAAGGAGTTCGGGCCGGGGAACCACAGCGCAATGCCCTGGTCCAGCGGCGTGCCGTCGCTGTCTTTAAATGGCAGGTAATCCGCGTAGCGCGGTTTTGGCAGTTTACCCAGCACCGCTTCGGCCACCTCGCGCGCCTTCAGGCCGGAGATGCGCAGAATACCTACACCACCGCGTCCCGGTGGGGTTGCCTGGGCGACGATAGTGTCGTTATGGCTCATGGTTGCTCTCGTTCAATACAAATAAAAAAGGCGGTCAATCGACCGCCCTTATTTTAGCGTTAACTTATCGGATCAGGACTTTTTCTTTTCGCGGCTATGCAGGCCACGTTTTTCCAGACCACGGTAAATCAGCTGCTGCTGGATGATGGTCACCAGGTTGCTGACGATATAGTACAGCACCAGACCTGACGGGAACCACAGGAAGAACACGGTGAAGATGACCGGCATAAAGGTCATGATCTTCTGCTGCATCGGGTCGGTCACGGTGGTCGGCGACATCTTCTGGATGAAGAACATCGTCACGCCCATCAGGATCGGCAGGATGTAGTACGGGTCCTGTGCAGACAGGTCATGGATCCACAGGGCGAACGGCGCATGGCGCAGCTCAACGGAACCCATCAGCATGTAGTACAGCGCAAGGAAGATTGGCATCTGAATCAGCAGCGGGAAGCAACCACCCAGCGGGTTCACTTTCTCTGCTTTATACAGGGCCATCATTTCCTGGCTCTGACGCTGTTTGTCATCGCCCAGACGCTCACGCATTGCCTGAATCTTCGGCTGCAGCATACGCATCTTCGCCATGGAGGTGTACTGCGCTTTGGTCAGCGGGTACATGATGCCACGAACGATAAAGGTGATAACGATGATGGAGAAGCCCCAGTTACCCAGGAAGCTGTGGATGAACTTCAGCAGCTTAAACAGCGGCTGAGAGATGAACCACAACCAACCATAATCGACGGTCAGATCCAGGTGCGGCGCAACAGCAGCCATTTTGTCCTGGATTTCCGGGCCGACCCACAGGGTGCTTGCCAGCTTACCGGTTTGACCCGGCTGAACCAGAACTGGCTGAGATTTGTAGCCGATGGCTGCAATACCGTTGCCCAGGTTCGCGGTGTAGAAGTTATTGGTACCGTCGTTATTTGGCACCCATGCAGTCGCGAAATACTGCTGCAGCATTGCCACCCAACCGCCTTTAGCACTGACGTTCAGGTTTTCGTTATCGGCAATGGTGTCGAACTTGTATTTCTCATACTTCGCGTCAGGCGTGGAGTATGCCGCGCCACGGAAGGTGTGCAGCGCGAAGTTGCTGCTTCCGGTGTCACGGTGAGACGGCAGATTGATGGACTGCTTCAGCTGACCGAAGGTAGACAGTTCCAGCGGTTTCGCACCGGTGTTCTGTACGCTGTAGCCCACGTTTACCGCATATTCACCGCGTTTCAGGGTGAAGGTTTTGGTGAACGTGTTGCCTGCCGCGTCGGTATAGGTCATCGGGATAACGAGTTCGTTCTGGCCATCAGCCAGCGCAAAGGTGTCGCTCTCGACGTTATACAGTGGACGCGCACCGTTAGCCGGGTTATCCGGGCCATCACGACCGGTCAGGCCGCTCTGCGCCTGGTAGATAAACTCTGGCGTGGTTTCCAGTAACTGGAACGGTTCGGTAGACTTCAGCTCTTTCGGGTAGGTCAACAGCAGCGCCTGCTCAACATCACCACCACGGGTGTTGATAGTCAGCTCAAGCACATCGGTCTTAACCGTAATCTGTTTCCCCTGGCCACTGGCCGGTACGCCCTGGTCGGCGGCGCTACCCGCTGCGGTGGTCGTAGTCTGCGTGGTCTGCTGCTGGGGTTGAGGATTTTTATCCTGCTCCCATGCCTGCCAGATCATGAAAGACACGAACAACAAAGCGATGATAAGAAGATTGCGTTGCGAATCCATCGTTAGTGTTCTCTGGTATCAAAAGGTCCTGGGGGGACGGGGTCGTCTCCACCGGGGTGTAAAGGGTGGCATTTTAATACGCGTTTCACCGTCAACCAACTGCCTTTTATCACTCCAAACCTGCGCAATGCCTCAATTCCGTAGCTTGAGCATGTTGGTGTGAAACGGCAGTGCGGCCCGAGTAGCGGACTAATCAGGCGTTGATAGACCCGAATGAGGGCTATCAGGACCCGTGAGCCAGGCGACAGTGGCGGCGCCATAATTTTTCCAACGCTTCCGAGAGAGCACGGTTATCGAGGTCGGCAACCCCCTTTTTAGCCACCACCACGAAATCCATAGAAGGCAGTTCGTGCTGACGTAAACGGAAGCTTTCACGCGTCAGACGTTTAATCCGATTGCGTTCATGCGCGCGCTTAACGTTTTTCTTGGCGACTGTGAGACCGATGCGGGGATGCCCCAGCGAATTTTGGCGGCCGAGGATGGTGATTTGCGGCGTGCCAGCCCGTTGTGGCTGCTGGAAGACGAAAGTGAAATGAGTGGGAGTTAACAAACGTAACTCCCTGGGAAATGCGAGCTTAACCACTCAGGGGTTAGCTTTATTACTTGGAAACGGTCAGACGAGCGCGGCCTTTAGCACGACGACGTGCCAGAACCTGACGACCATTTTTAGTAGCCATACGAGCACGGAAGCCGTGAGAACGGTTGCGCTTCAGTACAGACGGTTGAAAAGTGCGTTTCATGGCGATTTCTACCTAAACTTGAATAAATTCACTGACTTTTGCGTATACCCGAACGAGTTTCGAACGACTAACGCCTCAGCGTGGGTGATTAAAGAGGCCGGATTGTAATAATTGTACACTCCGGAGTCAATTCTCTTTCCTTATTTCCCGCGTATTTCCGCACGATTTCGCGTGGAAAATGAGCAACGGACGACGCAGGAAGATGAGCATCACGCGCCGGGTCGAGGATT